>CADCCH010000015.1 GCA_902799875.1 uncultured Bacteroidales bacterium | reverse complement strand
GCCTCTCTGATAGACGACAGGCGGTTTACACCTCTGAAATCTGTCAGTTTATACAAATCCGTTACACCAGCCTTGTCCTTTTCAGTGAACCATACCGAATCTTTTCTGATGAGATCATCCACCAAATCCAGCAAGCCATCATTGTGCGTCGTAACAAGAAGTTGAGACCTTGAATGAGTTTTCAAATATTCATAGAGCATCATTTCCAATAATTTGGGATGCTGTGAAGTCTCTATCTCATCAATTGGCAAAAAGGCATTTTTGGCAAGTGCTTCGTACAATACCGTTTCTATTCCAAATGTGGCTGTTGAATCTGGTAGTACATCAATATCCGTGTAAGCGGTTAGTATTACCCATGCAGGCCAATCTTGGAGCGACAAACGACGTTTGATAAACTCATCCAAATCCAAATGGGCTCTCATAAAGTCAGCACGATACATAATGGTGGCGTTGCAGAAATGTCCCCCTCCCCACATATTCATTTGTATATCCCGATGATCTATGACGGCTTTGCACTCCTTGATCTCACCTGTGTCGCGATTATGTGTACGGTGATTCGTGATAAGTATATTACATTCGGGATGGCTGCGCATGTAATCCAACTGAAGTTGTAGTTTATTCGGATTATGCCAATAGTCATCATTATCGCAGTTGCAGATGAACTCACCGCGACAATCTTTGATGCATTGCGCCCAATTGGCACCGAGTCCCATATTCTGCTCACGCAAGAAGAGACGGATAATGTCCGGATACTTTTGGCGATATTGCTCCAACACTTCACGGGCATTGTCGGTGGAACAATCATCGCCAATGACAATTTCAATTTCGGCATCTACCTTTTGTGCGATGATACTATCAATTGTCATTCCTACCGTGTTGGCGCGGTTGTACGAGGGAATAACAACAGAGATAAGTGTTCTTTTCTTTACTGCCATGATTTCTTGAAGTTTTTATATTCGCCGCGAGTTATCGCCAAAGCCAACTTACTACGGAATAGATTGCGATAGTATTTTAGATGGCTACGTGAAGCATTTCCAGGATAGTCGTTGAACCATATTACCGGTTTTTCGTGTAATTGGAATTTATTTGCCAACAACCATACGTTCATCAATCGCTCAGCCATATAACCAAATATACGTCCTTGTACAGGTGAATAATGGGAAATATCTATCTGTTTCTCCATTTCTGCAAGTAGCGGAAAAAGCCAAGAACAATAAGCATCGAAGTCTTTCCACGTCATGATGAACATATTGTAATGGCGAAGTTGGCAACCACGGTGCATATACTCATACCATGCCCAACGGATATTTTCCGGTTGGGTGGTCATAATATGTTTCTCAATCGTGCGTATGTCATCCGAAATATGTGCCAAGCAATAATTAACATAGAGCGATTCTCGATAGAAACGCGGCTTTACAACATACGCCTCTCCGTCGTGTATAGATTCCAGAACTTCATTAGGAATACTCAGATCAAGTTTACCAAAATCTTCTGTTTTGTAGGGTGTTTCCGGCATAACGGTATCACATTGATTGTGGAAATCGAAATAGCGACGATAATGACATAATCCTACCACGTCCACATTTTTGAGATTCTTCCATGCCCAGTACAAGCCTGTCAACTCACAATAACTGCGGTTCTTGGCAGAGATATTTTCACCTTCATCATCAGGTTGGATTCCTAACTTAGCATCAGATAATGCCTTTCCTACATGAACCGGAAAATACGGTTCTTGGTTAGCCATAACATCTTGCTTATGGCAACAAACGATTATTTTTGCAGTTTTCATATCTCTTTTATAAATTTTTGTTTAATATAAAACGAGTAACCCAAGATGGCAAACTATTAACGATAGATGCCCTACGCCAAATGAAATAATGCGTCTTATGTTTCAAAGACTGTACTGAGAAAATATTTCCAACGTATGGTACATACTTACCCACATTATAATTATATGCATAGAACTCGGTAAGTGCTCCAAGATAATGTTTTTCTGGGACGGTGAAAAATCTCGTCAATGTAGGTGTGACAATATTTTCCACTATATGTTCACTATATTCATACAATCCTAAACCTATGTAAGAATGCGCATATTGCTCTACAATCTGGGCATGGATTTTCATCCAATAACCGGCATTGTTGTTGGTACTATTCTCACAATCATCTTCTTTACTAAATACAGGAACTGCCTTTCCTGATTCAGTTTCATAATCCACTGTTTTTAATTGATCGTTCATGGAGAAATAATCCTCATATAATTGCCAAGATGATAGCAACCTATGCATATTCTTATTAGCTATGAGATAAGCATGATTGATCTCGCAATGATATGGATTTAAATACTTCATTTCTTTGAGTGTAAACATTTCAAAATAATAGCCAAATACTTCTTGATATCCCTTTTTTATTAAAAAGTCACTCAAGAAACGCTGAGTCTTTCCTTGTGATCGTACATCTACTATAGCCACATCTTTTCCATGAGTAGCAAGTCTCATTTGCTCAAAGTAACGGATTTTCGCCTCTTCATTGCCTTCATACAAAGATTTACGTGAAATATAGAGATACTTACTTTCTATAGAAGGAAATAATGACTTAAATATCAATGCAATATTGAATAATGGCCAAGCATCTCTTGCACAGAAATACAATCGTTTTATGCCTCTTTGCTCCGCATCCTTCATCATTCGGTAGACGAGAGAGCAATAGAATGGCGCGATAATATCAAGTACAAAATCCGTGTGTGTATTCCATTCTGTACTATAATGGATTGCGCGACCTAATCCAGCAAGGATACTGGGATACTTGAAACCAAGCGAATAGTCATTTTCTGCCCATTGTTGCTGGTACGGAGTATATGCATGATTAATGAGTGTACATTTGATGCCTAATTTCTTTGGAGCATTATAGTCACCTTGCTTGTTGTCCCCATAGTGATGCCAATGACGGAATGATGGCAAGTTCTCTTGTTTGCGTACATATTCGAACAACTCTCCATCCCATTTCATAGCACCGCACTCACAACTGACATAGAGCGCATCACCGTCTTGATAGAATCCGTAGTTACGCAAGATATCGATGAGAAAATCAGACGACAGGTACATATCGGAGATAAAAATGATCATGTCTCCATGTTTGCGGCATTCATTCACTTTATCGCGCATCGATAGCACCGGAACAAGCATCTCACGCTCTAATTCTTGCTCTAATTGGCATAGTTCTTTCTTGGGTTTTAAGAACTGATGCGACCATTCAAATTCCACCCATATATCTTGGAGTGTGTAACGCGGATTCTCTTGCCACAACTTTTGCTCTGTCAATCTGCGAGCGGCAACAAACTCTTGCCTTGCCCATTCCGGAACTTCGTGATTAAATACTTTTAACGAGAAAACATCAAAAAAGTTCTCAGGTGTACCGCATTTACGAACTAAACAAGTATCAAATATATCAAATGATGAGATTTTCATTGTTTAAAATAATTTGACTAACATCTTTATTTTGTGTAAAATAGGTCATTAGATTATATTCCGTACTTAGATTATAAATTCGTTTATATCCTTCTTTTACTAACACAGCAGGTATACCCGCAAATATACAATTTTGATATTCTCCGAAATCTTTATTCAAAAGACTGTGGGAAGCAACTATACAGCCTTTTCCTATTGCTGCTCCTTTGCATATAGTAACATTATGTCCTATCCATGCTCCATCGCCAATAGAAACGGATTTACTTCTTCGCCGGACAATTCCATTATCAGAAATAACATAGTGAAAGTCTGTATCATATATTTGTCCATCCCATGATATATGTATTTTGTTACCGATAATTATGCTTTCGTAACAAGATATCCTTCCATTAGCATTAAGCAATACCCCGTTGCCCATGGTTAGAGTTGCACCTTTGAGAACAGAAATTCTACATCCATTAGCAATACGACCTGTGTTTCCTAATAATAATGTTCCTTCTACTGCCATCCATGTTACATCATAATGGGTCCCAAGACCGTTAACCATACAATCACTTTGTCCAATAATCCAACTACCTCGTTTTATCGGTTCATTAGAAAGAAATTGGATCTTACCCGTACAATGCGAAATATCAACTTTGCCATACAATAAAATAGGTAAATGCTTTGCTATATCGTATGGTAACATGTGAAAATTAAATACAATAGTCTTTCTCCAATTGATGCCGGAACAGAACAGCTCTTTTATTGGATTAAACAATCTTCGCAAATATCTCCTCGGATGAATATATTTCATTATCTATTTGTATTTCATTTCTGTGAGTATAGTGTGTGAGGATTTGGTCAACGGCATTTATTGCTGACTCGATAGTTGGAGCCATGTCGTAGTATTTATATTCGGCTAATCGTCCTCCGAAGAGGACGTTGGGTTCGGCAGCGGCAAGAGCACGGTATTGGTCGGCAAGGGAGTTGTTGCGGTCATCGTTGACAGGATAGTACGGTTCCATGCCGGGTTTGAACTCGGTGGAATATTCTTCGCTGATGACCGTTTTGGGATTGTCATAGACCGCTTGACCGAAAGACTCGAAGTGCTTGTGCTCGATGACGCGGGTATAAGGTACTTCGTGCGAGGTGTAGTTAACAACAGCATTGCCTTGGTAGTTTGGGGTGTCTTCAATGCGCGTCTTGAACGAGACTGTACGCCAATCAAGACGACCTAAACGGAAGTCGAAATATTCGTCGAGTTGTCCGGTGTAAACGAGCGTGTCGGCAAGATCGCGCCAAGAATCTTTGTAATCATGGAAGAAGTCGCAGTTGGTTTTAACTTCTGCGCCTTCGAGTAGTTTGTCTATAAGGAGATTGTAACCGCCAATAGGGATGCCTTGGTACGGATCGTTGAAATAGTTGTTGTCAAAGACAAAGCGCAAGGGCAGACGACGAATGATGAAAGCCGGAAGTTCCGTGCAGGGTCGTCCCCATTGTTTCTCGGTGTACTCTTTGATGAGTTTTTCGTAGATGTCGTGACCAACTAAAAGCAACGCTTGCTCCTCCAGATTGCGAGGCTCAGATCCATCAAGTTTGGCGGTTACAGCTGCACGCTGCTCAGCGATCTTTGCTTGTGCCTCTTCGGGAGTATGAACGCCCCACATCTGATAGAAGGTGTTCATGTTGAAGGGCAGGTTGTATAGTTCGCCGTGAAAGTTAGCGACAGGGCAGTTGGTGTAGCGGTTGAAAGGCACAAGTGCATTGACGAAATCCCACACGGCTTTGTTGGCAGTATGGAAAATATGGGCACCGTACTTGTGGACGTTGATGCCTTCGGTTTGCTCACAATAGACATTGCCGCCGAGTTGCGGACGTTTGTCGATGACGAGACATGACTTGCCTGCTTGTTTGGCTTTGTAGGCAAAGGTAGCTCCGAACAAGCCGGAACCAACTATGAGAAAATCGTACTTCGGACCTTTATACATAAAACGCGGATCTCTTTTATTGCTTATCCGCTACTGAGGTCCTAGGAAAACCGAAAGATTCGAATAAGCAATGCAGAAACCCACGCTGTGTATAAACGTGTGCATACGCGTACTATAATAAGTACACGTAGGCGTATGATACACCCCATGAGCATCTACTACTACTTGTTTTGAAATCTTTCGACTTTTGAAATTTCCTAGGTTTCAGTAGTCAAAAACAAGCGTTAGCAAACGCCATTAAATATGTCTGTCGTCGGAAGCGACAATCCATGATTAAGTTGCTACGCAACAAATGTAATGGTTGTGCTTCCTCCTCTTCCCACAAAATAAATTTTGCGGGAGCCCTAAAGCCGCTTCACAGCGAGAGGATTGACGCCAACAAACCCAACCCTTAAAGCAAAATTGCCCTCAGCGTGAGTTTGCGAGTGCAAAATTACTACAAAAAATTGAGATATGCAAAAAAATCTGCACTTTTGATGCAGATTTATTGTTTTTGTGCAAAACTTAACCGCAGGGGAGGGATTTTAAAGCGTGACAATTTGTCACGGTTCTGTAAGATATTTCTTACCGTCTGCAGCTGGTAATTTCAGTTGGTGACAATTTGTCACCGTTTGATTTCCTTCTTCAGTGAGACGTTGTCTTCCATAGTAAAAACCTTACATCATTCTCAAAGGAGCGCAGAGAACTCCCAGGGAAAGAGGTGCTCTATTCCATTGTTGTTCGGGAATCGGATTTCATCCAACGAGACTACAACTTTGCGATACTGGTCTGCTATTTTCAGTAATGGTGCGTACTCTCGTTTGGCTGTCTCCTCGTCTCCCGCCATTTCCCAACACACCTGCACGTATATCTTCTGCTCGCCTTTTATGCCGACAAAGTCCACTTCTGATTGTCCGTGCACGCCGACATACGTCAGCCATCCCTTGCGACGCATATCCAGATAGATAGCATTCTCCAACAGGCTACCCATCCCATAGGAAAAACCGCGATACAGATAGTTGTAATAAGCAAGATCATTGCTGTAATACTTGCTATTTCCGGAAAGCAGTTCTTTTCCGGCTATATGATACCGTTCTGCCTTGTGCATCAAGAAAGCCTTGCCCAGATACGAGATATACGAAGATAAGGTCTCATAGTTGGTCTTGCGTCCTTGTGATTTGAAATAATTGACGATATTGGAAACAGAAACCAGATGTCCGGCATTATTCACCAGATAGCGGAACAGGTCTTCCAATAATTGCGGATCTTTGACATTATACCGACGCACTATATCCCTTAGCATAACGGTATCTTTGACAGCAGACACATAATTGCGCCGCATATCTTCCGTATTTAAATGAAAAAGCTCCGGCAGCATTCCCATTTGCAAGAATTGGAGATAATTGGCTCGCGTCATCGGCAAACTCTCCATCGCTGTGTATTCCTGAAAACTAAATGGCAGTATCTCAAACTCAACGTATCGCCCGGAAAGCAAAGATGCTAATTCCCCAGATAACAAATCAGAGTTGGAACCGCTGATGAACAGTTCTTGTGGCTCTGCAAAATCTTGAGAGTGCGAATTGACGAACTGCTCCCATCTCAACACCAATTGCACCTCATCCAAGAAAAGATATACTTTTCCTTGGGGATGAAACGCTGAACGGTATTCTTGGTATAACTGCTGTAGATCTTCAGCTGTTTTGACATCCCCAAACTCCAGATACTCCTTATTTATATATAAAATATTCTGCTCAGGAACACCTTCGTCCATCAGCCGTTTGGCCAACTGACGCAGTACAAAACTCTTACCGGTACGACGTTGACCGATAAGAACTTTAACAAGATTATTACCTGTCGCAGCGTGTATTTGATCTGTGTAATTGGAACGTAAAAAACCCAACTCTGGCACATTGCCATCCCAAAGATTGTACTTGCGAATTTGCTCTAACATATAAGCAATCAATTAAAAACCGCCGCAAAGATACTACTTTTTTTTCAAACACACAAGAAAATATGTAATTTTTAATGTTTTTTTTCAAATGTGATTGAAAATTTTTCAGCTTTGCGTCATTTTTGCAAATATTTGGGCACAAAAAAAGCGTCTGCATAACTTTTTACTCGAGAAAACTTCCGATAGATAGGAATTGAGGCCTGCTTTTTCCTCTGTAATCCGGCCACCTCATCGCTACCGCTTTCGCGGGTCTCGGCGTAGAGTACCGGCACGCCATTAGTGAAGCATTTGCACTCGGTTAGTTGTTATTTGTTGAGTTTTCCGGTTCCTATGTGTTATGCAGGACGCCGTTTCAATTATGCCATCCGAGGGTCACTACCACTCGGTGAATATCCTGGTTGATGGTTGCAGGAGCCATCTGTTCATGTGCGTACAGATCGCGACTGTTGCGACTATACTGGTAAGCCGCCTGGATCATGACATGCGGGCCACGGTAGCCTATTGCAAAAGAGGCATAGTGGGTGTGGTTCGGATACATAAAATAGGTATCCTGACGCGTGAAAGTCGGATCCATCGGCACCGTACTATCGATATGCTTGAACGGACTCTCGTACGCGTATCCGGCATTGAGATAGAGGCCTAAAATCGGGATCACTTCAATACCTGCGCGGAGGGAATGCCGGAGAGCCTCGTTCGGTTGGTAATGCAAGTCATATTGCAGGGCTATCATGCCATATGCGCCAATCTGGAAAGCCACCGAAGAGGAGCTGTGCAGGGGCTGATGGAAATGCGTGTCACGGCTTCTGGTATCCGGTGCGTAGGAGATACGCACACTGTCCGTCTGGGCGGTTAAGGTGCCGGCAGCACTGGTCGTAAGATGACCTAAGGAAGGTGTCTGGATACCCGTTCCCAAACGCAACCAACTTGTCGGACGGTATATGAGGCCGGCAGATAGGCTGGCACCGAAACCGTTGTATAACAACGAGGACGCGTTGAGATTGTAGTAATTGGTTCCGTTCACACCGATCTTACTGCTGAATATCTCCTGATAACCGGCATCTGCCGAAAGCGAGTAGGACTGCAAGTTAAGCGCAGCACCCACGTACCATTGGTCCGCTATATTGGCAGCCCAGGCAAAATCAAATTCGTATATTCCCCCACTCTCGCGCAAACGCAGGTCGTAACCGGAATTATACGGATCCGCACAGAAAGGAATATCCCACTCTACGTCCGTGTTGGCCAACATTGCGCCCAAAGAAGGAGCAGCCCCTGAGCTGATGTAGTACTCGCGGTTGTATGCGTGCAAGCGACGATAGGAGATCATGAGGTTGTGGAACTTGACCTTACTGTCCGTATTGAAGACCGGAAGGCTGAGAACGAACGAAGCCTGCGAGAGCGAAACGCGCGTCAGCGGCTTGGCGTGTGTTATATCCATCGAGATCATCGCTTCCGAACGACGATAGAGTCCCAAACCGGCAATGTTATCGTGCGCTGCAGAGGGATCGCCCCCAATCGCCGACATCGCTCCGGACATACCGACATAGCGCGCCGTACCCGTGATCGTTCGCTCACTCATGCGAGCGTAATCCTGGGCTAAGCTCGGCGAGATAGCGCCGAGAGTTAAACCGACAACAGCTACTATATATGCGAGGCGTTTCATTTGTTTACGCGGATTGTTACGGTAGTATCTTGGACGTTGAGGTACTCGATTTTCTGATTATTCGGAGTATTCTGATTATTCGGAGTAGTCTGAGTACTCTGAGCTTTTTTATCCGGCCAGTAATAGGCATCATCGAGCGGGGCTTGTGAGGCGCAAGAGCCACACAAGATCGCCAGTATTCCTATGTAGATAAGCTTTTTCAAATCTTTCTAAAGCCAATGATTTCTCTGACTTCCTCGATCGTTTTCTCTGCTCGTGCAGCTGCTTTCTCTGCGCCCTCACGCATGATACGGTCGAGGAGTGCATCGTCGGACGAATATGCCAGAATACGCTCGCGGATAGGTGCAAGAAGTGTATTCGCGTCCGCTGCCATCTGTTTTTTCATATCACCGTAACGGATCTGCATGTTGTTGTACAGGTCGTTGTAGTAGTCTGCCGCTTCCTTACCGCAGAGCAACTCGCAGAGAGTGAAGAGGTTCTGGATGACTTCGGGTTTCTCCTGGTTGAGTTGGGTCGGTCCCTGGTCGGTCACAGCACGCATAATCTTCTTGGTGACGGTTTTCTCGTCATCACAGAGATAGAGGCAGTTGCCTTCGGACTTACCCATTTTACCTGTTCCATCGAGTCCCGGCACTTTGACGGCCTTGTCTGCAAAATGGAAGGAAGCCGGCTCTTTGAAGTACTCCACGTTATAGATACGGTTGAAACGACGTGCGAACAAACGCGCCATCTCCATATTCTGTTCCTGATCCTTTCCTACCGGTACCTTGTCTGCCTTGTGCATGAGGATATCAGCCGCCATGAGGCAGGGATAGGTCAGCAGACCGGCGTTGACGTTATCCGGCTGTTTGCGCACTTTCTCCTTAAAGGAGGTGACGCGCTCCAACTCGCCCAGATAAGCGTTCATATTGAGGTACAGATAGAGTTCCAACACCTGTTTGACGTCTGATTGCACATAGATCGGTGCTTTCTCGGGATCGATACCGCAAGCCAGATACTCCGACAAAATGGTCTTGACCGAATTGCGGATATTCTCCGGCGTCGGATGGGTCGTGAGTGAGTGCCAATCGGCAATAAAGAACATACAATCGTACTCATCCTGCATCTTCACGAAGGACTTCACTGCGCCGAAATAGTTACCGAGGTGCAAGTTGCCCGTAGGGCGTATTCCACTAATTACTCTCTCCATATTAAATCTCAATCGGTAATTGACGATAGATCGGTTGCGCCAATGCTGTCAGGGTCGTTGTATCGGCCACACCCGGAATGGCTTGGATCTTGGTATTAAGCAACTGCAGCAAGTGCTCATTGTCACGCGCGTATACTTTAATAAGGATACCGAACGCGCCAAGCGTATATTGCGCTTCCACCACTTCGCGAATCTGTTGCAGCTCTGCAATCACATTGTTGTACATCGATGCTTTCTCCATCGTGATACCGATATAGACACAGAGTTGGTAGCCGAGCGATTTGGGTTCCACATGATAACTCGAACCGGTGATCACGTCGTTATCGAACATTTTCTGCACACGTTGGTGAACCGCAGCACGACTTACGCCACACTGCTCTGCCACATCGCGGAAGGGAATGCGAGCATTCTGGGTGATAATCTTCAGAATCTTACGATCCAATTCGTCAATTTTTTCCATTATTTTATTAAAATGCTTGAATTTGGCTGCAAAATTACAACTTTTTTTGGATATGTGCAAATTTTTTTGTACTTTTGCAGCAAATTTTGTAGCAAAATGATACTTGAGGAGTATATATCGAGTCATTCTACCCCGGAAAACGAAGCTTTGCAAGCGATTACCAGGGACACGTACGTGCATGTTTTGAATCCGCACATGCTGAGCGGACACGTGCAGGGACGGGTACTGAGTATGATCAGTTGGATGATTCGTCCCCAACGAATTCTGGAACTCGGTACTTTCACCGGCTATAGTGCGTTGTGCCTTGCAGAAGGGCTGGCAGAAGGCGGCAAACTGATCACCATCGAGCATAACGACGAGTTGGAAGAGACGATTAGACGCAATCTATCCCGCTCACCGATTGGTGACCGAATAGAATTGCGGATTGGAGATTGTAAATTGGAGATTGGAAATTTGGAAGGTCTCTTTGAGTTGGTGTTTATTGATGCGGATAAGCGGGAATATTGTGCGTATTTGGATATCGTTTATCCCCTCGTTCCGGTTGGTGGTTTCATTCTTGCGGACAATACGCTTTGGGACGGACATATTATCGATCCGGCCTACGACAAAGACAAACAGACTTTAGGGCTGAGGGCCTTCAATGACAGACTAAAAGAGGACAACCGCTTTGAGCAAGTTATCCTCCCGTTACGAGACGGACTTACACTTATTCGTAAGATCCGCTAATTACTGCAAACATTTATCCAAGGCGTCCGTAAGGGCTTTGCGATCCAGATGCTGGCCGATGAAGACCAGTTTCTGCATTCGGTCGCCGTATTGGTCATCCCAATCTTTACGCAGTTGTGCATCGTCTGCCATGAGTTGCATGAGTTCTTCTTTAGGCATGGTAGCAAACCACTCTCCGGCTTTGCGGAGGTTGAACTGCTTGCCGGCTTGTTCAAAGAGGTAACACATGTCGTACTCCTCGGCAAAATAACACATACCCTTACAACGGAGTACGTTCTTGGGCCAATGCGTTGCCACAAACTCATCGAACAGACCTAAATCGAAGGGCCTACGCGCGTAATATACATAGGTGTCAATGCCGAACTCTGCCAGATGATCGTGATGCCCGTGTTCGTCATCGTCATCGTCGTCGTCGTCATGATGATGTTCATGATGGTGACTTGCATCCTCCACTTCCTGGATCCATGCAGCCGAAGTAGCCGTTTTGTCAAAGTCAAACAAACGGGTGTTCAGCAGCTTCTCCAGGTCCACATCGCAGTAGTTCGTTTCGATAATTTCTGCCGTAGGTTGTATAGCGCGAATGATTGCCTTGATTCGAACAAGTTCCTCTTCGCTAACTTCGGAAGCCTTATTTAGAAGAATAATATTACTGAACTCGATCTGCTCAATCACCAGTGCAGCGAGGTCTTCTTCCTTAGGAATATAGTGGGCTAACGCATCACCGCTATCGAACTCATCGCGCAACCGCAACGCATCTACCACCGAGCAGATGCAATCGAGTGTCGGCAGTCCGTCGGTGGCAAACTGCGGAACCATTTGCGCATAGCTGCAAAGCGTCTGTGCAATAGGAGCCGGTTCACAGATACCCGAGGCCTCGATAACGATATAATCGAAGGCATGTTGCGCGCACAAGTCATGCAACTGGGCTATCAGGTCCATCTTGAGCGAACAGCAGATACAGCCGTTCTGCAGCGCCACAAGCGAGTCATCGTTTTGGGATACCACCCCGCCCTTTTGGATAAGCGAGGCATCGATATTCACTTCACCGATATCATTGACGATAACGGCAAAGCGAATACCTTTTTCGTTGGTAAGAATGCGGTTCAACAAAGTGGTCTTACCGCTTCCTAAATATCCGGTAATCAACAGTACCGGGATTTTATTAATTTCTATCATTTGGCATAAGCGGCATAATCGCCGTAATATTTTTCTACAAAATCATTCTGTCCGTAGCGCTCACAAGTCTGGAGCACATAGCCGAGAATCGCATTCTCGCGACCTGTGGTGGACTCCATACTTGCACGCTGACTGCGATCGAGCGATGCGGCAAAACGCAAATATTCTACGCAGGTCTGTGCTACCTTATCCATGATCGCGAGTGCTTTTTCGTCCTCTTTGAGCATGAAATACATCGAAGCCATCGACGCACTCGTATAGTCGTACGGTACGTTGTAGCCAGGCAACTGCTCTTCGGCGTAATCCAGCACCTCGAGCGCTTTCTCACGCTGGTTCTCACGGATGAGTTGTTCCGCCAGTTGGGCAAACATCATACGGTGGGTGCGGCACATACGCATCAGGTTTTCATCGATATAGATGCCCGGGATGTTCATGTTGCCGAACTTAAACTGATGCATCATGTTCTCGTACATCTTCTCCGTGTTGACGCGCGGCTGACCATCCCTACTGCGAGTCGGCGTGATCTGATAAGCCAAACCGGTCAGTTCCATGTACGGCTCGAGACCCAGGTAATAGTCGTTTCCTACGGTCGCACAGAAATACATAGGGCGCTCCCACTTGTTGGTGGACAGCATCTCCATGATCATCATTTCCGAACGCGTGTACATGCGTTTTTTCTTGAAGAAGATCTGCTCGCCTTCCGGAGTCTCTACGTAGAGTTGATCCGACGGGATGTAGTTATCTCCCTCGCGGGTCTTGGTACGCGGATCGTCAGAGCGCAGGAAATTGAACGCTTTCTCCACGCTGATCGGTTGTCCGAGACGGTTGTCCACACGTGCAATTTCATTGGATCCGGGCATAAAGTCCTTGTATTCCCACGAGATCGGCAAGGCCTTGGACTCGTAGTACGGACGTTTCATCTGCGAAATATACCAATCGGTTTGGAGATACGAGAGGTTACATACACGCAGGTCGGTACCTACTTCCTCCACCTCCTGGTTGTACCAGAGCGGGAAGGTATCGTTATCACCGTTGGAGAACAAGATCGCTTGTGTCTCACAGGACTTGAGGTAGTTTGCACCGAAATCACGACAGGAGTAACGCTGACTACGATCGTGATCATCCCAGTTCTGCTGTGCCATAAGCGCAGGTACACCCAGGCACAAAAGGAACATTACGGAAGCCACGCAGGCCTTTCCCGCTTCGGACTTCAACGCACTATTGATCCAATCGATGAGTGCCAGTACACCAAGACCGATCCAGATACAGAACGCATAGAACGATCCGGCATACGCATAGTCTCGTTCACGCGGCTGGTAAGGCGTCTGGTTGAGGTACAAGACGATAGCCAGACCGGTAAGGAAGAAGAGCAAGAAAGTGAGCGTAAAGTTCTCCCATCCGGTTGCTTTTCCGTCCTTGTCACGCTTGTTACATTGCCAAACGATACCGATGATTCCGAGGATGAGCGGCAGGAAATAATAAACATTATGTCCTTTGTTTTCTTTGAGCTCGGCAGGCAGCAGACTCTGGTCGCCTAACATCGCATTGTCGATGAAGTCGATACCGGAGATCCAGTTGCCTTTTGTAATGTCGCCGTAGGACTGCAGGTCGTTTTGACGACCGACAAAGTTCCACATGAAATAGCGCCAGTACATGAAGTTGACCTGATAGCGGAAGAAGAACCGCATGTTCTCCGCGAAGGTCGGACAGTACTCGGTTTTCTGCTGTCCGCAGTACTCATACCGAACGCGTTTGCCCTTCACATCCGCCCATTCTTTATACGCCTGCACATGGCTTCCCTGCGAGGAATACATACGCGGGAAAAGCATGCAGAACTGCGGCATGTACTTGTAACTGGTCTTATAACCGGTAATTACATATTTGTCCTTCTCGCCTTCTTTCTTCGGTGCAGGAGCGTACTGGGCGTGTCCTTTTTTCTCTACAGGAATACACATATTACCCTCCACACGCAGCTCTACCGGAGCGTTATAGGTCTGGCCGTAGAATAACGGACGATCGCCGTACTGCTCGCGGTTGAGGTAGTATTTGAGACTAAACACATTGTCCGGGCTGTTCTGATCCATCGGTGTGTCTGCATTGGAACGGATCACGAGTGCTGCATAAGAACTGTATCCGACGAGGATGACAGTCACCATGATAGCCGCTGTGTTCAACCAACGCCATTCTTTTTTGCGAGTGTACCAGATAGCCCAGGTCAGGAAGGCCGCAATCAGTACCAGACATACGGCGAGGCCCGTATTGAACGGACATCCGAGACCGTTGACGAATGCCAACTCGAACCAACCAATCAAGGTCGGTACACCCGGAATGATACCGTACAGAATCACCAGTAACACAGCGCAGGAAGCGAGGAAAGCGTAGATGAGACCTTTCCAACTGAACTCGTACTTACGGAAGTAATAAACAAGTCCGATAGCCGGGATGGTCAGCAAGTTCAGCAAGTGCACACCGATGGAGAGACCCATCAGATAAGCGATCGCGATAAGCCATTTGTCACTACCCTCTTCGTCTGCCTGTTCATCCCATTTGAGGATCAGCCAGAACACCACGGCCGTAAAGAGCGATGAGGAGGCATACACTTCACCTTCAACCGCACTAAACCAGAATGTGTCGCTGAAGGTATAGGCTAACGCACCTACCGCACCGGCACCCAAGATACCGATGCCTTTCCAGAGCGAATCCGGCTGAACGAGTTTCTTTGCCAACGCCGTAACGGTCCAGAAAAGGAAAAGGATGGTAAACGCACTCGCCAGAGCCGACAGCGCATTCACGCACATCGCCACATGACTCGTGTCCGAGGCAAACAGACTAAAAAAATGCCCCATGAGCATAAAGAACGGTGCTCCGGGCGGATGTCCCACGTCCAACTTCCAGGCGCTGGAGATGAACTCTCCGCAGTCCCAGAAAGAAGCCGTAGGCTCCATGGTAAGGAGATACGTTGCCGCTGCGATAGCAAAAACCACCCATCCGCACAGCGTATTCCACAATTTGAATTGTTTCATTTTATCGTTGATTTTTATATTTTAGGCCGTTTTTAGGCAAAATCGCTGCAAAGGTACAACAAAAAAATGACATGCACAAATAAATATTGAAAAAAATAAAAAAAATGCGCGCGCACTTGCGTATGTGAAAATCTTTTTGTATCTTTGCACGCTTTTTTGAAAAAAAATAATAAAAAAACAAATTATATCTATGATTAAGGTTGGAATTATCGGATGCGGCTTCGTGGGTGGAGCCCTGAAAAATTGGTTGGAGAACAACAACCCTGAGTGCAAGTTATTCATTAGCGATCCGTACAAAGGATACAATGATGATTTGAGCGACATCGACATCGCGTTCTTGCAGATTCACGTACCGACAGAGGAAGATGGCACACAAGATCTGCGTCTGATGACGGAATTAATTAAAAATCTTCCGGACGTGCCGGTATTTGTTCGTACCACTATTCTCCCGGGTACAAGCGAGCGTTTGACCAAGGAGACCGGACATAATGTGTACTACATGCCGGAATTTTTAACAGAGCGTACGTTCATTGAGGACTTCAATAAACAGACGATGGTCTTCACTGGAGCGCAAGAGCTGCTGACGAAGATTTTTGTAGGAAAGAAATTCACCGTAATGAGTCCGCTGGAGGCCGAGTTAACCAAGTACATGCACAATGTGTTCGGCGCCTACAAAGTGACGTATTTCAATGCCTGCCGCGAGTATTGCGAGAAGATGGGGGCGGATTGGCGTAAGGTACACACCGGTGTACTGCTGTCCGGTTATATTAACGACACGCACACCTATGTTCCGGGTCCGGACGGTAAGTTCGGTTACGGAGGCAAATGTTTCCCGAAAGATGTGAATGCGTTTGCCGAAATGACCAAAGGAACATCGCTGGGAACGCTTTTGGAACATTTGCATGAGTTAAATGTTCACTTCCGTGGTGTAGAAGAACACATTTAAAGCTCGAATGCTTTAAAACAAATACAAGATTCTAATGCCCCATCGTGATTCATGTAAAATAGCTGCAATCATTCCGTGCTGGAATGAGGAAAAGTTATTGCCTCGAATGTTAGACAGTTTAGTTGCGCAATCGTTTCAAGATTGGCAAGTTTTCTGTGTTGATGATTGCTCAACAGACAATACGGCAAAGGTAATTCTATCATATCAAGCCAAGGATAGCAGGATACATTATATCTGCCGAGACAGAGAGCCTAAAGGCGGACAAACTTGCCGCAATATTGGCCTTGAGCAGGCAAGTAATGCCGAATTAGTATGTTTCTTTGATGCTGATGATTTCGTTGCCCCATATTGTTTTGAGCAACGAGTGAGATATATGGAGCTGCATCCGGAATTAGATTGTGGCATTTTTCCCATGTTGTCTTACAGAAAAGACTTACAGGAAACAGATGGTTATGTATATGGAATAAAATCGTTTGATGACGATCTAGTAGCCATGCTTTACATGGCCCTTCAGATGGCTATCTCAACGAATACATATAGAGTACGTGCTATGCAGAAATACCATTTAATATGTGACGAGAAAGTAATCACAATGCAGGACTCCGATTTGTCTTTTCAGTTGATATTAAGTGGCATGAAATACGATTATGCAACCGAGGCGAAAGCGGATTATTTCTACCACATAGGTAACGATGGAGTAGCTTCTACCATCATGTCTAAAGATAAATGGCCAAGTCATGTGTATTTGATGGAAAAAGTAGCCAATTCTATTGAGCAAAAATATGGGACAAAATACGACCAACAATTAGCTGTGTATTATGCGCTAGTAATAAGAAAAATCGGCATCAATCCCAAAGCATATCCTGCGTTAATGCAATTACCATGGATAAAACAGCACTCTCTATTTCGTAGCATAACGCGTTTATATCAAGTTACAAAAATTGAAAAGTTGTGGGGGCTATTTTTCTTTCCATATAGACAGGATGTTATCAGACTTAAAGTTATTTGGAAACGCCAAATGGCATCCAAGCGCAAACAATTATTAGAATGAGGGAAATTAAATGATGAAAATTGCAGTTGCAGGAACAGGGTATGTGGGATTGAGCATTGCTACCCTACTCGCCCAGCACAACGAAGTGATGGCAGTTGATATCGTACCGGAAAAGGTAGCGATGATCAACAATCGTAAGTCTCCCATTCAGGATGAGTACATCATGAAGTACCTCGCGGAGAAAGAGTTAAACCTCTCGGCGACGCTGGATGCCGACTCGGCATACAAGGATGCAGAGTATGTTGTAATAGCAGCACCGACGAATTACGACAGCCGACTCAACTATTTTGACACCTCGGCGGTGGAGAATGTGATTGAGACCGTACTGCGTGTCAATCCGAAGGCGATTATGGTCATTAAATCGACCATTCCAGTAGGATACACAGAGTCCGTACGGGAAAAATATCACTGCGACAATATTCTCTTCTCTCCGGAGTTCCTGCGTGAGAGCAAAGCGCTGTACGATAACTTGTACCCGAGTCGTATCATTGTAGGAACCATCAAAGAGAATGCACGTTTGCTCAAAGCGGCTGAAGGTTTTGCCGCCCTGCTCAAAGAAGGTGCCATCAAAGAAGATATCGAGGTGCGCATCATGGGTCTGACGGAAGCGGAAGCGGTAAAATTGTTCGCCAACACGTATCTGGCTCTTCGCGTGAGTTATTTCAACGAGTTGGACACCTACGCGGAGATGAAGGGACTTGACACGCAGTCTATTATAGATGGCGTGTGTCTGGATCCGCGTATCGGTACGCACTATAACAACCCCTCTTTCGGTTACGGCGGTTATTGTCTGCCGAAGGACACCAAGCAACTGCTGGCGAACTATCAAGATGTACCGGAGAACTTGATTGAGGCCATTGTAGAGTCGAATCGTACTCGTAAGGATTTCATTGCCGATCGTGTATTGGCAAAAGCAGGATATTACGACTACTACCACCGTGGTGATTTTGATGCCAACCGGGAGAAGAACTGCACTATCGGCGTCTATCGTCTGACGATGAAATCGAACAGCGATAATTTCCGTCAGTCATCCATCCAAGGCATCATGAAACGCGTGAAAGCGAAAGGTGCACAAGTAATTATCTACGAGCCGACCCTGGAGAATGGTTCGACGTTCTTCGGTAGCGAAGTAGTGAATGATTTAAACCAATTTAAACTTCGCAGCCAGGCTATCATCGCCAACCGGTATGACGCAGTGTTAGATGATGTAAAGGAGAAAGTTTATACACGCGATATTTTTAGAAGAGACTAATGAATTCATCCCAACGCATAGTAGTCAACACGATAGCGCAGTACACACGTACAATCATCAACGTGGGTCTGTCGCTGTATTCGACGCGTCTGATACTTGCAGCGTTGGGTCAAACTGATTTCGGTATTTACAGCGTGGTTGCAGGGGTAGTGACAATGTTGTCATTTATGACGAACGCTTTAGTTACCACCACACAGAGGTATCTTTCTTTCTACCATGGTAAAGGGGACATGTCTTTGGTTTCGCGCATTTTTGGTAATAGTCTGTTATTACATGTGTTGATAGGTACGGGCGTCTTCGTTATATTGGGAGCGATAGCCTATCCGATTATATATGGATTGCTTCAAATAGATGATGGTAGAGAGTGCGCTGCGATGTTCGTATACATGTCTGCGACAATCATGCTCATGCTGACCTTTATCACGGCACCTTTCCGGGCATTATTCATTGCGAGAGAGAATATTGTATATATTTCAATCATTGATGTATTGGATGGCGTGTTAAAACTATTGATTGCTGTCTTTTTGGCATATGTCATTTCTTATGACAAATTAATCACCTACTCTATCCTGCTAATCGGTATCTCATTGTTTAACTTATTGGCATTTGCTGTTTACGCATTGCGCCATTTTGAGGAGTGTCATCTTCCTTCGTGGCGTGAGTACGATCTCTCCTTTATCAAAGAACTAAGCGGTTTTGCAGGCTGGACAGTGTATTCTTCCGGCTGTGTGATTGCCCGCAACCAAGGAATAGCAGTGCTTATCAATCTGTTCTGCGGAGCTATTGGCAATGCCGCGTACGGTATCGCCCAACAGGTATCCGGAGCAGTGGCGTTTATCTCTGCTTCTATCATTAATGCCATCAATCCACAAATTATGCGTGCTGAAGGTCAGGGGGACAGAGAGCGGATGATACGATTGGCTGAATATGAAAGCAAGTACGCTTTTTTACTGCTGTCCATGATCTCCATTCCGCTAATCTTTGAGATGGAAACAATCCTACGTTTATGGCTTACAGAGGTGCCTGTTTATACCGTTAAGTTTTGTCAACTGATGTTATTGGCAGCAATATTTGATCAATTAACCATCGGATTAACCTCCGCCAATCAAGCTATTGGTAAAATCAAGGTATATACATTATGGTTTTATAGCTCTAAATTGTTGACTTTAATTGGCATATGGATTTGTCTTGAAGCAGGAATACCTGTTACCACGTCGTTATGGTGTTATGTAGGTATGGAATTATTAGGCTCTTTCCTTCGATTAGTCTTGATGAAGTATCAAGCAAATATTAATATCCTGCTATTTGTTAAAAATGTTTGCTATAAGGTCATTGTCCCATTTATAACTATGTGCTGTATCAGTTATTGGTGTACCCAATATTTTGAAACACCATACAGGTTGATAATCACACTCCTTTTGTCCATGATAGGCGGAAGTGTAGCAATATGGTTCACCTCACTGCAGATGAATGAAAAACAAAGTATGTATGAAATCGTCAGAAGAATTAAACACAACTAACTCGTCGTTCTCAATAGGGCTATTGGGACTATACGCACTTCTTGTGTGTCCCCTTATTATTGCTTATCCCAAAACAGATTTAGCATATTACGTCACTCGCTTTTTACAAATGATATGCGTGTTAATTTGGGGCGCATTACAGGTTAAAAACGGACTTCGAATTACCCTTGAGAATAAGTTTTTTATATATTCCATTCATGCATGGTGGATTTTTTTGATTATCAATACATTTATACAAGTACCTATTCGGCAATTCACACAGATTTATTATTGGATAACAATATGGAATATATTATTGATTGCCAAATTATATTGGAATCATGATTTCACAAGACATTTATACCATATCGGTGTGTTATTCTCATTCCTTGTTTATCTAAACACTATATTATTCATATTGTTTCCACATGGATTATGGATGGAAGAAGAATGGCTTGGAACCGGAGACAACGCCCGTTACCTGTTCGGCAACTACAATCAAACCGGAATAGTGGGACTTATTTCATTACTGGTATGGGGAATCTATACACTAAAGACCGGTACAGGCAAAAGAAATCTAAATTGGCTGATGATTTGTAATATATGTGTAGTCACCGCTATGGGCTCCATGACTTCTACCGTTGGTATATTGATTATTTGCGCCTATTTGCTAATGTACAAACGCATAAAAAATCCATTTAGATGGATAGGGATATTTTTCGCGCTATATATCCTATTCTTTATCATCATTATTTGGCAAGGAAAGACTTTGGCTAATTGGCCTATATTGGCTGATTTCGTAGTGAATGTCCTTCATAAGAATATCACATTTTCATCTCGTATTTATTTATGGCGCAATGCTGTTAAATTAATCATGGCCAGCCCAATTATAGGATACGGAGCACAAAATGTAGAATGGATGGTTAAAGAAATAGGAGGAAGTGGTCCCCACAATATATGGCTGATGGTATTATTGGAAGGAGGACTTGTGTCTCTTAGCTTGTTAATGGGTTTGTTTATTAAACTTTTTAAGACCTCCAAACAGTGCAACAACTTCATCGGTGCACTTACAGCAGTATGTCTAGCTGTCTTATTACTTATGTCCTTATTTGAAACGTATAATATCATCTGTTTCTTCTTCATTACCATTATTGCCTATTATATGCAATTTGCAAAGGATAAACAAGAAGAATTACCAGACAAAAAAATAGTGAACAATGAATAAAATACTATATTATTGGGAGCGTTTGAAAGTGCATGGGTGCACTGCCATAAGGAAACGCATGTTCAAGTCTTTTGGTAGGCATTCATTCCTTGGGAGAGACTCCGTGTATATGGGCGAACAGTATATAAGTATCGGTGATGATTTTGTACTGGGAAGCTACAGCCGACTGACTGCATGGGATTGCTATAATGAACAGCATTTTACACCTGAAATTCGAATTGGAAACAATTGTAATATCGGACAACAATCGCATATTACCGCCATTAACCGAATTGTTATCGGCAACAATGTGCTGACAGGTCCGAAAGTATTGATTACCGATAATGCACATGGTGAATTCAAAGCAGAGCAATTGGTTATAGCACCTCTCCAAAGACCTCTTTATAGTAAGGGAGCTGTTATTATAGACGATAATGTTTGGATAGGAGAAAAGGCTTCTGTCATGCCAGGGGTTCACATTGGAAAAGGGGCTATTATTGCAGCCAATAGCGTTGTGACTCATGATATTCCAGCCTATAGTTTAGCAGCCGGAGTTCCGGCCAAAATTATTAAACATATAACAATTGACAAATAACACACATAATTATGAATATCGATTCCAAACATCAAGAAAAAGCGACTGTTATTGCATTATATTTGCCTCAGTTTCATCCTTTTAAAGAAAATGATGAATGGTGGGGAAAAGGCTACACCGAATGGATTAGTGTAGCACGTGCACGCAAATTATTCCCAGGGCACGAACAACCAAAATTGCCGGGAGAATTAGGTTTTTACGATTTGCGATTAGCAGAAACCCGTCAAGCTCAGGCTGATTTGGCCAAGGAGTACGGAGTAGATGGTTTTTGCTATTACTATTACCGCCTGAATAAGAATTTAACATTGATGGACAGGCCCCTAAAAGAGGTATTGGAGAGCGGTAAACCTGATTTCCCGTATATGCTATGTTGGGCTAATCATAACTGGGAAGCAAAAAGTTGGAATTCTCATGACAAATATACCTCTAAAATGCTCGCCAAACAAGAATATGGTGACGAAGAAGATATAAAAGCCTATTTCTATGAAGTTCTCCCTTACTTTAAAGACGAGCGTTATATAAAACGGGACGGATGCCCCATGTTCGCTATATACAAACCCTTACATGTAACAACGATGAAACTGTTCTATAGCATCTGGAACGAGTTAGCTAAAAAGGAAGGGTTAAACGGCATAGATTTCTTAGGATACACCGAAGATTCGAAATTCGAATATAACGATATTAAAGCAATGGGATTCGAATCGATAATTTCTTGTCGCATGTACGCTAAGGCGCATAATCATTCACAAGTAAAACGCTACATTAACGCAGGACTCCGTTATGTTTTCAAGTGGCCGTATATAGCTAAATACAAAGATATAATCAAGGAACTTGTTGACGATCAAGAAACACCTCAGGAGGACATTATTCCTGTTGCTTTACCGAATTGGGATCCTTCTCCAAGACGAGGAAGTTATGGTTACATATGGCTACACTGCACACCAAAGTTATTCAAGGAACACATGCGAATGGTTTTCTCTCTTATCAAAAACAAGCAAAATAAGTTGGTTTTTATTAAGTCTTGGAACGAATGGGGAGAAGGCAATTATTTGGAGCCGGATAGAAAAGAAGGAAGAGGATATTTGGAAGCTCTGCAAGAAGCTCGCAAAGAGTACGGCATTTAAAAAAATAATGGCAAAGAATATTGCTGTCATATTAGCAGGTGGAAGTGGTTCTCGTTTGGGGAATCAAATCCCAAAACAGTTTCTGGAAGTAGCCGGTAAGCAGGTAATCGAGCACACAATTGATGTGTTCGAGAAATGCATGGAGATAGACGAAATATGTATCGTCGTCAAGCCGGATTATATCACTCATGTAGAAAAGTTGATAGTTAAAAACCAATACAATAAAGTGAAAAAGATTCTGCGTGGAGGTATGGAGCGTTACGAAAGTAGTCTGGCGGCAATCCAGGCCTACACGGACGATGATACCAACCTGCTCTTCCATGATGCAGCTCGTCCGATGGTAGATGAGCTGATGATTCATGCTTGTATTGAGGTTCTTAGCCGACATAAAGCAGTAACCGTTGCTGCCAAGACAACAGACACAATACTTATGGTTGATAAAGATGAGCGTATCGAAAGTGTTCCCAATAGAGCCTTTCTGAGAAACGCCCAAACGCCTCAGGGTTTCAAACGCGGGCTTATCGCTTTGGCATACGAGCGCGCGCTCAAAGATCCTACTTTCTCTACCACGGACGAATGCGGCACCGTACTGCATTATGTGCCGGAAGAGCCTATATATGTAGTAGAAGGAAGTAACACGAACATCAAACTGACCTATCCGGAAGACTTGCTTTTGCTGGAATTATTGTTAAAAAACAAAAACACACTATAATGAATAATGTAGCAGTTATATTTGCCGGAGGTACCGGTTCCCGAATGAACACTGTTTCGCGTCCGAAACAATTCATTGAGTTAAATGGCAAACCCGTAATCATTTACACACTTGAGTTATTTGAGAATCATCCTCAAATAGATGGTATTGTAGTCGTTTGTTTGGAATCGTGGATTGATTTTCTCAAGCAACAATTAGAGAAATTCCATATTACTAAAGTGAGTGCTGTCGTACCGGGAGGCACGACAGGCCAAGAGAGTATTTATAACGGTTTGTCGCGCGCGTGCGAAATATATGGAGAGGATACAGCCGTGCTTATTCATGATGGTGTGCGACCTCTTATTACAGAGCGAACTATTACGGATAATATTGAAGCTGTGAATCAGTATGGCAATTGTATCACCTGTATTCCTGCGTCGGAAACATTCATTGTTCAGCAAGCTGATGGAAGTTTGGAGATTCCCGCGCGTAAGAACTCATTAATAGCTCGCGCTCCTCAAAGTTTTATACTTCGCGATATTCTCGGGGCTCATAAGCAAGCTATTGCAGCAGGAAAAAATGATTTTATAGATTCCTGCACGATGATGAGTTATTACGGCTTTAAGATGCACACTATCATTGGACCCATGGAAAATATCAAGATTACCACCCCCACTGATTTCTTTATCTTCCGAGCAATGGTAGAAGTTCATGAAAATCAACAAATATTCGGTTTTTAAGATGAGTAGTACTTTATTGAACGACATACAGACTTTCGTAAATTCTACTCCTTTTCGGGAGGCGTTGCGCAATAAATATATATTAATTACCGGAGCTACCGGTTTGATCGGTTCTACCATCATTCGTTGTTTATGCGCGCTAAACGAGCGGATACATATAATTGCTCCTGTTCGTAACAAACAAAAATTTGACACATTGTTCGGTATAGTCGACAACCGAGTACAGGTGATTGAGTGTGAATTAGAGTTTTTTGATTTCAGCCAAGTAGGGAAAGTGGACTATATCTTTCATTGCGCGGCTCCAACTGCAAGTAGTTTCTTTGTCAATCATCCTGTTGAAACGGTTAATTCCATATATGGCATAACCGAGCGAATATTGCAATTTGCACGACAACAGAATATCGAAAGTATGGTATATCTGTCTTCCTTGGAAGTATATGGAAGTGGTCTGGACGATGTAATCGTTACCGAAAAAATGCAAGGATATTGGGATCCCCAAGATGTACGTAGTTCCTATCCTATCGCGAAGCGCGCAGCAGAGAACCTATGCCATCTCTATTCGAAGGAATATAATGTTCCTGTTAAAATCGCACGTTTAACACAAACTACCGGCGCCGGTATAGATCCGAAAGATAATCGTGTTATTAACCAATTTTCATGTCTGGCAGCGAATCAACAAGACATTATCTTACATTCCACAGGAGAATCTGCCCGTCCATACTGCTATACCATTGATTGTATCAATGCTTTGCTATCTATTCTTATAAAAGGTAAGAATGGAGAAGCCTATAATGTAGCTAATAAAGAGACATACATCTCTGCGCGCCATCTGGCAGAGTTTATACGTGACCATTTTGCGCCGGAAATTGAAGTAAAACTGGATATTGATCCCTATAAGGGTTATGCTCCCGCTTCCAAGCTTAATCTGTCCACACAAAAAGTGGAAGATTTGGGGTGGAAACCGCAATATGATTTACATACAATAATCAAACAATTAATTGCATATTACCATGAAATCGGATAGTGAATTAATGAATGAATTGGCACATCGAACCAATTACTTACATGAGCTATCTCCTCAGGAGTCTAAACTTATCAAATCAACTCTTTGTACTATGTACAAGGACTTACAGGACTTATGCGATGAGCATGGGCTTCAGTTGATGCTAGGTGGAGGTTCTTGCTTGGGGGCTGTAAGGCATAAAGGTTTTATTCCTTGGGATGATGATTTGGATGCAATGATTCCTCGTAGAGATTATGAGGTACTGATTGAATTGCTGAGACAAGGAGCATTAGGTGATAAGTATGAATTTTCTACTCCTGATCCGAAAATAGAAAGTGCCAATACTTTTTTAAAAATATATCTTAGGGATTCTGAATATGTTGATATATTCAATATTAATACGCCTTTTCCTAAAGGATTATTTATTGATGTGTTTCCTATAGATGCTACTCCGAACAATGCCTTTCTACGAATTCTAAAGGGAGTTATATCAGACGGATTGGAATTTTGCACAATATTAACATTATATGCAAAATACCAAAATAAAGAAGTCAAAGAATACATGGCTCAAGATCCTAAGCTATGGAAACGATATAAAATAAAATGCTTTTTAGGAAAGATTTTTGGTCTTATTCCTCGCCGGAAGTGGTTGTGGTGGTTTGATAGATTTGCTTGTTCAGACAAAGAAAATACTTATTGGACCATACCCACCGGTAGAAAGTATTATTTAGGAGAAATAATGCCGAAAGAGACTTTTGTTCCTGTCGTTAACGGAGTATTCGAAGGACTGACCATTCATTTGGCTGCTGATTATGATGCATACCTCAAAAATTTATATGGCGATTATATGAAGTTACCACCGGTAGAGAAACGGGAACGGCATTTTATTGTAAAACTTCAATTACCAAATCAATGAAAAGAATTATTGTCATTTGTTTGATAGGAATATGGACTGCCTTTACTTATGCGCAGGATACATTACGTATCATGACCATAAATATTCATCAGGGTTCTGACACTACGCTTCAGGCGTTGGGGGAATTTATCAAACAATCCCAACCGGACTTAGTGGCAGTACAGGAGATAGATATGTGGCCCAAACGTCCGGAAGCGCCCCGGCAAACAGGAAAGAATTTCATTGCCGAACTCAGTCTCTACGCAGACATGATGGGATATTTCGGAAAAGCTTGGGATCACCCAGGTGGATGGTTGTACGGTGACGGCATTTTGTCTAAATATCCGGTTCAATCCGTTGAGACATTTTTATTGCCTTACGACACATCATTACGCGGTTCCGAACCTCGCCAGATAACGCTGGCCCATGTCTCGATCGCTGGTCATCGTATTTGTTTCGCTTCTACTCATCTTTGCCACATGAGTAAAGAGAATCGCAAAGCACAGATGAAAGAAATTCGTCGCATTATGCAGAAACAGAAAGAAAAGCTTAAAATCGTTTGCGGCGACTTGAATTCCGATCCTTCCGAGGAACTTATGAGCACAACCATGAAGAATTGGAGAGATCTGTTGCCGGAAGATAACACATTCCCCTCCAACAACAATGCACTTAAACTTGATTATATATTAACAAAAAAGAATGCCGATGTAGAAGTAATCCATTCTTTCTTTCTCTGTGACTACGGTATTACAGACCATTGCGCCTGTGTAGTTGATATTGTTATACCTTAAATTTCAAATATATATGGAAGATACAAAACTGGCAGTTATAATGTCTGTGTATAAAGGGGATTCACTGAAATTCACACAACTTGCGATTGAGAGTTTACAGCAACAAACATATAGGAATTTTACGTGTTATCTTCTCTTCGACGGAGTTGTAGCTCAAGATCTGGACGAATACTTGTCTTCCCTTAAAGATGAACGGTTCATCGTAATAAAAAACAAAGAGAATCAAGGCTTGGCTAAGTCCATGAACCAGCTATTAAATACCATTCTGCCGCAGAAACAATACCAGTTTATCGCACGCATGGACGCAGACGATATAGCAGGTAAAGAACGTTTTGAAAAACAGATAGATTATTTATCCTCACATCAAGAGGTTGATTGCGTAGGAACATGGGCTATTGAAATTGACGAAGAAAGCAATGAGTATTATCGCAAACAAATGCCGGTTTCTCATCAGGAATGTTTTGATTTCTTCAGCAAACGTGACTGCATGATTCATCCGACAGTCCTTTTCAGGCGTTCCTACTTTGAGAAAGCCGGACTCTACCCCGAAGATACCTATTTTGGCGAAGATACTATGATGTGGGCACAGGGTTTTGCTGCCGGATGTATTTTTGCAAATATCCCTGAGTATTTATATTTCTTCCGGCTCAACCGACAATTCTTCGAAAGGAGAAGGGGAATTAAACATGCACAATCTATCTGGAATTTACGTTGCAGAGTAAACAAATTGCTGCATTATGGTCCAAAGGCATATTGCTTTGCTGCCGCTTACGCTTTTGCAAAACTAATGCCGGAAAAATTATTGAATGTTATTTACAAAACCGCTAGATAAAATACATACCATATGAAACGTTTTAACATTCCTTTCTCGCCTCCCGACATGACAGAGGCAGAAGTTAACGAAGTTCGCGAAGCGATCCTGTCCGGGTGGATCACTACCGGTCCCCGAACCAAAGAACTCGAACGACAAATTGCTGCCTATGTGGGTAGTGAACGTGCCGTGTGCCTGAATTCCCAAACGGCTTGTGCCGAGATGGCACTACGTCTGTTAGGTATTGGTGCCGGTGACGAGGTGATTGTGCCTGCGTACACATATACCGCATCGGCTTCCATCATCGATCATGTTGGTGCAAAGATTGTCTTTATCGATTGTCAGAAAGACAGTCTGGAGATGGATTATGAGGCAGTAGAGGCGGCTATCAATGAGCGCACAAAGGCCATTATTCCGGTTGATTTAGCCGGTATCCCTTGTGACTACGATCGGCTGTTTGCAATCGTGGAGCGCAAGAAGGAGCTCTTCCGTCCCGCAACGGATCTTCAGCGTGCGATCGGTCGTATCGCTATTTGTGCAGACGCCGCGCATGCTTTCGGCGCTTCGTGGCACGGCAAGATGGTGGGATCGATAGCAGACTTCACGTCCTTTAGTTTCCATGCGGTAAAGAACTTCACGACTGCCGAAGGCGGTGCGCTGACGTGGCGTAGCATCCCCGGTATTGATAACGAAGCAATCTATCATCAAGTGCAACTCTTCTCGCTGCACGGACAGTCCAAAGATGCACTGGCCAAGACCCAACTGGGCGCATGGGAATACGATATCGTGGGACCGTGGTACAAATGCAACATGACGGACATCATGGCTGCTTTAGGATTGGTACAGATGAAGCGCTACCCTGCTCTGCTGGCTCGTCGCCGCGAGATCATCGAGCGTTTGGATGCAGCTTTCCAACCGCTTGGTGTGGAAGTGCTCCACCACTATACAGCGGATCATATCTCATCCGGCCACTTGTATATCACGCGTGTTCCGGGTATCACCGCCGAGCAACGTCAGGAAATTATCGTCAAGATGGCAGAACGCGGTATTGCTACTAACGTGCATTATAAACCGCTGCCGATGATGACTGCATACAAGGCTTTGGGCTTTGACATCAAGGACTTCCCGAATGCGTACACGCATTTCGCTAACGAGATCACCCTCCCGCTGCATACGCGTCTGACCGATGAGGAGGTAGACTATATCATCGAACAATTCACCGATATCGTACGCCATTTATGATACGTGTTTGTGACATTCTGATCAGCTTCTTTGGCCTGTTGTTCCTTAGTCCGCTGTTCCTTATTGTGGCCTTATGGATCGTGATTGACAACCCGGGACCGGTTTTCTATCGCCAGCAGCGCGTAGGCAAGGATAACAAAGACTTCGGTTTGCTTAAGTTCCGCTCCATGCGCGTCGGAGCCGATAAGATGAGTCTGATCACCATCGGGGATCGTGACCCGCGTGTCACGCGCGCAGGGTATTACATAAGGAAATACAAACTCGATGAACTGCCGCAGTTATGGAACGTGCTGGTGGGCGATATGTCGTTGGTAGGCCCTCGACCGGAAGTACGCCGATATGTCGATATCTATACGCCGGAACAACAAAAAGTGCTGTCCGTCAGACCGGGTATCACCGATTATGCGTCCATCGAGTATATCGATGAGAACCGATTGCTGGCGCAGTCTGCCGATCCGGACAAGACCTATATCGAAGAAGTCATACCGGCCAAGATTGCCCTGAACATGCGCTATATCAATCATCAGACGATTGGTGAGTATTTTAAAATTATATTCCTTACTTTTGTAAAAATTATACGATAATATATGGAAAGAAGAGTTAGAGTTCGTTTTGCACCATCTCCTACAGGTGCACTCCACATCGGCGGCGTTCGTACCGCTTTGTACAACTATCTTTTTGCCCGTCAGCACGGCGGTGACATGCTGTTGCGTATCGAAGATACAGACTCCACCCGTTTCGTGCCCGGCGCAGAAGAATATATCCTTGAAGCCTTAGAATGGTTAGGTATCGGCATTGATGAGGGTCTTCGCACGCGTAACGGTCAAATTGAGGCAGTCGGCGAGCATGGTCCGTATCGTCAGTCAGAACGTCGGGAGATCTATCATCAGTATGTGAAGCAACTGCTCGATTCAGGTCATGCCTACATTGCGTTTGATACACCGGAAGAGCTAGAGGCTAAGCGTGCTGAGATACCTAATTTCCAATACGACGCCCGTACGCGCATGCAGATGCGTAACTCGCTCACTATGCCGGCAGAGGAGGTAAAACGTTTGGTAGATGGCGGTGAGAAATACGTGGTACGCTTCAAAGTAGAACCCAATGAGGATGTCCATGTACACGATCTCATCCGTGGGGAAGTGGTGATCAACTCCAACATTCTCGATGATAAGGTGCTCTACAAATCCGCAGATGATCTGCCTACCTACCACCTCGCTAATATTGTCGATGACCATCTGATGGAGATCAGCCATGTGATTCGTGGTGAGGAATGGTTGCCTTCTGCCCCACTCCACGTACTGCTTTACCGTGCGTTCGGTTGGCAGGACACGATGCCGCAGTTTGCGCACCTTCCGTTACTGCTCAAACCCGATGGAAATGGTAAACTCTCCAAACGTGACGGAGATCGTCTTGGATTCCCTGTCTTCCCGCTCGAGTTCCTTAATCAGAAAGATGGTACCGTTTCGTCCGGTTACCGTGAGAGCGGTTACCTGCCGGAGGCTGTGATCAACTTCCTGGCGCTCCTCGGTTGGCACGGAACAGGTGATCAGGAATTATACACGATGGACGAGCTCATCAAAGAGTTCAGTCTGGATCGTGTTTCCAAATCAGGTGCTAAGTTCGACTACGAAAAAGGCAAATGGTTTAACCATCAATACCTGCAACTGCGTTCCAACGAGGAACTCGCTCAGATGTTCTTGCCGACGCTTAAGGCTAACGGAATCGAGCATCCGGATATGCCGATGGTAGCTACCGTCATCGGTCTTACCAAGGATCGTGTCAACTTTGTTCCGGAACTCTGGGAACAAACCAATTTCTTCTTTGTCGCACCCACCGAGTACGATGAGAAATCGCTCAAGAAGCGTTGGAAAGAAGATTCGCCGCGTCATATGAAGGAGTTGCTGGCGTTGTTAGAGGCGCAAGAGGACTGGAGTGCCGAAGCACTCGACGCACTCGTTATGCCGTGGATCGAGAAGATGGAGTACGGTGTGGGTATCGTGATGAACGCCTTCCGTATTTGTCTGGTCGGTGCGGCACGTGGTCCGCATATCTGGGCGATCACCGATGTGCTCGGAAAAGAAGAAACGCTGAAACGTGTTAGAAAAGCCCTAGAAATCCTAGGATAACTAGGCTTCCTAGGCAACCTAGTCATGACCCCTCGTGAGGCACTACATACCTATTTTGGATACGATGATTTCCGGCCGTTACAGTCGGAGATCATCGATTCCGTTTTGAGCGGTAAGGATACGCTGGCGTTGATGCCAACCGGTGGAGGCAAGAGTATCTGTTTTCAGGTGCCTACCCTCGTCATGGCGGAGGAGAATCCCGACAAACGTCTCTGTCTCGTCATCACGCCTCTTATTGCACTCATGCGGGATCAGGTAACTAACCTCGAAACACGCAACATCCATTCCGCGGCCGTTTATACAGGTATGAGTTGGGACAAACAACGCGTAGCGTTGGATAACTGTCTGTACGGACCGTATCATTTTCTCTATTGTTCGCCCGAACGACTCGAATCGGAGGAGTTTCGTAAACGTTTGGCAGATTTACCGATAGGTCTGATTGCCGTCGATGAGGCACATTGTATCTCGCAGTGGGGATACGATTTTCGGCCTTCATACCTGAACATTGCAGCGATTCGTGACCTACTCCCCGATGTACCGGTTTTGGCTCTGACAGCCACCGCTACTCCGGAGACGATTGACGATATACAGGATAAGTTGGGTTTCCGCGAACGCAACGTGCTTCGCAAGTCTTTCCATCGGGAGAACCTCAATTATATCGTGCGGTACACGGATAATAAACCCGCACAACTCGCACATATCCTCTCGCGTGTACCGGGTAGCGCTATCGTCTATGTCCGCAATCGTAAGCGTGCGCAAGAACTGGCGGATTTTCTGCACACGGATTATTACCATGCCGGATTGACTACCAAAGAGCGTAATGAGCGTCAGGAAGCATGGACGCGAGGGGATACACGGGTGATTGTGGCCACCAATGCCTTCGGTATGGGTATCGACAAACCCGACGTGCGGCTGGTGATCCACTATGATCTGCCGTCGCATCTGGAGTCGTATTACCAGGAAGCCGGTCGTGCCGGGCGTGACGGACAAACAGCTTACGCTGTGCTGCTCTTCAATCCCCAACAAGATCCGGCTAAGATCCGCAAGCGTATAGTGGACACCTATCCGCCCAAAGCGTTTGTCGAGTCCGTCTATCACAAGACCATGGACTTTCTGCAGATAGGTGCCGGCAGTGGGTTAGGTCATCGTTTTGCCCTGCATATTGACCAGCTCTGCCATGTCATGAAATTGCCGGTGCTGCAAACCTACTCGGCCCTGCATATCCTCACCCAAGCCGGTTATTTCGATTTTGAAGAGGAGCATGAGACGCAACCGCGGGTGCAGATTCTTGTGCCGCGTCACCAGTTAGGTGACTATAACCTCTCTCACGAACAAGCGGAATTGCTGGATGTGCTCATGCGTTCCTACACCGGCATCTACACGGATCTGCAGTATGTCCGTGAAGCGGATAAAGAGGAGATGCATCAATTATTGGTCTCCCTCGCTCAGAGAGGTATAATAACGTATATCCCTCGTTCAATTGGTTGTTCGCTTACTATGACAAACGAGCGACAGACAGAGATCTATCTATCGCCCGCTATCTTTGAGCAGCGTCAGGAACGTTTTATTTCCAAGATCAACGCCATGCTCGAATACGCCGAGCAGACGCAGTTCTGCCGCGAGCAGTTACTCCTCGCTTATTTCGGTGAGACCGACGCTGTCGCTTGCGGACACTGCGACGTCTGTCGTGCTTTGGCTGCTGACGCTGTCCACTAAGGCTTCTTCGCCTAATAGTTCACGCATCTCGCGCAACTCCTCTTCACTGACGGTTTTACGGTCGTTCACGCCCATCAGCGGACCAAAGAACACCTTCAGTAACGCACGTCCGATCACTTTGTTCAGTTTGAACTTCGGATTCTTGGCATCTCCCGTCACCGGCACGTCGAGGATAATCATATCCTGCGCTGAAGTGAGCATTTTAAAGCCGGTACGCACAGGAATGTTCTTGTACGGCGCCTTACTGAACGCTTCTTTCTTCCCTACCCGCGGGTGATCGATCACGATCTTGTTCGTGCCTTTCATCTTACCGCTCACTACGTCCATATGGCTGTCGAGTTTCAGGTCTCCTCCTTCCAGACGATAACCGGTATAGTTGCGGCAGAGGGCATCAAAATCGCTCAATTGTACACCGGTTAGGGTCACATTGGCTTTCGTGTCCTGGGTAGCCAGGTCCAAACCACCGGTGAAATCGGCTTTCAGCTTCGCATCACTCGTCAAGGTCGCCTCGATGGTCACACTGTTACGGCCGTTCGTGGCGATATTCGTGCCTTCTACCTTCATGTCCTTCACCGCGTACTCCCATTTATGCTTCATGGAGTAGTCGTGGTAATTCAGATCATGTCCGGTCACTTGCACTTTCTTGGCCATCCAGATGAGCGGCTTAGCATCATTAGGCGACGTAGTCGTATCATTGAGCGAATCTTTCGCGCTCATTTCATCACTCGTCTTAAGAAGACGACTCACCGTATTCCATCCTTCGTGCACCTCATAATCGCCGGTTATTCCGGTAATAATCAGGCTATCCAAAATGAAGGTGTTTGTACTCAGGTCGCCTTTGTTTACCACTACCCGCAACTCGTCCATCGCGGCTACTTGGTTACGGTGCGTATCTTGAATACTCATTCCGGCCAACGACAGGTTACCCTTCATTTGTAGGTTCGTGAGATTTTCCAAACTGCCTTCCACCAATACCGATCCGTTCAGCACGGCACCTAAACCGCTTATATTCAGGTAGTCCTGAACCAACGGCAGCACCACGTCTGTATGCACGTCTTGCAGGTTCAACCGTACCGCATAGCGGTTGGACTGCATGCGGTAACCGGCAACGATACCCACGCGTCCTCCGGTCGGCAAACCAAACTCGAGACCGGCATTGGTCTGGGTGTTATCGAAGAACAGACCCGGAATGTTAAGCGATATATCCTCCACTTTCCACTGCTTGCCGCTCACTACATCGCGGTAACGGATTGCACTGTTGTTGATTCGGATATCGTCCAATGCCACCTTCCAAGTGCTCGGAGTCGTATCAGCAGGAACCGAATCAGGACGTGCATAACGAGCAATGATATCGGAGAAATTCAGTTGGTCGTTACTCTTGAGCACCTGCCCGTTGAAGCCGTCCAAATGGATGGCACGGATCTTCACACGTTTGGCAATTAACTGCGGATAAGCAATTTGCACGTACAGCCGTTCAAAGGAGATGAAGTCCGTCTCGCCGTTCTGCTCCTTGCATTGGAAACCTTCGATGCTCACTCCACCCCAGAAGGGATTGATGATCACTTGGTCCGCATGCAGTTGACGACCGACGATATCCTCACCGCGATTATTGACCACGTATTTGGCTACGGGCGAAGCAACGGCCAGTATCAAAGTGAAGAGGAGCACTATTGCTAGCGCTCCCCATCCACATATCTTCCAGAATGTTTTCATCTGAAAAATTTGTTTAATTACTCAGCTGCGAGCGTGATACGACGGAAATCTTTGATAACCACGCTTTTCGCTTTCAGCACATCCTTCACGAGCTCTTTGCTCTCGCTCATGATGTATGCCTGCTCAACCAGCGTGTTCTCTTTCAAGAACTTACCCAGACGACCTTGTGCGATCATCTCGATCTTCTTAGCCTGAGCAGCGAGGTTAGCCTCTGCCTCTGCCGGAACTTTCGCACGGATATCACGAGCCACTTGAGCTTGCTCCTCAGTCAGCCAACCCTTTGCGGTGTTCGAAGAGATGTGATCATCGCTATCGCAGTGAGCCGGGTTCAAACCGGCCTTGCGCAGTGCGTTCTCAACAGCTTTGTTGATCTCGTCCTGTTTGGTCTTTTCGATAGCAACCTCGAGCTCGTGCTTCTTAACTTCCTCACTTACGTGATCAGCGTCCAAAGCGATCGGACTCATGGCAGCTACCTGCATCGAGATACCGTGAACGGTCTCGTGGTCAGCACCTGCCTCTGCAGCAACCAACGAACTCAGTTTGTTACCCAGGTGGTTGTAAGCGTCCACTACCGGTGCCTCAAGGCATGCGTAGTCAGCCAGCTCCATCTTCTCACCCGTAACACCGGAACGCTCCGTGATGATTTCTGCTACGGTGAACTGACCGATTTTGAGGTTCTTCAGTTCCTCAGCAGTACGTACTTTGTTATCCAAAGCAGCGTCCAGGATCAGCTTAACCATGCCTACGAAGTCCTCGTTCTTAGCCACGAAGTCGGTCTCGCACTTCACGCCAACAATAGCGCCGAAGTTGTCTTTCACCTTTGCGAGCACGCAACCTTCCGAAGCCTCACGATCGCTACGTTTTGCTGCGATAGCCTGTCCGCGCTTGCGGAGCAAGTCCTTCGCAACCTCGAAATTACCGTTTGCTTCTTCCAAAGCCTTCTTTACGTCCATCATACCGGCACCGGTGATGTCACGTAATTTCTTGATATCTGCTAATGTTACAGCCATAATTCTATAAATTTAAAATTTCAAATGTCAAATTTCAAATGTCAAATTATTCTGCTGCCTCTGCAGAATCAGCTACTTTCTCAGCCTCTGCTTTCGGAGCAGCCTTGCGGATACGTTGACGACGCTCTTTCGGAGCCGGAGCCTCAGTAGCAGCCTGTGCCTCTGCAGCTTCCTCGTCAGCTTTCTCTACCTTACGCTCTTCGAGTCCCTCTTTGATAGCGTCGCAAACAGCGGTGAGGATCACGTCGATAGCCTTCGTTGCATCATCGTTTGCCGGGATCACGAAGTCGATGTTGTTGGGGTTCGAGTTCGTATCTACGATACCGAATACAGGAATACCCAGACGGTTAGCCTCTGCAACAGCAATCTTCTCTTTGATCACGTCAACAACAAATACAGCGCTCGGCAGACGAGTCATATCAGCGATAGAACCGAGGTTCTTCTCCAGTTTCTCACGCTGACGTGCGATTTGCAGTTTCTCGCGCTTCGAAACGTTATCCAGCGTACCATCGGTAGTCATCTTGTCGATCTGACTCATTTTCTTCACAGCCTTACGGATCGTCGGGAAGTTAGTCAACATACCACCTGCCCAACGCTCAGTGATGTACGGCATGCCTACTTCTTGTGCGTGAGCAGCGATAACCTCTTGAGCCTGTTTCTTCGTACCAACGAACAGCACTTTACGGCCACTGCGTGCCAGGTTCTTCAAAGCTTCTGCAGCCTCGTCAACCTTAACCACAGTCTTGTTCAAGTCGATGATGTGAATACCGTTACGCTCCATGTAGATGTACGGAGCCATTGCCGGGTTCCATTTGCGTTTGAGGTGGCCAAAATGTGCACCAGCCTCGAGCAATTGATCAAAATTTGTTCTCATTTTGTTTTTTAATGTGTTTAATTTGTTTATAATAAGCTCCTTATATCTTGGAATTCCCGTTCACGCGCATAATACATTATTAAATACACGCGCACGCATATGCGTTTGAGACTCCAAAACAATCGTGTGGTAATCCCGAAGGAGTCCACACGATTTGGAGTGTTCTTCCGATTAACGTTTGGAGAATTGGAAGTGCTTACGTGCCTTCGGCTGGCCCGGTTTCTTACGCTCAACCTCACGAGCGTCACGAGTCATGAAGCCTTCTGCCTTCAACGCAGCCTTGTCTTCCGGATTGATCTTCACCAGCGCACGTGCGATAGCCAAACGCAAAGCCTCTGCCTGGCCTTTGAAACCACCACCGTCAAGGTTTGCCTTGATATCGTATTTCTCAGCAACACCAAGCTTGTTCAGCGGCTGAAGAACGATATAGCGCAGAATAGAAGACGGGAAATATGTCTCGATGTCACGGCCATTGATCACAATCTTGCCGGCACCATCATTTACGTAAACACGAGCTACTGCCTCTTTACGACGACCTAATGCATTAACTGTTTCCATATCTTCTATTATTTCAGGGTGTTAATATCAATTACTTTCGGTTGTTGTGCCTGCATGTTGTGCTCTGCACCTGCGAAAATGTACAGGTTCGTGATCTGACGAGCACCCAGACGATTCTTCGGCAGCATACCTTTTACTACTTTGCGAACGAGCTTGTCAGCGCCCTTAGCCATCAGGTCAGCCGGAGTGAACTCACGCTGTCCACCAGGGAAACCGGTGTAACGAACATAAACGCGATCGTTCCATTTGTTACCTGTCAGCTGCACTTTGTCAGCGTTCACGATGATTACGTTGTCACCACAGTCCACGTTCGGAGTGTAGGACGGTTTGTACTTACCACGCAGCAGTTTAGCTACTTTGGAGCACATACGGCCGAGAATCTGGCCTTCAGCGTCAACCACTACCCACTCTTTCTTAGCGGTAGCCTTGTTTACAGACACTGTCTTGTAAGAATTGTATTCCATTAATTTTGTTTGTTTTAGGTAAAATCGACGGACATCTATTAAGCCTCTCGGCACCGCCCAATTTTACGATTAATATAATGTTACTTTACACGTCCGTGCGCACTACGCGCACAAAACGGCTGCAAAGGTACTGCTTTTTTTTGACATACGCAAATTTTTCTGCAACTTTTTTATAAAAAAGTGCACTTTTCACAAAATTTGCAATCACAAATCACAAATCACAAATCTGCGAGAATGGATATAATCCGTTCCGCAGTATGGCCATCCCACAACTCGGGAATGGCACCCTTCTTCCATTCTCCGGCAAACAGCTTGTCCAATGCCGGTTTGATAGCAGCAGGGTTCGTGCCGATGAGTTCATTCGTCCCCACGGTACACGTCTCCGGACGTTCGGTGTTGTCGCGCAACGTGATACACGGTACACCCATCACCGTCGTCTCTTCGGTAATACCTCCGGAATCGGTGACAACCGCTTTGGCTCGTTCCACCAAGTAGTTGAATTCCAGATACCCCATCGGTTCGACGATATGCAAGTTCGGCCACCTCTCCTGTAGCATCCTCGATGCGTCCTGTAGCGAAGCGTCCTGTAGGCCTTTAGCCGTCCTATCCCCTAACAGCAATTTTGCTGTCCTCGGATGTATCGGGAAGATCACCGGCATACCATGCACATTATCAATGATTTGCTCCATCATCGCCCTTAAGTGATTCTCCTCGTCCACGTTAGCCGGACGGTGCATCGTCATCACCACAAACTGCTTTTCCTGGAGCTTCAACTCGTCCCAAATTTCGGGTTTGCGGAACCGCGAACGATTGGCTAACAGGGTATCAATCATCACATTCCCCACATGCCAAACACGTTGCTGCACACGTTTGTTCGCATACTTATCCTCCGGCAGAGACTCACCACTATCCACTTTCGAACTACTCTCAACACTAAACTCTCCACTCTCAACTAACAAGGCTCCTTGCCGAATCAAGTTCCGGTTAGCCACTTCGGACGTTGTGAACATATAATCGGCCAACGAGTCCGTCACCATGCGGTTGATCTCCTCCGGCATCGTCAAGTCCCAGCTTCGTATTCCTGCCTCCACGTGGCACACTTTCGTGTTCAGTTTCTTCGCCACAATCGAACAAGCCATCGTGCTTGTCACATCGCCCACAACCAGCACCACATCGGCCGGATGCGCCATGAGTTCCTTCTCAAACGCCACCATGATAGCAGCCGTTTGTTCTGCCTGACTTCCACCACCACAACCGAGATTCGCGTCCGGAGCCGGAATGCCCAACTCCTCAAAGAACGTGTCACTCATGTTCTTGTCATAGTGCTGTCCCGTATGCACCAGCCGATAAGAAATCCCTTCACTCTTTAATTCGTTAACTCGTTCATTCTTTAACTCGTTAAACGCCTTAATCGCCTTAATAATCGGTGCCACCTTCATAAAATTGGGTCGCGCACCTGCAATCAATGTTATTTTCATATTCTATTTAATTTTCTTCTTTTATCCTCGGCACCTCCAGCAACTCCATAATATCCAGCATCTTGTACCACACACCATCTATCTCGCTATGCCACGAGTTATGAAAATGTCCATAGTACCACCGCTCCAACGGATGTCCATCTCGCTTCAGATGTGCCAAAATCGCATCCATCGTCTGCCGTTCTGCCTCACATTCCGCAATCAATCCCGGATCATCCTTTGCCCAACTCGCCAATCCGCTTTTCGACTGAAACTCACAGAACGACGGAGCCGTATGACTCACCACGATATCCACTTTCAGTCCGGCATCCCGTATCGCCTCCAGTGCCGGAGCATCATACCGAACTGCTTCATCCGGCCAGTAATACACCTTCCCCGGATGCCGACTCATCTCTTGCAAACGAATCTGCCGATCCACACTCACAGCACCTCCGACACACAGCACCGTTCGTCCGCAAGCCTCAATCACCGCATAGTCCGGCACTGTCCTCCAACGCAAGTGCTCCACAGCCGTATGTCCTGCCGTATCCGTTGCAAAATACGCAGGGTCGTCATGATTACCACGCACCATCGCTATCCAGCAGTTGTTCTGCGTCAGACGCTTCTCGATACGCCGAAACACCTGATCATACGCACCCGGCTTTTCAAACCCGAATCCGCAATCTCCGGCCACAATCACCAGCGTATCCCGCATTCCGTATCGCACACACATCTCATAAACCAACGGTACAAACTCCCCATGTATGTCCCCGCATATCACCAGCGATTTCGCATCCTTATATGTCAGCACCCACGGCTTCATTCCAAATACGCTCTTTTCAGCACATCTAGCAATCCTTCCACACGTTGCGCACCAAGTCCGGCTGCACACAGAAAATCCTCATTCGGCAACTCCTCAGCCACTCTCGCCACAAACTCCCGCATATCAGCCTCCATCTCCTCCGGCAACGCATATCGTGCTCCTTCCGTCAGCATCGGTGCCAACCGGAACACATCTTTCTTATGCTTCTCTATATCATCCGAATCCACATCGCCTCCTTGCTCTTTCCGTGCACGCAAATCATTGTACGCCTTCGCCTTCAGACATATCAGCGCCTCCGCATTTGCCACATGCAATCCGTCCTCCAACCGACTATGCGCTATTGTAAAACGATAATAACTCTCGTTCATCAATATTGCCGACAGACTTGACAACTCATCCTCTGCCGGTATAGGCTCCAAATGAGCATCGTCAGGAATATGCAGCACCCCTATGGCACGTGCAAACAACTCAATTTGCTTCGGATAACGCTTGTCTTGCGGTTTAAGGAAGCGGAAACACTCATGTTTGTCAGCGCTTCGTTGACGACGTTCATAGCCTCCTTCACGCACAAACTGCCAAAACTCACGCACAAAATCAGCTGACAACGCCTCTACCACCAGCACTACATCCAGATCCTTTGTGGCACGTGGCATCTGAGCACCCGCCTCTTCATGCACATAACATGCCGCACCTCCGATTAGCACATAACTGTCCGCATATGCCGCAAACCGCTCCTTAAACAATTCCAATCCCGTTACCATTGTCTATCTGTCATTAAATGATTGATTTCTTTATGTACGCGTTCATCTTTCGTTTCACGTAAAGATAGATATAAAGATAGTACATCTACTATGCCATTGTTTCCAAGCAATTTCGGATCATAGCGCCAAACCTCCACCACATGCTCACCAAACTCCTTGTGCAACTCCGCACCCAACTGTTGCGCTTCCTGTTTCGTAATGGCCCAATGCCGTTCCTGCGGTTCTGCCAACATCGTCAACTCAGCCAACGCCTCCTCTCCGCAAACATACGCATCCAACATTCGATCCGTTCGTAGCACACGCTCAATCGGACTCTGCAGCACCGGCAACGCTTGCTCCCATAGTTCCTTGCCTTCACTGATAAACCGCATCTGCTTCTCACGACCTGGACTCAACTCCACAAACTGATTGTCTGTCAACCATTTCACTGCGCGGTTGATGTTCGGATAGGATACACCCATCAACTCCGCAATAGGCTGAGCAGACATCCCGTTCAGACTATGCTTTTGCAGATGGTATAGCACCACCACTTGTGCCATTACCGGCATCGGCTTACCTTGCATATCCACCGGATTACGTTGTACACGCAGATCCATTAGCAGCGAAGGCAGGAACAACTGACGTCCCGGAACAATCGTGTTCACTCGTGCTTCCACCAACCGCTTCATGTTGTACGGCTTCACTTCCGGCAACACCACAGCAGCATGCAT
>CADCCH010000014.1:41891-45455 GCA_902799875.1 uncultured Bacteroidales bacterium | reverse complement strand
ATCACTTTCAGTACGACGAGGTTCTGAACCGTTACGCGGTCACCACCCATCTGGCCGGCCATACGTGTGCCCGGGAAGATACGGCTCGGGTATGCACATGCACCCACGGAACCCGGTGCGCGCAGACGATCGTCCTGACCGTGCGTGCTCTGACCTACTCCGCCGAAACCATGACGTTTAACGACACCCTGGAAACCGTGGCCCTTGCTGGTTCCGATAACGTCAACGAACATACCCTCTTCGAAGAGATCTGCTGCTGTGATTGTTTGACCCAGAGCCAGTTCTCCATCGAACTCAAACTCTGCTAAGTGGCGCATCGGCTCTACGCCTGCGGCCTTGAAGTGGCCTGCCTCGGCCTTGTTCGTGTGCTTCTCGCTCTTGTGCATAAAGCCAACCTGAGCTGCCTTGTAACCGTCTTTCTCAACGGTCTTCAGCTGAGTCACTACGCAAGGACCTGCCTCAATAACGGTGCACGGGATGTTTTTGCCGTCGGCACCGAAGACGGAAGTCATTCCGATCTTTTTTCCTAATAAACCTGGCATTGTTGCTTAGTTTTTAAATAATTTTAATTAATCACTCTGCACTCGCCCGCGGGTTTCCCTTCGTTATGCCGATATACCGTTATACCGATATACCGTTTTGCTATCCGCGGGATGCAGCCGTTTTTTCATCAAACTTTGATTTCTACTTCCACACCGCTTGCCAGCTCGAGTTTCATCAGAGCCTCTACGGTCTTGTTGTTGCTGTTGTAGATGTCGATCAGACGCTTGTAGCTCGCCAACTCAAATTGCTCACGGCTCTTTTTGTTAACGAAGGTCGAGCGGTTAACCGTGAAGATACGCTTGTGCGTCGGCAGTGGAATAGGACCACTTACTACAGCACCTGTTGCCTTTACGGTCTTTACGATCTTCTCTGCAGACTTGTCAACCAAGTTGTGGTCGAAAGACTTCAGTTTGATACGAATTTTTTGACTCATAATAAATAATACTGTTTTTATTTTGTTAATAATTCGCAGAGCGCAGATAACCTTAAGAGTCATTTGCTAAGATGACCCACGCCCCGCAGGGTTAATAATATATATTTTATAAGGTACGTATGTGCGCACGCTTGCGCACACGCGCCCTCAAAAATCTTAAACGAGATCAACTCGTCCGCCGACTTCAGTAAGTACGGCCTTGGCGATCGAGGAAGAAACCGCCTCGTAGTGGCTGAACTCCATCGAGCTCGTTGCACGACCGGAGGTGATGGTACGCAGAGCGGTTACGTAACCGAACATCTCTGCCAATGGTACCTTCGCCTTTACGATACGTGCACCCGTGCGGCTGGTGTCCATACCCTCTACCTGACCACGACGCTTGTTCAGGTCACCGATGACGTCACCCATGCTCTCTTCCGGTGTTACCACCTCGATCTTCATGATCGGCTCCATCAATTGCGGTTTAGCCTTCGCGCAAGCCTCTTTGAATGCCATCTGTGCAGCGATCTCGAAGCTCAACTGGTCAGAGTCTACCGGGTGGAAGCTACCATCAAGCAGCGTTACCTTCAAGCTATCCAGCGGATAACCGGCAAGTACACCGTTCTTCATTGCGGTCTCAAAGCCCTTCTGTACAGACGGGATGTACTCCTTAGGCACGTTACCACCCTTGACAACGTCTTCGAACTGAAGACCGCCCGGGAAGTCAGCATCTGCAGGCTCAACGCGAACGATGATGTCAGCGAACTTACCACGACCACCGGACTGTTTCTTATAAACCTCACGCAACTCAACCGGAGCACTGATAGCCTCACGGTAAGCCACTTGCGGACGACCTTGGTTACACTCAACCTTGAACTCACGTTTCAGACGGTCGATGATGATCTCCAAGTGCAACTCACCCATACCCGAGATAACGGTCTGACCCGTTTGCTCGTCGGTCTTAACGGTGAACGTCGGGTCCTCTTCGGCCAACTTAGCGAGACCAACACCTAACTTGTCGAGGTCAGCCTGGCTCTTCGGCTCAACAGAGATACCGATCACCGGTGCCGGGAACTCGATCGACTCGAGTACGATAGGCTTGTTCTCGTCACACAACGTATCGCCCGTGCGTATATCCTTAAATCCTACGCCCGCGCCTATATCGCCCGCGAGAATAGTCTCAACCGGATTCTGATGGTTCGAGTGCATTTGGAAGATACGAGAGATACGCTCTTTCTTACCCGAACGCGGGTTGTAAACGTATGAACCTGCATCCAGGTGACCCGAGTAAACGCGGAAGTAGCACAGACGACCTACATACGGGTCGGTAGCGATCTTAAACGCCAGTGCGCACAACGGATCAGCATCGTCCGGGTGACGCTCTTCCTCTGCGTCGGTGTTCGGGTTAGTACCGTTGATCACCGGCGTATCGAGCGGACTCGGCAGGTATGCACATACTGCATCCAGCATCGTCTGTACACCTTTGTTCTTGAACGAAGAACCGCAGATTACCGGGAAGATCTTCATCGCCAGCGTACCCTTACGGATAGCTACGCGGATCTCATCCTCGGTGATCGTGCTCGGGTCGTCGAAGTATTTCTCCATCAGCGTGTCGTCGAACTCCGATACCGTCTCCAGCATCTTGTCGCGCCACTCCTCGGCTTCAGCTACCAAGTTCGCAGGGATCTCCTCCTCTACGTACTCAGCACCCATCGTCTCGTCGTGCCACAGGATAGCTTTCATCTTCACGAGGTCAACGACACCCTTGAAGGTCTCCTCTGCACCGATAGGAATCTGGATAGGACACGGAGTTGCACCGAGTACTTCCTTGATCTGACGTACTACGTCGAAGAAGTTAGCACCACTACGGTCCATCTTGTTCACGTAGCACAGACGCGGTACATTATATTTATCTGCCTGACGCCAAACGGTCTCACTCTGCGGCTGCACACCACCTACCGAGCACAGTGCCATAACGGCACCATCCAAGATACGAAGCGAACGCTCTACCTCTACGGTAAAGTCCACGTGACGGTAAAGTCCACGTGCCCCGGAGTGTCAATCAGGTTGATCTTATATTTGTTACCTGCGTAGTTCCAGAAAGTCGTCGTTGCAGCAGAGGTGATAGTGATACCACGCTCTTGCTCCTGAACCATCCAGTCCATCGTAGCCGCACCATCGTGCACCTCACCGATCTTATGGGTCAGACCCGTGTAGAACAGAATACGCTCCGACGTCGTCGTCTTACCCGCATCGATGTGCGCCATAATACCGATGTTACGGTTTAATTTCAAATCATGTTTTGCCATAATTGCTTTTCCAATCTTTTTTGTAAAATCTCAAATCTTAAATCTTAAATTTGAAATTTGAAATCAGAAGCGGAAATGAGCGAAAGCTCTGTTCGCTTCTGCCATTCTGTGCATATCCTCTTTACGCTTGAACGCACCACCCTGGTTGTTGAACGCATCCATGATCTCTGCAGCCAGCTTCTCAGCCATCGAGTGGCCACCGCGCTTGCGTGCGAATGCGATCATGTTCTTCATTGCGATGCTCTCCTTGCGGTCAGCACGGATCTCGGTCGGCACCTGGAAGGTTGCACCACCGATACG
>CADCCH010000014.1:0-41872 GCA_902799875.1 uncultured Bacteroidales bacterium | reverse complement strand
GCCTTCTCCTCACCCTTCATTTTGTTCTCTACTACGCCGAGTGCGCTGTAGAACACACCATATGCGGTGTTTTTCTTACCATCGAGCATCAGGTGGTTCACAAATTTTGCCACCATTACCTCACCGTACACCGGATCCGGCAGAATAACTCGTTTTTGCGGTTTTGCTTTTCTCATTGTCTTAAATAATTTTTGTTTGGCTGTGATCTTCTTCAGTAAATCATAAATTTGAAATTTGAAATTTGAAATCTACGATCCGCTTACTCAACCCTCAACCCATGTTTTCGTCCCAAATATGGAACATTTAGTTAATAAAATTCAGAGCTTTACTGATTTTGTTTGTTTGCTTGTCTAATTATGGATCCGCCTTGAAAATTATTTTTTGTATTTTTGCCTTTTAAAAAATTTGATCTCGAAGAGATGAATGTTTATTTGGAAAAGTTATGTCAAATTTATTTGAAAATAAGTTTTCGAAATAAAGATTCGCCAAAAACTGGAAGTTTTAAATTTTTTAAAAGTTATTTTTTTTATAATTTTTTTGGTTATCTATAAAAAGACTATGCTACGCTAAGCTTACTTTTTAGCCTTCGGGCGTTTTGCACCATACTTCGAACGGCGCTGCAAACGGTTAGCCACACCCGCGGTATCAAGCGTACCACGTACGATGTGATAACGTACACCCGGCAGGTCTTTCACACGACCGCCACGTACCATTACGATGCTGTGCTCTTGCAAGTTGTGTCCCTCTCCCGGGATGTAAGCGTTCACCTCCTTGGTGTTCGTCAGGCGCACACGGGCAACCTTACGCATCGCGGAGTTAGGTTTCTTCGGGGTCGTTGTGTAAACACGTACACAAACGCCACGACGCTGCGGACAGCTGTCAAGAGCCGGGCTCTTCGACTTGTCCACCAGTTCTGCTCTTCCTTTTCTAACTAATTGTTGAATTGTAGGCATTTTGTTGTTTTGTTTAATTGATTTTTGTTAATAAATGTTCCTTTGCTGATCGCCTCGAAATTTCCCTTTTTTCTATATACGCGTGAGCGCATAAGTCCATTCCGCGGCGAAAAAGCGTGCAAAATTACAACAATTTTTCCATATACGCAAATTTTTCTATAAGAAAATGCAAAAAATCTTCATTTTTTTCTATTTTGTCATGTTTGGATAGCAACAACGGTTGTGTATATCACAAAAAAGTTGTACCTTTGCAGTCGATTTGAGTTAGGGGTGCTTCGGCTGAGATCATACCCTCGGAACTTGAACAGATAATGCTGTTAAAGGAAATGAAAAAAGTTATCTTTTTATGCGCAATCGCGCTGAGTATGTCTGCATGGGCGCAGACGAGTGAGGACACATTGACCATCTTGATGAAGCAGTTGGAAGACATCGAGGTGAGTGTCAAACGGGTACAACAGACCACATTAGCCAACACGATGGTGAAAAATGAAGAACTGAACCGTGATAACACGGGTCAGAACCTGCCGTATCTGCTATCGACGACTCCGGGTCTGCAGGTAACAAGTGATGACGGTCTGGGAGTGGGTTACACCTATTTTCGAGTACGCGGTACGGATCATACGCGCATTAACATGACGGTAAACGAGGTGCAGCTGAACGATCAGGAGAGTCAGACTGTGTTCTGGGTCAACATGACTGACATGGCGTCCTCTATCTCGCAGATCGACGTACAACGCGGTGTGGGCACAAGTACGAGTGGTTCGGCGTTCGGTGCGGGACTGAACATGCAGACGAACTTCCTCGACACGACGAGTCATATCAAGTTAGCCTTCAACGGCGGCATGTACAACACCTTCCGTGAGTTAGTGAGTGCCCATGCGGCGATTGCCAACCGCTGGATGCTCAATGCACGGTTCACGAAAGTCAACTCAGACGGATTCCTCTACCGCACCAAGAGCGATCTGTATAGTTATTACGGCGATATCGGTTGGTACGGCAAGAAGACGCATGTCATCCTGCGTGCTTTCGGTGGAGCAGAGAGCACCGGTATGGGTTGGGAAGGTGTCGATTATAACACCGCCTACGGTATCGACGGTGCCGACCGGCGCTATAACCCCGCAGGCGAATATACGGTACCCGCGGCAGATGGTTCGGACTCCGTAGTCTATTATCCAAATCAAACAGATAACTATGCCCAGCAACACGGGCAGTTGACTATCAACCATCGTTTCACGCCAAAATGGAGTTTGACGGCCACTCTGCATTACACGCACGGTAGCGGGTACTACGAACAATATAAAAAGAAGAAATACAGTTACTGGGGATTGTCGGACAGCGGTAAAACCTATGGTTTGTACATGAAACATCTCAACAACCACTATGCAGGTTTTATTACCTCCGCCAAATACCTCTCGGAGCAGGCAGACGTGCAGATTGGTGTAGCCGGCAACAACTACTACGGCCAGCACTGGGGTATCCTCGACTATCTGGCGAAGCCGAGTACGCAATTATTACCGGTGCACTACGAGTACTACCGCAATGATGCCAATAAGATCGATGTAAACACCTACGCCAAGGCTAACTGGCGTATCATCCACCGCGCACAGGAGCAGTTGAGTGTGTATGGCGACTTACAGTACCGCTACGTACGCTATAGTCGCAACGGACTCAATGACGAGAACATGGAACTGCTACCGCTTGTAGCTAACTACCATTTCTTCAACCCCAAAGCCGGTCTGACCTATCAGCACGGCGGGCACCTATTGAGTGCTTCGTTTGCTATCGCCAATCGTGACCCGAGTAGGAATAACTACAAAGAGAACGCACGGTGGGATCCGGTGACAAACACTTGGACGAACATGCCCAAAGCGGAGCGGTTGTACGACTATGAGTTAGGATACTCGTACGCACACCGGCGATTTACTGTTGGGGCGAACCTCTATTTCATGGACTACGACAACCAGTTGGTTCTCACGGGTGAGTACAACGATGTAGGGTCGTATAAGACAATTAACGTCAAAGACTCGTACCGGATGGGCGCAGAGTTGACGGCAGGTGTGAAGATCACCGATTGGTTCCGATGGGAAGGCAACATGGTCATCAGCCGCAATAAGATTCTCAACTACAAACAGTATATCGACCTCTATGACAACCAAAACAACTGGAACTGGATCGGACAGGACAGCGTGTGCGGAACGGTAACGATTGCGTTCTCTCCAACCATTACAGCCATGAGTTTGTTTAGTGTAGATATTGCCGGTTTCATCGGAACAATTCAGACCAATGTGGTCAGTCGTCAATACCTCGATAACACGATGGATGCGCACGCAATGCTTAAGGCGTACACCTTCACAAACGTGAACTTACAATACGACCTTCCAATGCGTAAATGGTTCGCAACTCGGAAGGGCGTGCCGCAGGTTAAATTGCTATGCCAACTCAATAATATCTTCAACAGCAAATTCGCCAGCAACGGTGGTGCCGAAGCCAGCCGTTTTGCAGACGGCAGTCGTTGTTGCTGGTACTACGCCCAAGCAGGCATTAACGTACACGGAGGGTTTGTCGTGCAATGGTAGCACCTAACCAGGCGAGCAAGACAGCTCCAACAGGAATCCAGGCGAACAAGTTGTACGACAGTGAGAAATGAAAAGTGAATAAGGAAAAGTAGTTTCCCACTACCGCCCATATCGCCACACAGGCAAAGCCGATGAGCGAGGCCAGGATGGAGCGAAACTCAAAAATATTCTTGTAATACAGATAGCCCCATATAGGGAGGATCAGAAAAACGATAGAAGGCAGCCAATAAGCGGCGATGCCCAGTAAAACCGCCACTTGAAAACACTGTTCCACCGAACGGGTATGACGCTCTATCCGGCCGATAATAAAGAAGCATATCAACGTCAGCGCCGCCGAAAGATAGCCCCACCAATAGCCTTCAGGTAAGTTCACCCATACCATAGGAAGAAGCGTACCACCTATTGCCAACAGCCAAAAGACCGGTGGCAACAGGTGGTATAATATGGTTTGGGTTCTTCGTTTCACTCGATGAAGCCTTTACGACGTAATAGGTTCTTCGGATCAGCCTCTTTGCCGCGGAACTCAATATAGAGCTCTTGTGCATCACGCGTGCCGCCTTGCTCCAATAAGTGACGGAAACGTGCAGCAGTTGCCGGTTCAAACAAGTCACCGGTCTCTTTGAAAGCAGCAAAAGCGTCTGCATCGAGTACGGCCGCCCAGGTGTAACTATAGTAACCTGCCTCGTAACCGGTGGTGAAAATATGGTTATAGAAAGTAGGACGATAACGAACGATGATCTCATCAATCATGCCCATTTCATCGAGACTTTTACGCTCAAACGCATTGACGTCGAGACCTTCTGCGGTGGTCAACTCATGAAAGTCCATATCGAGGATAGATGCACTCAACAACTCCGTCGTTACAAAACCCTGGTTGAACTTACCGGCGGCATTGATTTTAGCAATCAGTTCGTCCGGAATGAGTTCGCCGGTCTGATAATGGAAGGCATAAGTCTTAAGTACCTCCGGTTCGTACGCATAGTTTTCCATGAACTGCGAGGGCAGTTCCACGAAATCACGCGGGGTATTCGTGCCACTAAGCGATTTATAGTGCGCTTTACTAAGCAATCCGTGCAGCGCGTGACCAAACTCATGGAAGAGGGTCTCTACGTCGTCCATCGAGAGGAGGGACGGGTTGCCTGCGGTCGGTTTATTAAAGTTACCCACATTGATGATAACCGGACGATGATCCACGCCTTCCGCATCGATATACTGCGGCAGGATCTGATTCATCCACGCGCCCGGGCGTTTGCCTGCACGCGGAAAATAATCGGTATAAAGAATACCCACGAGGCTACCGTCGGCTTCGGTTACTTTGAAGACCTCCACCTCTTTGTTATACACCGGCATATTCTCCAGTTTCTCAAACTGCACGCCGTATAATTTGGTGGCCACACCAAACGCACCTTTGCGTACGTTATCCAATTCGAAGTAAGGTTTGATCTCTTCCTCATCCAGCGCATATTTGGCGCGACGCAGTTTCTCGGCATAGAACCACCAGTCCCAAGGTTGCAGTTTCTCACCCGGACAATCCTGCTCTAACAACTCCTGTAAAGCCGCAGCCTCTCGCTTGGCAGCAGCCAGCGAGGGAGCCCAAACGGATGCTAGAAAAGCGTCCACCGTCTGATGGTTTTTCGCCATACAATCCGCTAAGATATAGTCGGCAGGATTATCATAACCGAAGAGTTGTGCTTTCTCGATACGCAACTCCATCTCGCGCAGGATGACCGCTTTGTTATCATTCTCATTATCATGGTTACCACGGGTGGTATAGTCCATCAGCAGTTGTTTACGCAACTCGCGGTTCTCGCAGTACTGGAGCACCGGAGTGAAGGACGTACGCTTCGGGGTAAACAGCCATTCACCCGGATGACCGGCAGCCGCAGCCTCTTCTGCCGCCGCAGCCTTCGCAGATTCAGGCAGACCGGCTAACGCAGCCTCGTCGGTGATAAAACGCTTCACGTCATCGCTGTTGGTCTCGGCAACGACGTTGTTACCGAACTTCAAAGAGAGCAGGCCCAACTCCTGGTTAATCGCCTTGAGACGCTCTTTCTTGTCCTCCGGCAGGTTAGCGCCGTTATCCGCAAAATGCTTATAGGTCTCTGTCAGCAGACGCATCTGCTCGGGGTTCAGACCCAGTTGGTCGCGCTGGTCATAGACGAACTTAACGCGCTTGAACAGATTCTCGTTGAGGATGATACCGTCACTGAGTTCACTCAACATCGGACTCACCTTCTCAGCGATCTCATTCATCTCGTCATTACCGTCTGCTTCGAGCACATTGAAGAAAACGCCCTCTACGCGATCGAGCAGTTCACCGGTCCGGTCGAGTGCCACAATGGTGTTCTCGAAGGTCGGTTCCGCCTCGTTATTCACAATCGCCTCCACTTCGGCTTTCTGTGCAGCGATAGCGGCCTCAAAAGCCGGCATGTAGTGCGATAACTTAATCTGGTCAAACGCCGGTACATCGTACGGTGTGTTCGGCTGTTCCAACAAAGGATTGGTGTGGTTACATGCTAATAAACTCATAGCAATAACTCCTAATAAAATCGTTTTTTTCATATCTGTTGTATTTATTGAATGCGTACATCTTTTTCGAGAGACTGCTTAATCATCTGCCTTAACTCCAGCGACTGCGTGTCGGCTTTCTGGTACCAGTGCGGTCGGAAATCTTTGGCGTATTTACATTTAGCCAATTTAATCTGCAAGTTATCCATCGTACCGCCTACATGTACGCCCAAATAGATAGGACTAAGCACATTAATATCGTAGTCAAAACTCATATCGGTCTTATGCCGACCGCCTAGTGCCACCATGTAGTTATCCATCTGGACGCAGAGCGGGTAGACGTCGATATCGTTCTTGTACACCGTGATTTCGGCATTGATAGAGTCGATCTTGTTCTCGGTTTTCTTCTTGAACCGCAGCAGTTTGGCGATGGTAGAGAAGGTCTCGCTATCCATGACCACAAGGTCTTTTCCGGTAAGTGAAGCAGCGCCGCGAAGCGTACTCATTTTCGGTTCATAATTGCTCTTGAGATATGTCTCTGCCGCCAAATGGAACTGTGCTGCACCCTTGAAGGACTTGAGCATCGGAACCATATCCTCCAGATTTGGTATCATCGTCAGCAGTTCGTCAATATCAACATCCAGCATGTGGTAGTCCAAACCGACATAAAGGTGGTTGCGTCTCGGCGTGCGGTACATGGCCGTTAACTGCAACTTGGCGGCACGGCAGACAAAACCCACCTCATCCAGCATCAGCGTACCGTTCTTGACATAGATACCGCCCTTCAGATCTTTGGCGTGTTGGTTAAAGACCTCCACCTCGCGCAGATGTGTGTTGAGCGCCAAATCGACATCCGTCGGCACCAAGAAAGGATCAGATTCGCTTTTCTCTTTCGGAGTCGATTGTTCCGATGAATTCGAGGCTTTTAGCTCTTCCTCGCTACCCTGCTCGGCGCTAAACCAAGAGAGCAGTTGGTTGGCATCGCAATGGTCAGATATAATCTCCAGTTCGCCTTGCAGGATATCCTTATGACGGAACCATTTGCCGATATTGCGTACATTTCCTTTGAGGTTCAGATCCGAGTTACCTAACTCAATACGACTGTTGTCAATCGTCATCTCGCGGTTGGAATACTTAAACTCAATAGACGGGATAACAACCGTTTCCGGCAGACGCGTCGGCATGGTCAGTTCTCCGTTCTTGAGATCAATCTTGAGTCGTGGATTCCACTTGAGCAAAGCGTTCTCGCCATTTTTGTTATACCGCGCCGCAGCCTCGATGGCAAGAGCACCCGTCTTGGCTTTCAGCTCCTCACCCATTCTGGCATTCATAGCCGCCGTTTTGAGTTTGGCGCTCACTTTCTTTCCTGCATCTACGAACGCTTCCAGCTCGGAAGCCTTCAGGTCAGCAATAATGGTGTCATATTTTGCATCCAAAGCATCGAAACCGATAGATGCAAAATACTCCTGCCGGTCCTGGAGAATATTGGCCGTTTCGGCATGAACCTTGGGACCGTCTATCATCGCATGCAGGTCTGCGCCCATGGTGAAATCGATCTTATCGGCATCCATATCCACAGCCCCCCAGTTGACAGATTTGCGAGAAGGTTGTTTGTTAGGAATCTGAATCTTGACATTCGTTCGTGGTAATAGCGCCAACATAGAATCTTGTTCGTAGCGCAGATTCTTGAGGTCGATATCGGCGCGGATAGAACCCTTATGCAGACGCAAGTTCGTCAAATCCGACAGGTGCATCTTCAGTTGTGCAGTACCTTTGGCCGCACCTTCAAGTAGCATCGAATCCGGCATAAAATACGCAAAATCAGGTAACTGAGCATCCAGTTTGAGTTGGATATCCAGCAACATATCTCCCAATAGGTCATTGATTTTGCCGCTCACGCTCACCTTGCTGTCTTTGGTTTTTGCCGCTAATTTCTTGAGCGTTACGTTGGATCGCTGACCTTTGTTGAGGTTTAGTTCTGCCTCTGCATCGAGGGTCAGATCACGTAAAGTATAAGGAAGCGGTTGGTAGGCACCTTTGCCGTCTTCGAGGGTCAGATGAGCCTTGACAAGCGGCATCTGTGTCTCGCTATAGATTCCTTTTATATTGGCCTCTAACTGGACCTCACCGTCCACGTCAATATCCTTCAACGACTTGGTGAATTGTTGCGGCACAAGTGCCAAGAGCGGTTGGATCTGCCATTTACCGGTTTCTATCTTCGCATCCACATCAATAGCATCCCCTAAAGTCACATCTCCTTCCAAACGCACCTGAAAATCATTGACTGCCAGCCGTGCACCATCGAACGAGAAATGCATCGAATCGAGATTCATTGCCAGCGGGGCAACCATTTCCACATGGAGGTTATCGGCATACGTCTCACCCTGCATACGGGCACAAACATTTTGGGCATCCAAGGCCACCAACATATCGTCCCAACTCTCCACTTTGGCACTCAGTTCGGTTGTTCCAAGCGAAGCTTCGACATTGTCTTTTTTGTCGATAAAATCGATGGTTTTTGCTATTATGCGCAGTCCGTCTACACGCAACGCATCAAACGGTAAGGCAAATGCCGTGGTATCCTCTACCGTGTCCGGAGAAGTCACAAAAACATCGGTCAGGTTGGTCGTTCCATCTTCGGCAATGAAGAAATGAACCGTGGCATCCTCCAAGACGGCCTCATGCACATGCAGGTTGTTGCGGTTGATAAACTCCATTACATCAACCGTCGCCACCAGATGTCCGGCTTCCACGACCGTATCATTCTGTGCCCCGGCTTTAGGATTGACCAGCAACAGGCCGTCTGCACGTATTCCGAAACGGGGAAATGTGGAGAAGAACGTCAGCTCCACCTCTCCAATCTCATGTTCACAGGTGATATACTTCGCGGCAGCCTGCCGTGCGACAGGTGTCAGATGGGCCGGTGTGAAGATGGCATACACCACTATACACACGACCGCAATGACGGTCATCACGATGCCAAATAGCGTCCAAAAGAATATCTTCAATGCGCGTTTCATTTCTGTTTGGTATAAGCCTGCTTCTCGTTCTTATAACCGTCTTTATAGTACTCAAACGTACTGCTAGTAAGGATCGTTATAACGTAGGTTTCAGGGATCAAACCGCTACCGATACTCATCGTGTTGGTCTGTAACCATTTCTCACCTTCGAGACGATAGATGAACCAACTGTTACCGTGATACATATCCGGTTGCAAGAGGTCATTCTCTTCCGTGCCGTCGCTCTCGTCCCATTCGTAGCCCCATAGATAACCCGTTTTGAGACTGTCAGCCGACTCGGTCGAAAAACGCATAAAATGCTCCGTACCGTTCTCTTTCCATAGCCCTTGCATGTCATTCAGCGAATACTCAATCGGTTCTTTGGGATTACATGCACTGAACGCGATGCCTATCAGCGCAACAAGCGCCAGGCTGAATACTGATTTCTTAATACTGAAAACTTTCATATTATGCTTTTTCAATTTTGATGTTCACATTATATCCGTCCATCTCGACGCTCTCGCCTTGTACATCGGCTGCCAGTTGGAGCGAAGTAGCCAGCACCTGACCCGCGATATACTCGTTGCAATGAAGCACGGCATTATGGATCTCTTCGCGATCTTCAATCGTCACCTTGATTCGGTCGGTGATCTCCAGACCGGACGACTTACGGAGGTTCTGGATACGGTTGATCAGTTCACGTGCAATACCCTCTTCGATCAGTTCGTCGGTCAGTTCGATATCCAATGCGATGGTCAAAATGCCATTGTTCGCCACGAGCCAACCCGGCATATCCTCAGTAATGATCTCCACGTCCTCCGGCACCAAAGTGTAGTCCAACAGCGTAAATTGTCCGTCCGCTTCCATCTTCGCGATATCATCTTGACTCATCATGGAGATTGCCGCAGCGAGTTCTTTCATCTTACCGCCTACTTTCTTACCCAGCACCTTGAACTGCGGTTTGATTTTCTTGACCAGTCTGATCTCAGATTGTTCTGCCGGCACGATAACGAGTTCTTTGACGTTCACTTCCGATTTGATGAGGTCCGCTACATGCAAGAGCGCATCGGTCGTCTCTTGATCCGGTGTCGGGATAACGGCTTTCTGCAGCGGTTGACGTACGTTCTTCTCAGCCCGTTTACGCAGACTGAGGATCATAGACGTAGCTTGCTGAGCGAGATACATCTGACGTTCCAATTGGGTATCAATCAGTGCCTCTTTTACTTTCGGCCATTCGCTCAAATGCACGGTTTCACCGCACAAATCGCGGTAAAGACGATCGGCATAGAACGGTGCGTTAGGTGCCATGAGTTGTGCGACAGTCTTAAGACAGGTGTAGAGCGTCTCATAAGCAGCCTTCTTATCAGCATCCATCTCTCCTCCCCAGAAACGTTTGCGGTTGAGACGTACGTACCAGTTGGATAGGTCGTCTTGTACAAAATCCGATATAGCCCGTCCCGCTTTGGTCGGTTCGTAGGCTTCGTAGGCCTCGGTAACTTCTTTGACGAGGGAGTTCAGTTTGGAGAGTATCCAACGGTCTATCTCAGTACGATCTTGGCTCGACGTTGGCTTTGACTGTCGGTTGACCGTCGGTTGACCGTCGGTATTCATAGCAGGTTGCCAGTTATCTACATTGGCGTAGAGCGCAAAGAATCCGTAGGTATTGTAGAGCGTGCCGAAGAATTTACGTCTCACCTCATCCACTCCTTCGGGATCGAACTTGAGGTTCTCCCACGGGCTGGAGTTAGTCAGCATGTACCAGCGAACGGGATCGGCTCCGTAGGTCTCCAATGCGCCGAAGGGATCCACGGCGTTGCCCAGACGTTTGGACATCTTATTGCCGTTCTTATCCAGCACGAGGCCGTTAGAGATGACATTCTTATAGGCTACCGTGCCTTCGATCATCGTGTGGATTGCGTGGAGGGTGAAGAACCATCCGCGTGTTTGGTCCACACCCTCGGAGATAAAGTCTGCAGTACGCGGTGCGTCTGCGTTCTCAAACGGATAGTGGTTCTGCGCGTAAGGCATCGCACCTGAATCGAACCACACGTCGATGAGGTCGAGCTCACGCTTCATGGGCTTGCCAGACGGAGAAACGAGGATGATCGAGTCCACGTACGGACGGTGGAGATCGATGACAGAGGGATCGTAGTTCGCTTTGCTGTAGTCACCTACTTTGTGCTTCGGCCAGGGGTTGGCTTTCATGAAGCCCGCCTTAACAGATTTCTCGATTTCATCGAATAATTCCGCAATCGAACCGATACAAATCTCTTCCTTTCCATCCTCGGTACGCCAGATTGGCAGCGGGGTTCCCCAATAACGCGAACGGGAGAGGTTCCAGTCGTTGAGGTTATTGAGCCATTGACCGAAACGACCGGTACCGGTGGACTCCGGTTGCCAATTGATGGTCTTATTGAGCGCAATCATCTCATCGCGCGCCATGGTCGATTTGATGAACCACGAGTCAAGCGGATAGTAAATGACGGGTTTGTCGGTACGCCAACAGTGCGGATAGGAGTGCACATGCTTCTCGGTCTTGAGCAAACGACCGTCGGCTTTCATCTCCAGACAAAGGTGCAAATCCAGACTCTCGTCTTTGTCTGTGAGATTCGGATCGTACGCATTCTTTACGAAACGTCCGGCGTATTTACCATAGAGTTCGGTATTGACGTTGGTTGCCACCCACTCCGGATCGAGATCTTCAATCTTCCAGTATTTACCGGTGAAATCGACCATTGGTCGAGGACCGAAATCTTTGGTTTGCATATAGAGTCCCGGTACACCGGCAGCATCACCGACTTTTTTATCGTCCGCACCAAACGTAGGTGCGATATGTACGATACCCGTACCATCTTCGGTCGTTACATAGTCTCCCGGGATAACACGAAACGCACCCGGTCCGGGATTCACCCATGGGAACAGCGGATCGTACTCCAGTCCCACAAGGTCCGCGCCCTTGTAACGGGCTACGATCTCCGCGTTCTCAAAGTACGCACTCAGACGAGCCTCTGCCAGAATGATATGCTCACCGCTCTCGAGTGCAATCTCGACATAGTCTATCTTCGGACCCACACAGAGCGCAGTATTACTCGGCAAGGTCCACGGAGTAGTCGTCCAAGCGATGATATACCGGCCATCCTTGAGATGGAACTTCGCCGTGCAAGTCAGATCCTTCACATCCCGATAGCAACCCGGTTGGTTCAATTCGTGCGAACTCAGACCCGTTCCTGCAGCCGGTGAATACGGCTGAATCGTATAACCCTTATAGAGGTAACCTTTCTTATAAAGCTCCTTGAGCAAGTACCACAGCGTCTCAATATACTTGTTGTCGTACGTAATATACGGATCGTCGAGATCCACCCAGTAACCCATCTGTTTGGTAAGATTCGTCCACTCTTTGGTGTACTTCATTACCTCGCGACGGCAAGCCGCATTGTACTCATCCACGGAGATCTTCTTACCGATATCCTCTTTGGTGATACCGAGCATCTTCTCCACACCCAGTTCTACCGGCAGACCGTGGGTATCCCATCCTGCTTTACGACGCACCTGATAACCCTGCATCGTCTTAAAACGGCAGAAGGTATCCTTGATCGTACGCGCCATCACGTGATGGATACCCGGAATACCGTTCGCCGAAGGAGGACCCTCAAAGAACAAAAACTGCGGATGTCCTTCGCGTTCTGATACACTTTTTTCAAACAAATGCTCTACTTCCCACTGCGCCAGCACCTCACGGCTCAACGCAGCCAAATCCAATCGTTTGTATTCGTTAAAATGCTTCATGTATGTTGTTTTGATTTGTATTTACGCATAAATTGCGTGCAAAATTACAAAATTATTTTGACATGTGCAAAAAAAAGTGTATCTTTGCAGCAAATTTTGAGATTTTTATATGTATCCGCAACAAATAATTGATGCTTTACGTCACGTACGCTACCCAGGAACGGGTAAAGACTTGGTAGAGAGCGGCATGTTGGAAGACGATATCCGCATCTCCGGTTTTGAGGTCTCTTTCTCATTGATTTTTCCCAAAGACAACGATCCGTTTATGAAATCGGTGCTCAAAGCGACCGAGGTAGCTTTGCAGACGTATGTCGATCCAAATGTCACAGCCAATATCCACACCAAGTTCAAGGTAGAGAACCAGAAACCGAAGGCTGAAAGTCCTAAGATTGACGCCAAACATATCATTGCTATCCATAGTGGCAAAGGTGGTGTGGGTAAATCGACGGTTACGGCTAATCTGGCGGTTGCGTTAGCCCAACGCGGTTACCGTGTCGGACTGTTAGACGCCGATATCCACGGCCCTTCGATGCCGAAGATGTTTGCTACCGAAGAATGCCGTCCTTATTCCGTTGAAATCGAAGGAAGAACACTGATCGAACCTATTGAACAATACGGAGTAAAGATGCTGTCCATCGGGTTCTTCGTTAATCCGGAGCAGGCAGTAATCTGGCGTGGAGGCATGGCGTCCAATGCGATCAAACAACTGATCGAGGATGCCCATTGGGGAGAATTGGATTATTTTTTGATTGATCTGCCTCCGGGAACAAGTGATATTCACCTGACGCTTATATCCGAGCTGCACCTGACAGGTGTCATCGTAGTCACCACGCCGCAACCGGTGGCATTGGTGGATGCACGCAAGGGTGTAGAGATGTTCCGAAATGAGAAAGTGAATGTAGAAATCCTCGGTCTCATCGAGAATATGGCATGGTTCACACCGGCTGAATTGCCGAACAACAAGTACTATATCTTCGGTAAAGACGGTGGTAAACAACTGGCGGAAGAACTGCATATCCCGTTGCTGGGTCAGATACCGCTCGTACAGTCTATCCGTGAAGGAGGCGACGAGGGAACACCGATTGTGTTGCAACAGGGGCATCCTGCAGCAGATTTCTTTGATTTCATCGCACAAAAACTATGAGTCGAACCACCGAATTAGGCACAGCGCCGGTACATAAACTGCTCTTCAAATATGCGATGCCGGCCATCATTGCGATGACGGCCACTTCGTTGTATAATATCGTGGACAGTATCTATATCGGTCACGGTTGCGGAGCGTTGGCGTTAGGAGCCTTGACGGTTGCCAAGCCCTTCATGGATATCTGCGCTGCGTTCGGTAGTCTGGTGGGTGTAGGAGCGTCTTCTTTATTAGCTATCTACCTGGGAGAAAAAGATTACGATCGTGCCAATCGTGTGCTCGGTAACGTGATCGTGATGAACGTCATCCTGTCCGCTATCGTGATGGCGGTAGGTTTGATATGGTTAGACCCCATCTTGATGGCTTTCGGTGCCAGCGAAGCAACCCTCGGTTATGCGCACGATTATATGGAGATTATTCTGTATGGAAATATCCTGACGCATATCTATTTCGGTTTGAATGCCATGCTCCGTTCAGCCGGTCACCCGCGTTTCTCAATGGTAGCGACGATTGTGGCGGTGGTGGTGAACATCATCCTCGATCCGCTCTTTATCTTCGGCATGGAGATGGGCGTTCGCGGAGCGGCGTTGGCAACCGTCATCAGTCAGGCTGTAGCGGTGGTTTGGCAGTTCACCAAATTCATAAATAAGAACGAATTAGTTCGATTTCATCGGGGAATTTGGCGATTAAACAAACACATCACTTTCCGTGCTTTGGCGATTGGTATGTCGCCTTTCTTGTACAATATCGCCCATTGTTTTGTAGTCATCATCATCAATAACCAATTGAAGACTTTCGGTGGAGATATGGCGATTGCTTCGTACGGGGTTATCAACCGTCTGACTTTCGTGTTCGCGATGATGGTGATGGGACTTAACCAAGGTATGCAACCGATAGCCGGATACAACTACGGGGCTAAGTTATACGACCGTGTGCTGCGATCCTTCTATCTCACCTGCGCCTATGCCACCGGTGTAATGGGTATCGTGTTCTTCCTCGGTGAATTCTGTCCGATTGTAGTCACAAAGATGTTCACCCACGATCCGGTACTCATTGCGCAAACAATCCGGCCCATGCGTATCATCTGTTCGACGATGCTCATCATCGGTTTCCAGATGGTAACCGGTAACCTCTTTACCTCTATCGGCAAAGCCGGAAAGGCAATTTTCCTGAGTCTGACCCGGCAAGTAATCTACCTCATTCCGCTCACTTTATTGTTGCCGATGGCCTTCGTCAATCCCTTGGATGGCGTATGGTGGTCTATTCCTATCAGCGACACCCTTTCTGCCATCACAGCCGTCATTGTGCTGCTTTCTGCCCGTAAGAGTCTGCAAAAATGATAAAAAACGCAAAAAAATTTGCGTAATTCAATTATTTATAGTACCTTTGCGGCGTATTTTGCGCGAGTATGCGCGTGTATTTATGGAAAGAAATGGCAAAATCGGAGTTTATTATTGAGGTCAACCATGTCTCGAAGCAGTTCGAGGATGGTAAGTATGCATTGAATGACGTTAGCCTGCAAGTCAAAAAAGGCGAGTTCGTCACCATCTTAGGCCCCTCGGGCTGCGGCAAGACAACGTTACTACGTTGTATAGCCGGTTTTCAAGTTGCTTCATCGGGAGATATCCTGCTTAAAGGCGAAGATGTCACCAAGACACCGCCTTACAAGCGTCCGGTGAACACGGTATTTCAAAAATACGCTTTATTCCCCCATCTAAACGTTTTCAACAACGTCGCTTTTGGTTTGAAGCTCAAGAAAGAAGACCCGGAGACCATCAAGAAAAAAGTGCGTCAGGCACTGAAGATGGCTAACCTCACGGGTTATGAGGAGCGCAAAGTGGACACCCTCTCCGGTGGCCAGCAACAGCGTGTAGCGATTGCACGTGCGATTGTCAACAAGCCTGAAGTGCTCTTGCTGGACGAGCCGCTCAGCGCCCTCGATCTCAAGATGCGCCACGACATGCAGATCGAGTTGAAGGAGTTGCACGAGAAACTGGGTATCACTTTCATCTACGTCACCCACGATCAGGAAGAGGCGCTAACGCTCTCCGACCGCGTGGTGGTGATGAGTGAAGGACGTATCCAGCAGATAGGTACCCCGACGGATATCTATAACGAGCCGCAGAACTGCTTTGTTGCCGATTTCATCGGAGAAAGTAACATCCTTTCCGGAACCATGATTCGTGATAAACGGGTGGCGTTCTGCGGACAGGAATTCGATTGTATTGATACCGGTTTCGGTGAGAACAACCCGGTCGATGTGGTTATTCGTCCGGAGGATATCTATGTGTGGCGCAAAGAGGATGAGAAACGCGGTAAAGTCGTTGCCAACGAAGATGACGATGCCGAAGACCGTGTACCGAAGGGTAAATTTACAAAATGGTACGGCGAGGTGCAGACCTGTATCTTCAAAGGCGTGCATTATGAGATGCGCGTACTGACTCCGGATAACTACGAGTTCCTTATTCAGGATTACCACGAGTACCTGCCGGGCACGGAGATCGGCATGCTGGTGAAGCCCGAAGACATCCAGATCATGAAGAAAGAGCACTATATCTGGAATTATTTCGAAGGCGAGGTGCTCAAGAACGGTAAAGTATGGTTCCTCGATGCCGAATGGGAGGTAGAGGAAAAACAACTGGAAGGTTTTGAACCCGGCGAGAAAGTGCAGGTGCGTGTCAAGTTCCGCGACATCGACTTGCAGGACTACGAAGAAGAGGGAACACTCTCAGGAGAGGTGCATTTTATCCTCTACAAGGGTAATCACTACCACCTCACCATCCGTACGGACGAAGGCAATGACCTGTACGTCAACACCAACGATGTATGGGATGACGGTGACCGCGTAGGTATCATCATTCCGGCCAATAAGATCAAGATAGACAAGTGGAAAGATGAATAAACTCGTTCAGATATTCTCTTCGCGTCGTACCTGGGCTTGGCCGTACATCTTGTTCATGGCGCTATTCGTGGTGTTACCGCTCATTCTGGTGGGCGTGTATGCCTTCACGGATATCGACGGCAATTTCACCCTGCGTAATTTCGCGAAGTTCTTCACCCATAGCGAAGCGATTCAGACTTTCCTTTATTCGCTCATGATTGCGGTGTTTAACACTGCTATCTGTCTTCTGATCGGTTATCCGGCGGCGTATATCATGGCGCAAGAGGATTTCAAGACCCCTAAAGTGATGGCGATGCTGTTCATCCTGCCGATGTGGATCAATTTCCTGCTGCGTACGGTAGCGACGGTAGAACTGTTCAACATGTGCGGTCTGCCGTTAGGCGAAGGTGCCCTACTCTTCGGTCTCTGTTACGACTACCTGCCGTTCATGATCTACCCGATATACAATACGTTGCAGAAGATGGACAATTCGCTCGTGGAGGCCGCGCAGGATCTGGGTGCCAGCCGTTGGCAGAGTTTCTGGAAAGTGATTGTACCGCTCTCGATGCCCGGTGTGTACAGCGGTATCGTGATGGTGTTTATGCCGACAGTTTCCACCTTTGCTATCGCCGAGTTGCTGACGCATAACAACATCAAACTGTTCGGTAGTCTCATTCAGGATTATATCACCACGACCGACTTGCTCAACTACGGAGCAGTCCTGTCGCTGGTATTGCTGATTATCATCGGTCTGACGAGTTTCTTCGGTGACCACGACGACAAAGAGGAAGGAGGTTTGGTATGAGAAGCTTAAAACTAGTCTTCCTAGGGTTCCTAGGATTCCTAGGGCTCCTAGCTAGTCCTCTGAGCGCGCAATCCAACCTCAGCTATGAACTCCGCGTTGGAACGACCGCAGCAAACACGCTCTTGGCGGATTTCCCGGAGAGTTATGCCGGAGAAAAGATCAATATAACGGTATCCATTGAAAAGGATTCCCTCGATTTCATCTTCGCCTCAGAGCCGCAGCCTTTGGCGGATCGCTTCGATTCGATCTACAGTTATACCGATGAAACCGGCACTTTCTGGACAGTTTGGCGCAGTAACAAAGAGATCAAGAACCGCGGACAGCGCGTACGGGTGGCAAATGCGTATAAGACTTTTGAGGAGTATGTACGCACCCATACGGCCGTGGCCAAACGCAGCCACGGATGGATATGGTTCGTGTTCGCAGGCCTGCTGATGGCAGCCGGTATCGTCTATGCCGTCATCATCATTATCCAACGTCGCAAAGAGAAGAATCTCACGGCCGTAGAGCAGGAGATGCTGCACCGCAAACGGATAGGTCTGCGTCGCCATTACGGTTCGCAGCTATACTTATGGCTCCTGCTGCTTGTGTTGTACGCACCGATTGCGTTGATAGCCGTCTTCTCGTTCACCAAGAGTAAGATCCTTGGTAACTGGACAGGATTCTCGCTCGATCTGTACGTTAACCTCTTCACCGGCAAGGCCGATGCGGGTCTCAACAGCGCCATCTGGTACACCGTGGTCATTGCCCTCGTAGCAGCAGTCTGCTCAACCATTCTTGGTACGCTGGCGGCGATAGGTATATACAACATGCGGGCACGCAGTCGCAAGGCGGTGAGCTTACTCAACTCCGTGCCGATGATCAACCCGGACATCATCACCGGTATATCGCTCTTCCTGCTCTTTGTAGCCCTCGGTTTCAGTCAAGGTCTGGCGACCGTCTGTATCGCGCATGTCGTGTTCTGTACACCGTACGTGGTGTTGAGCGTGTTACCGCGTTTGAGTCGCATGAACCCCAACACCTACGAGGCGGCACTCGACCTGGGTGCGACACCGGCGCAGGCGCTGCGCATGGTGATGTTGCCGGAGTTATGGCCGGGTATGCTGTCGGGTTTCATCCTCGCGCTCACCCTCTCCGTGGACGACTTCGGCGTGACGTTCTTCACCAAGGGCTCCGGTGGACTGGAGACCCTCAGTACGTTTATTTACTCCGACGCACGAAAAGGCGGTCTGACCCCCGAGTTGCGTCCCCTCTTCACGATCATCTTGCTCGTGATGCTGGCTGTATTAATTTATATCAATATACGTAATAATAAACACAAAAATGAGTAATGCTATGAAAAAAATCTCTATTTGGGTAATGGCTCTCGTAGCCATCGTGTTGACTTCCTGCGGCGGTGCGGACCGCGCACATCAACTCAAAGTGCTCAACTGGGCCGATTACATTGACGAAGACGTGAAGGCGGATTTCGAGCAGTGGTATTTTGACCAGACCGGCGAGAAAGTGCAACTCGTCTATGAGACGTTTGACATCAACGAGACAGCCCTCACCAAGATCGAGGTGGGTCATGAGGACTACGATGTCTTCTGTCCGTCGGAGTACATCATCGAGCGCATGCTCAAGAAAGATCTGTTGATTCCGATTCAGAAAGAACTGATCCCGGACAGCATTTTCTATTTCGATAACATCTCGCCGTTCGTGCTCAACAAGTTCCAGCAGATGGCGCCGCGTTATGACCTGCAGGTCAGCGACTACACGGTCGGTTACATGTGGGGTACCACCGGTTTCATCTACAACCCGCAGTTCGTCAACCGCGAGGACTTGACCTCTTGGGCTGCTGTACTGGATCCTAAGTTTGAGAACCGTATCCTGATGAAAGATGCGTTCCGCGATGTCTATTCGGTACTCGTGCTCTATGCCTATGCCGATCAGATCGAGGCAGGTAAAGTGAACCGTGACGAGTTGGTTCGTAACATCACACCGGAGCGTGTAGAGGCGGTGAAGAACATCCTGCTGCAGGCTAAGAAACAGATCTGCGGTTGGGAGGTTGATTTCGGTAAGGAAGAGATGACCAAGGGCAAAGCATGGCTCAACCTCAGCTGGTCCGGTGACGCACAGTTCGCTATCGAAGAGGCAGGCGAGATGGGTGTGATGCTCGATTATATCGTACCGAAAGAAGGTTCGAACGTATGGTTTGACGGTTGGGTGATCCCGAAGTACGCCAAGAACATCAAAGCCGCTACTTACTTCATCGACTATATGTGCAAAGCGGAGAACGCATTGGCTAACATGGACGAGATCGGTTACGTATCCTGCGCCGGTGGACCGAACGCAGCGGCTGAGATCCTCGAAGAGCAGAATGATGCAGAAGAGTGGCCGGAGACCGTGGACGCTTCGTATTTCTTCGGTGACGACCCGATCGAAGTGGACGGTGAGATCTTGGATCCGCATGCGCTCCACCTCAACCCCGTTTACTATGCAGACAAATCGACCATCGACCGTTGCGCGCTGATGCACGATGCAGGTGACGCACAGGAGATGTTGCTCGAGATGTGGAACGAAATCAAATTAGCTAGATGAGAAAAAGAATCCAACTAGGCATCCTAGGTCTCCTAGGTTTCCTAGGAATCCTAGTTACTCCCCTCTCCGCTCAAACGAGCGAGATGGAGCAGCACTACAATGCCTTGGCTGCCCGTTTTGACGGGCGGGATAAGTTGCTGCAGCGCGATCTCAAGACCTACCTGCAGGCTTATCCATATACCACCTTCAAGGACGAAGTGCAGTTCATGCAAGGTGTGCTGCAGGTGGAGAAAGGACGTTATAAGCAAGGACTGAAGTTCTTGGAACCGGTAGATATCCAGGCGCTCACGCGTCCGCATCAGCAGGATTACTCCTTCTACCGCGGATACGCGTACCTGATGCAGCAGGAGTTCCAACGCGCAGCCGTCTATTTCAGTATCCTCTCCAAGAACGAGGGTCGTTACCAGACGCGCGGCACGTATTACTACGCGTACTGCATGTACAAACAGCAGAAGTACGACAAAGCCCTGCCGGCCCTCAAACAGCTGGAGTCCGACAAAGCTTACGCCAAGACCGTACCGTTCTACATCGTGCAGATCGAGTACGCGAACTGTAACTTCGAGGAGGTAGAGACGCGTGCGAACCAGATCCTCAAGGACCAACCGGAGAGCACGAACAACAGTGAGCTCCATCGTATTTTGGGTGAGATAGCGTTCCGTAAGCAGGACTATGCCGCTGCCGCCGACCACTTGAGCCGTTACGCCAAGATGGCCGCTGCGCAGAAAGAGGAACTCGTTCGCTCGGATATGTATATGTTGGGTTCCGCCAACTACCACCTGAACCGTTACGACGAGGCGGTCAAGTACCTCAAGCAAGTCAAGCAGGAAAAAGACTCGCTCTCGGAGGCGACCTGTCTGACGATGGGTAACGCCTACGTGCAGTTGAAGCAACCGGAGCAAGCCAAACTCTCTTTCCAAGCCGCAGCCCAGATCGGCATCACACCGGCTATCACGGAAGAGGCGGCGTATAACTACACCCTCTGCACCTATCAGTCGTCCAGCGCGCTCGGTGAATCCGTGCGGGCGTTCAATGACTTCCTCACGCAATATCCCGACTCCAAGTACGAAGGACGGATATACCAGTTGTTGAGTGACGCCTTGATGCAGAGTAAGAACTACGCGGCTGCTATTACGACCCTGGATTCTATTCCGAATCCTTCGCCCAAGATGTTGCAGACCAAGCAGTATCTCCGTTACCAACTCGGTGCGGATCATTTCCTGCAAGGTAAGATGCAGCAGGCTATCAACTGGACGACGGAGGTGATCAACCACAAGGCGGAGTCGGATCTGTACACGACCGAAGCTTTTTATATTCGTGCGGAGGCCAATTACCGCCTGCGTAACTACGTGGCTTGCGAGCAGGACCTGAACAGTTTCTTTGCTCGTCCGGACGCACGCAAGTCCGATAACTACTCTATCGCGCGTTATCTGCAGGGTTATGCAGCGTTCTCGCAGGCCAAGTACGACAAAGCCCGTGAGGCGTTCTCCGTCTATATCGATGCGGCACTGGCGACCGAACCGACCTATGCCGATGCCCTCAACCGGATCGGTGACTGTTACTTCAACGCCCGCCAGTTCCAGCAAGCGATCACATATTATTCGCAGGTGAGCAAACTGCAGTCTTCCGGTGCGGACTATGCGCTTTTCCAGCGCGGTTATGCCCTGGGCTTGCAACATAAGTACAGCGATAAGATCACGATCCTTCGTGAACTCGTCAGCCGCTATCCCAAGTCCGACTACGCCGACGACGGTATCTATGAGATTGCCCGTGCCCAGCTCCAGCAGGACGATGAGCGTGCGGCGATAAGCACGTACGGACAGTTGCTTTCGACCTATCCGCATTCTACGCTGGCGCGTAAGGCGTCGCTGGAGCGCGCGATGCTCTATCGTAACCTCCATGAGAATGAGCAGGCGATCACGGCCTATCGTCAGACGATCGAGAAATACCCGGCTACCGAAGAGGCATACACCGCCCTCGATGCGCTGCAGGCACTCTATGTGGAGACCGGTAACGTGAACGAGTACCTGGAGTACACCAAGAACCTCGCACGTATGAACATGAACGTCTCCACCGCCGAGGACTCGCTCCTCTATGCGGCAGCCGAGATGCAGTACATGCAGGCCGATTATCGTAAGGCGACCGTTTCGCTCAGTAATTATATCACCAAGTTCTGCGCCGGAGGCCGTTATTGCACCACGGCGCGTTACTACCTGGCGGATTCGTACTACCGTCTCGGACAAAGTTCGGAGGCGTTAGAGCAATATAAGGTGCTGGCGGAGATGAATGCCAATCCGTATCAGGAGGAAGCGGCTACGCGTGTCGCGGAGATCTGTTACGACAAAGCCGATTATAACTGTGCGCTGGAGGCCTTCTACCGCATGCATAGTCTGGCTTCGACCCGCGAGAACACCACGATTGCCCGTTTGGGTATCCTGCGTTGTTCACAAGCACTCGGTCGGCATCAGGCGGCCATCGACATCGCCGAGCAGATCCTCAGTGATCAACCGCTGAGCGAAGAGACCAAAGCCGAAGCCCTCTATGGTCGTGCGAAAGCCTATATCGCGCTCAAGCAGTGGAATAAAGCGCAGGCGGATCTCAGTATCCTATCGGCCGAGGTGCGTACGGCACAAGGTGCGGAGGCCAAGTACCTCTTAGCCGAGTCTTTCTATGCGATTAAGGACTACGACGGTGCCGAAGCACAGATCATGGAGTTCACCCAAAGCAACACCCAGCAGCAATACTGGTTAGCCCGGGCGCTGGTGCTGTTGAGCGATATCAACCGCGAACGCGGGGAACTCTTCCAAGCACGTCAGTACCTGTTGGTACTCCAGCAGAACTACACGGCTACTAACGATGATATCCCGTCGCTCATCGCCGAACGCCTCAGCGCGCTCGACCAACTCGAACAACCCGAAAGAAAGGAGGAGAAAGATGAAGAAGAATAGTAGATTCCTAGTTTTCCTAGGATTCCTAGGGTTCCTAGTTCCCGTTAATGCCCAAAGCGACAGCGCCCTCAACCGCAGTGTAACGGTAGAGCGTGATTTTCAGCCGGTTATTCAGGCAGCGGGAAAAGTTTCGACCAAGCCTGCCATCGTGCAGACGACCATCGAACCCGCACCCATCGAGTACTCCGAGTACACGACGGACGTCACGCCGGCAGCCACTTTCCATCCGCTCCTCTCGCAGCCTACGCGCTTTGAGCCGGGTAAGCTGTATAACGGATATGTCCGCGGTGGATTAGGTCACCCTAATACGCTTTTTGACTTCGGCTACCACCTCGATGACGGCAAACGCTCCATCCTCGATGTCTATGCCCACCACAAAGCCGAATGGGGTCTGGCGACGCTCAGTAAAACCAAAGTAGGACTCGATTTCACCCACCCCTTCTCCAGTTGCGACCTCTATTTCGGCGTCAACGGCGGTAACCTGTACTACCATAAGTACGGTCATTTCTACGATTACGCACATTACGCGCTGACCAATCGTGATTTCGGAGGATGGGAGAAGAACAACGTGGCCTATAAGAAACGCCCGCTGACAGACACCGATCTGACATCGCTCTGGTCGGTGGAGGCGTATATCGGCGTCAAGTCCAATCCCAAGAACGATATCCAATGGCAGGCGCAGACGGGCTACGTGCTCTTTTCCAAGCCCGGTACGGTATCGGAGCACCAGCTGCGTACGAAGGGTGGATTTGATTGGCACAGCGAAGAGCACCACGTCGGAACGCAGGTGTATATCCAGAATAACTTCCTCCAATCGGGAGATCTCGTTGTTCCAGCATCAGCCAGCAACCGCCATAACTTCCGCATTGAGCCTTATTATGCTTATGAAGGAACGCGCGTACGCGTGCATGCGGGAGTGAACCTCGACCTCAATATCGGTCACGGCCAGTTGCTCTCCGGTTCGCAGAACATCTCTTTCGCTCCCTCACCGCATATCAATTTTGAGGCGCAGGTAGCCAAACAATGGCTCACCGTCTATGCGGACGTCATGGGTCACCACGGTCTGGGAAGTCTGCAGGAGTTCATGGAAGAGAACCGTTACCGCCGCGTGCCGGCTGGTATCGCCGATAACCATGCTACCGAGTACACACCGGTGGACGGAGAGTTAGGATTCCATATCCGTCCGGTTCGTGACCTGCTCGTGGAGATCCACGGAGGGTATGCGTATATGATGAATCAGACCGTCCTCATCGCGGACCTCATGGGTAATCTGGATTATGGATACGCCGATTACCAGCGCGGAAAGGTCGGTGGTCAGATCAATTACCACCTTCAGGACAAACTGCGCATCAACGTCAACGGCGATTATTACTTCTGGAAAGGCAATATACCAGTATACGATCGTCCGGTATGGGAGTTAGGCGTACGTGTGGACGGCCGTATCGACCGTCACTGGTCGCTCTATTCGGATAACCGTTTCGTGGGTAACCGTCTGGCGCTGGATATAATGGGCATTGAGCATAACCTCCGCCCCATCCTCGAGTGCAACCTCGGTCTGCAATATGATATGTGGGTAGGTAAGGTTCGCAATTCCGGGAAAACGGGATACCGGGATACCGGTGTCTTAAGACCCGAGCCCAAGCCAAATCTCACGCTCTTCTGCGAGATCGAGAACTGGCTCCACCACAAGAACGAGTACTACTACGGCTACCGCTCGCAAGGTATCTCTTTCCTGCTCGGTGCCACCTTCCGCTTCTAAACAAACGGTCTACACAAAAAAACCTGCAAGTTCCAACCTGCAGGCTTTTTTATTACAGTTCATATCCTCGTCCGTAATTTTTTTGAATCCATAACATCAAGAAATAGTCGTTCAATTGATAGCATTTTTGTCCATCCGGATTCATAAATTCCGTCACCCAACCGTCAGCCTTCAATTTACGAATAGCAGACTGCACGGAACTGGCAGAACTTAAACGATATTTATTGACGAACACAGAACCGGTTATCTGTGAGGCGACACCGCTACGAGCGATAGCATATAGAACCTCTTTTTGCGACAAGCCCATCGGCATCAGATGCGTACGATAGGTAAAATCGTTGTCCTCGATAATATCATCTATTGCCTGACGGATAGTACTCAAGGTACAGGTCTGCTTTTCTGGAGTCAGCGAGAATGCCGTATGGATTGTTCGTTGCATCGCGTACGTGTTGCCGTCAAACAGATCATACACGCGATCTACGTCTTCTGTTGCGATATGCTTGTTGAATTCCTCAAAATGCTCCAGTACAAACGCGTTGTACTTACTGCGTTCTATCTTTTCTAACGTCATTATAGTCGCGCTCTCATAGAAAGGACGGTTGTAATCCTGGAACATCTGACCTAACAAATGCCGGTCGGAACCCGCAAAAACAAATTCGCAGTTCCGCATTCGTTGAATATGTGTCCGCAGAATTGCCTCTACGTTCTTCTCCGGATAGTCGGCAATACGTTGAAACTCATCAATAGCCACAATACAAGGTTTATCTGCTTGCTCTAAGAAACGGAACACCTCTTCGATGGTGTATATCGGATTGGCGATGTGTCCGATAGACATACTGAACTTCGGGAAACCGGTAAACGGATCTATGCTATACTCCCCGTGGAGCGACTGAACCGTTTGGGCGAATTGCTTCATCATCTTATTACCCAAAGAAGCAGTAGCCTCAAAGACAGCTTTACCAAATTCATAGGTGAACTCTTGCAGATTTCCGGTCTGTAATATATCTACGAAAATGGTATAGTACTTATCTTTAATAGCCGGTTGAGCGAAACAATGCTCGATCAACTTGCTTTTCCCGATACGACGTGGCGCATGGAGCACCACATGTTCTCCATTCGTCAGATAGCGAACTAATCGCTCGGTTTCCTTTTCACGATCGCAGAAATAGGGCTCCGGAATAGCGCCTCGAATGATAAAAGGATTCGTTACTTTTTCCATAAGATTCAAATTTTGCTGCAAAGATACAACAATTATTTGAATTATGCAAATTTAATTATTCAAATTCAATAATTCATTTTGAATAATTGCATTTTTAGGCAAAAAATTACGCCCTGGGCAGATGCTCAAGGCGTAATTCCGCTAACCACTAACCGTTAACCGTTACTGCGTTTCCGACGTACGGCAATGACTGCGGCGAAGGCGGCAGCAAAGATCGCCAACACCCACGGCTCGCCGATGGGCGACTCGTTGGATTGATTACCAGGGTTGGTGGGATCGAGGAAGCCCTTACGCACCTGTCCGGGTCTTCCCGGTGAGTAGTTGGCTGTCGTAGTCGTTCCCATGTCTGCAGCAGAGGTGGCGCCTACAGCCGTTACCTGCGAACTATAGGCACTCCCTGAGCCTTGCATCGATGAGGTGGACTCCCACTCCTGTGCCATGGTCGGCATGCTCACAAGGAGCATACAGATAACCCATAACCCATAACCTATAACCTTTACATTTTTCATAATCATAATATTTTTATATCCAAAACTATAACCTATAACCAATAACCTATCACCATTACAACCGCCGTCCTTGCGCGTCAAACAGTTTACCATCCTTCACAATATACAAGAGACCGTCGATCATGATCTTGCGTGCTCCCGTAACCTGTAACCCGTCACCGGTAACCGCTTCGATATCCGTTGATATCTGACTAATCGGCGAGATCTCCAAGAAGAACCTATCCGCGTAGTCACCAGCACTCAGGTTAATCGTATATTCCAGTGCACTCAGGCTGGTGCGGATACCGGTCTCGTTATCGATAAGCGTAACGCCGATACCCTCCGTACCATCCGGAATAGCGAAGGTGTAATCGCCGTCGGCAGCAATCCGAACACCAACCGGAACAACGGTCGTCTGCTCGCTCATCGGCATCGTGTTACCGGCTACCGGCAGATAGTTCTCCACAATCGTGTAGATATTCGCCTTGTTCGCATTAAACTCCTTGCACAAGTCCTCATCGAATGCGAAGTTCACACTTGCGTTCTCATCGTTGCTCAACTTAACGAAGGTCTGATCAACTTTCATCTCGTTCTGTTGCAACTCAAGACGCATTTCTACGCTCTCCGGCTTCTCGGCATACGTGCTGCGTGCTACTATCGGTGTAACAGGTGTTGCACTTGCCAACGACCAGTACAGATTTCCGTGGTATTGTACCATATACGCGTGCATAGCTTTGAACGGATACGTTGTACCGCTTTGAACGGCATAACTGTTATCCACCGTGCTCCATTCATACAAGAACGGCAGGTCATTGGTGTACGGATTAGTATGCCATTCAATGGTCGATCCGGTGGGACCGTCTTTCAATGCAGAGCCATAGTTCGCGTAGCTCGGGATACCGATAATATTCCAGTGACTGTCTGCACGAGTACGGTCTTTGTTAATATCAGGACTATTCTTATCCGTACGACGGTCTATCGTACACTCGTGCGAATCTACAGTCGTCGTCACATTCGTAGATGCGATGTTGCTAACATACGATGCAGACGGGAAGAACAACTCAACTTGCTCGATGTTGTTAGACCAGAAGGAAGTGTTGTTATCCTTCATCAGGTCCAAATCGAGTGCCAGCACGTAACCCTTACCGGACTCTAACGTATAAGTCGAGCGCTGAGCTGGCATTACGTATTTCCAGAAGCCTTCACTGTCTGCCCAGTAACCTTCTGTAGCACGTGCTGCACCATCATACTCCATAATAATCCAGTGCGTACCGTACGTACCAAAGCCGAATACATCACTCAAATTCACATCGAACGGGAAGGATATCCAGTACAAGCCACGCTCGTAAGCAGATTTCGGATCGCCTACAACGCTATGACCTCCTGTTTTCTCTTTATTATTCAACGTCCAGCGGTTGAAGCGCATTACGCCGTAAACGGTATGAACTTCAGAAAGCGAACCTCCGTTGAACAACAGTTGATGTCCTGCTTCTTGGTGCTCACGCACAATCATAAGGTCGGCATTGATGGCCATGGCGTTTTTGATCGTATCGGAGGGAACGAACGCTGTCATCAGACGGTTGGTCTTGAAGTCATAAACAATACGCATAGTATGTTTAGTAGTACTGCTCTCACCGCCTAACAACTCAACAGAGTCTGCGGAAGTAGTACCGGGACCGCCCTTGAAATACTGTATGTTGTTATTGTATTTTGCGGTCAACTTGGCTTTCGCACCGGTGTTCACTTTTATCGTACGCTCATAGACGAAGTTCTGATCATCTACCAAGTTCATCTCATAGTCATTCAAACCGGTAATCTTTCCTCCTCCGGCTGTTGTCAGCGTATCTCCATCCTCGTCAAACATTCTTGTGTCACCTTCCAATACCAGGAATCGGTCGGAGATGTTGGACGAACCCCCAATATATGCACGGCTGATCTTATTTGTGGATTGGTTCCACATAAAGCGGATGTTGGCGCTGGCACTATTCAATTTGCCGGCTTCAACGCCTTCGGCAGTAATATTTGCAATAGTTGTTCCGTAATCTGCCGCAAGCGTATCCGAGATACACGGACTATAATCATTGGCGATGACAAATTTGATATTGGTATACTGTTCTACCCAGTGTGCATAGTAGTGAGAGTAACCGGAGTTTTCTTCAGCATAATCAGAATAGGTCATCTGGTGATCCGTTGTGCGGAAGTTCTCCCATTTGGTTGCACCTGCGCAGTCGGTACGGATATAATAGTTACCCGTGTACGGACGAATAGAATCTACGGTGATAACGCCATTAGCCTGCGAGAGGTAGAAATTATATACACCATCTGCAGAAATACTGCTCAGGTTAATAGATCCACTAGTAGAATCAGCCCAAGTAACTGCGCCAGTACTTGCATTAATTCCACTTACTTTCTGGAACTTCATCTTAGTGTCGTTGTCTTTCTTCACATAGAAGGATACGATGTCTGTTGCACCATTCTCTTTATGGATCGTGCGTGACTCGTGCCACCAAGCATAGTTTGCAGAGTGTGCATCCTTTGACCATGTAGCATCATCGGTATAAAGAATACGATAGTCTCCGGTAACTACAGGATAATGTACACCAATGAGGTAGGTATAGCTTCCACTATATCCATAATTCAGAGTAAACTTATAATCTCCGGCTACTGCAGTTGTGATCTTACTGCGTTCGGATTCACCAAGAGTTTTAACCGTCTGTCCTTCATCTCCACTATCTCCGCTTTGCAGCGTATATGAATTTTCTCCTAATACGACATCATCTGCGCGGTGGATTTCAAAACCGTATGTTTTTCCTGCATTCAATTCCACATTGATAGACATCGGCAAAGTCATGTCTTCTGTAAACTCAAACGGAATCTTTTGCAATTCATCCGAAGTGCCGTATGAGGTACCATCGTAAACATGCAGTACATAACCCGTGTTCTCCGGATAGTTCATCCAATAACCGCTGCTATAATACTTAGTGCCATTCTTTGTCTCTGTTATACTATTAATAGGAACGAACATGGGGAGAGAGTGCTTAAAGTCTCCTCGACGCGCAGCATTATTATTATAGAAGAATTTATGGTTGTTTTGTTCAGTCTCAACGAAGACAACATCATCATAACCCTTAATTTCTCCACCATCTTTCGCACCATGTTCAGCTTCATAGTCATAGTACCAAATATTGGTTCCTTCAATCTGCGTCATATGGCCATGGTATCCTCTATAATATGCAGCACTACCACCAACTTCATAGCTCTGATCAGAACCGGTACCACATCCTTGCCCTTCAATATGATCTTCTACCCAATATTTATCAGAACTATAGAAATATACATATACATCACTCCAACCAAGTGTATTGTTGAAGAAAATCATATTTTTCTTGTTGTACACCGCTGTCAGGGTTCCGTCATAAACGGCTTTGATATAGATATTAGATACTCCGCTGGAATCTGGACGGACTCCTGTCTTTGCATTTGTACCATCTTCACTCAACGTGACACCATCTCCTGCTAACCAGTGGTGGAAGGTATAACCGGTAACGGTAGGAGCAGTAATAGCAGCTGCTGTCCACTCTAACGGTTTACCGGTCACTTCAGTCGATGCAGCAAGCGTCATGCCGCTTGCGTCTTGGTAATGTACGGTTACCGTATGTTCACCTGCTACTTGGAAGGTAGTCGTTTGTGTACTCAGCACATCGCCATTGCAATCATCCAAACGCAGTTGGGCTTGAAGGATATACGTTGCGCTTGCTGCTGGAGCTTTGAAACTTACGGCATTGCCTTCTTCCGGAGTAAACGTCGGCTGAGAAGGAACACGTGTTCCGTTGCTATATTGCAATTCCCAGCAAACACCCGTAGTACCCGTCGGCGTCGGACTAATAGTCGGCGTAGCCGTTATACTTGTATTAGGAGCCACAATCGCGTCACTCAACGTAATTTCTGTAATCTCTGCTTTCTTGTAGTATGCGTAGAGAGTAGTACCAGACTCGGTGTCTTTATCCCAATTACGGGCAGAACTACCATCCGCATGGTAGTACTTCGTACCACCACCGCCTGTTGCGTCATAGAATCCCATGAACGCATAACCCGTAGCCGCAGTCGGTAATGATCCTGACAATGCAGGCATAGCTGCATCGTAGATAGCCTTTGACGCTGCGGTCACACTTCCGTCTGCACCATGACCCGTTGTGCCGGTCTGATAGTCAAACGACAATGTGCTCTGCTTAGCGGTCCATTTTGCATACAGATCAACCGTCGCTCCGTTTGTAGAACTCAAATTACCATGTGCTTCTTCATCAGCGCGGACAACATCACCGCCACTAGACAATGCCCAACCGGCAAAGTTATAACCGGTCTTCACGAACGCATTAGCCGTAATAGTTGTAGCCGCATCATATGCAATACCGGTTTGGTTACTCATCGAACCACTGGTACTTCCGTTACCATTGAAACGAATGGTATAGGTAATCGGAGTCCATGTAGCCCAGAGCGTTGTATCTTGCAGTTTAGAACCCTTAGCGATACTTGTTACAGTCACACCGCTGCTATTCTTTGCTTTCCATGAACCAAAAATATAACCTGTCTTACTCGGGTTACCTAATGAAACAGCCAAATCCTCGATGGTATAGGTAGCAGGGTTGCTTGGGTTGTTCGTTGCGCCGGTCATGTTGTCATACGTGATAGTATAATCCACCAAATCGTAGCAAGCATAAACGCTTGTGTTGGCTGCACGCGAAGAACTGGTATAAGTATCATCTGTTCTGAGTGCATCACCTGTACCAGCTTCATTGTTATACCATCCTTTCCATGTATATCCGGTCTTTGTATCACCCTTACTGAAGGTAATAGACTGACTGTCTAGAATCTTCTTACCGGAAGCAACACTGATACTACTGGTTACAGAAGCCGTACCTGCATGTGTACCTACGCCATAAGTAACGGTGTGCGCAGCAGGATAAGTAACGGTCAGTGCTTTCGTGCTCTTATTATAAGAGAATCCGTAAGACGGATTAGCAGAAGCCGGATAGATATCAGCCGTCAATGCAATGTCGCTTTGACCGACTACCAGACCAGAAACAGTTGTTGAGCCGGTGATAGTTGTACTATTTTTACCATACATCGAGCCATCGTCTACCACTTTAAGTGTGTAGTTGCTTCCACTCGGAGCCAGTACGATATTGGCCGTACCGGTATTGCCGTCCATTGATAATGGGTTAGTCTCTGTATTCCAACTATTGAACGAACCTACAATAGCATAGATCTCCGGGAAGGTCACTTTAATCTTCGGATTAGCAGCATTGGTAGCAGAAATCTCGAAAGTATAGTCTCCCGTTAAAGCCGCATTGACTTGCATGTTGTTAGCATCGTCATACACGGTGGATGCCGTTGCCATAGAAGCGGTAATAGGAGTTGAACTTCCATGCGAAGTAGAGTTGCTCCACCATTGGTCGTTTATTGCATCATAAACCTTGAAAGTGTAGTTTTGTCCACCCGTCAGATTGATATCCACCGTTCCTTTATTGTTTACGCAGTCATGAGTGATAAGGTAAGGTGCTCCGAAACCATTTTTCGAGCACTTGATACCCCAACCAGATGTAAGCGCAGCAGTCTCACCTGTTCCGGTACTAGTCTTATAATAGTAGTGCCCGTTAGAGATCGTTAAGTTGACTGTCTTGCGTGTATCGTTGTTGTCGCCAAAGACAATACTGTTCCATGCAGAGTTTCCTGTAGCGGCTCCACCAATACCATCGCCTTCTGTATAATACTGATATGTGTAATATGTCACACAGTTAATCACCTCTGTATTTTCCAATTCCACACCAGGATATGCGGCATTTCGAACCGAAGCATCGCTACTCTTATATGCGTATGCATACACTTTTGTCCAACTGAGTTTGGTTGGCTTCGCGAAGTACATCTTCACGCTCGCACGGTCAGCATAATTGGCAGTAACAGACGAGGCTTGAGTAGCTGTAAAGTTAATTGTCTTATCTGTCAACGCGCCGCCAGACAAGGATACGCCATCACCAAGAGTCCAACCGGTAAATTTCTTACCTGCTGCCGGAGCCGCAGCTGTAGCCGAACCAGTGGTAACCACACCGGCAGTCGTGCTTGCAGATGTACCTCCATTAATAGTGATAGTCCGCATCGTCTCTGTCGCCGTTACCGTTACAGTCACAGCACTTGCCGGCTGGGTAAAAGTGTAGGTGTTAGCCGACGGATTCGAAATGGTCACCACATTACTGCTTGCGTCGCGTGCAGATACAGAAACCGTATAGCCTGTCGAAGGTGTGATAACCATCGTCACGGTATTTCCGTACGTTCCGGTTGTCGGCTTGGTCGTATAGGTGCAGCCTGTCGGAGCAGAAGACGGCGAATAAGTAATAGTATATATTTTCTTTTTGAACTTTACATACACTCCTAAATCAGCAGTAACACTAGTTGAATAGGTGTTTGCGTATCCTGCTCCAGCGATTGGAGTAGTACATGCCGGATTGGAGCACCAAGCATCTACTTCATAACCCGTAATAGGCGAAGCTGTAAAGGTGACACCAGTTCCACTGGCAACTTCAGAACCGGAACTAACAGCAGCTCCCCCAATAGTTTTTGCACAACTAAGAGTACCTAAAGATGTTTGCTCTGATTTAACCGCATATGTAACGGTATAGTTAGTAATATCTTCCGTCCAATGAGCATAGAGCGTGATGGTCGCGGCATCTTTTACCCAATTACCGGAACTCAACCAACCGGATACGGTTCCGCTGACTAATGTACCATCGGCATTGATGACCTTAGAACCTGTGGATGGGTCTGTGAAATATCCGTCGCAAGAATAGCCTGCACGGGACGCACCGGTAAAAGATGAAATTGAACTTGAATTATATGTTGTTTGTATAGAACCATTGGAATCACCATCATTCTTATCGAGCGTAACGGTGTAATTCTTGGCGGTAAAAGTAGCACGCAACGACGTATTGCTTGTCGGCTTGAAGCGGTTGCTGGCGGTCGAAGTAGAACTTACGAATGAACCAGAACCAGAAACGATGGACCAACCAGAGAAAGTATAACCGGTATTATTTGACGCCGAGATGGCAATACCTGACTTTTGTCCGGTAGTTGTGTTTGAACTTGGCGTAACGGAACCGCCTGCAGCAGGAAAAGCACTTGCGCTTACTGTATTAGTCGATTCACGTTGATAATATACAGTTTTTTCACTAACAGCTCCATCAAGTGATGCAGTACTATTGTTGTACTTCATTTTCAAAGTAATGGACTGCTTCGTTGTAGAACCATTAGCGTAGTATATTGTTTTGGTTGCTGTTGTGCTCCAAGAAGAACCATTATAATATTTTGCAGAAGAATTGGCATCTGTATGCGCTTGTGAACCGGACATAGTAAGCACAAGGTTTCCTGCGTCATGTTTCATGATATAAGGATCCGATTCTGTACCGGTACCGCTAACATATCCATCTCCAGAAGGAGTTATGGTAAAACCACTTACAGCAGGGGGAAGAATTTTGTATGTCCAATCATAGTTTGTGGAACCTCCATTTTTCATCCACCATTCATAATCACAGCCACTATTAGATGATAACTTGCCTGTTAAATGCCACCACATATATAAGTGGTAAACACCGGAAGGATCAGTAGATGAAGCTATAGTGTGATTTACTGACTCATTTTTTAATTGGTTGCCATCGCTTCCCCAATGGTCACTAGAATCCCATGTCCATGATGGTTGAACTTTTTGATCTCCATTACCAATATTGTATCCTAAATAAGCATTGTCCATGCATACATTTCCGTTGTATTTGCGGAATTTCATATAAATTTTCTTGACTTTTAACGAAGTAGTAATGGTACAACCATTTAAGTAATCTCCATGACCAGAGTTGTAGTTGAAATCATAAGCATCCTCTGTCCCATTCTTATCAAATACCATATACACAGCATCAAACTGTGCATCCGCCCACATCTGTCCCACACCGAGGGTGAGGAGCATGATTAGGATTGCCGCATAGCGGGCGAAGCGCTGCGGTGATTGTTTTTCATGGCTATATGATAATAGCCGATTAAGTAAATTTGAATTTTTCATAATATTTTTATATTTTTTAGTTTTTGTTATTTTTTCTTACTATTATATGTATATATTACACGCTTAAAGTTATTATCAACTTCTGCTCTATCAATAGGATCAGTAAATAGTTTACTTTCATTTTCTGAATACACCAATATATCATTTAACATATATAAGTTATTCTTATCAAGATATTTCAAACTATCCAAGTCTTTTTGCACGGCAAGCCATTCTCTATCTAAGAAGTTAAAATATTTAGCAATAAGACTGACAATAATATCTGAAAATTGAATATAAGTATTTAAATCTGATTTTACAAATGTGTAATTATGCAATTGTTGTCCATTTATAGATATTTGCCTATTTTGTAAATATGCCTCCACATCATCTTCCTTATCAAAGGTTAAATTAGAATAAGCTAAGGTGCATATACGCGTCGTATAGAAATGAAAGAAATCATCTATCAAGATGCCCCTCTTTTCATCTTCTATAAAAACTAAATCTCGCTTATTCTCTTCAGCGTCAATCAAAGCACAGGTTATCAAGTCTGTATATTTATTAGCCTGTCCACCATTCTGAATATATCGAATAATCAATGCTGATAAGAAAGCCCGAAAATCACTTAAATCCTCTTTCTTAACATCTGGATAATTAAACTGCATGAGTCTTTGGATATTTTCCTCTAAGTCAAATACAAATATCCGATAAAATTCATCGTTAACTCCGAAGAAAAGACTCATATCTTCCAGTACTACATCCCTATAAATTGAATTAATAACTATGCTACCTGCAATATCCGCCAAACAATAATATAACAAATTTGTCGCACTAAAATGAATAAACCAATGCCGATCTCGTATGTACTGTAGTAGGGCCGACAACTGCTTGGATTTAAGTGCCGAAAGAAAATCGCGCTTGATAACATCTTTGGCTTTTACCTCTATTTCATTCGATTTCGGCGAGACTCGTAATATCTTTTTTAATGTTTCAAAAGATATGGGCTCTTCAAAATCTTTAGTAGCTATGCCACCTAAGACAAAATGTTCTCGAATATTAGGAATATTTAGGGTTCGGGTTATGTTTGCATTTCCGTTTTCGGTAATGCATTTAAAATTATTAGTTTCATCAAAATACATGAAATATGGCACACTCATCTGCTCGCGAGTCATTTTTCGTGAGTTTCTGAATATATCCCATATCGGTGTCATATCATGATCTCGCCCCATATTATTTAGATTTATAACTATTTCTTTATGTATGCTTTTCGTAAACCCATACCAACAATCTGGTCTATGTAAGGGGTGCTTCCAACAATAAGCACCTTAGATGCAATATCGTGGTTTTCTACAAGACCAGAACACAAAGCAGTCGAAGCATCTATTGACATAGACGAAATTCCTCTCATGGATATAGCAACCGCTTTCCCCTCATTCGCCAATTTGTGTGCCTGAGAAGATATTGTCCGTGCTTGCATGGGAGTCAAAACACCTGTTTGGTTAGATGCCTTAAATGCGCTGATTACTTCTATGTCTTTAACTTTGATCATTTGTACCTATTGGCAAATCATTATAAATATCACTATATTGTTTTAAAAGGTCTTCTAATTTCATTTTTGTTATTATATCATATTTAAAATCTTCTGATCCAAAGATCTCTAACACTTCAGTCGCTTTCTTTTTCAATTCACCACGAATGTATAACTCGTTGCTAGCAAGAAAATCTTGCGCTTGTGCGACACGTTGTTTAAAAGATGAGTTTTGAGATAATATCAATAGACCTTTGGCAGAACTTGAATCAGATTTGTCGCCTATCTCCCTTGACATCTTGGATAATTCCACCATTTTTTCATACATTGCTACTTGCTGAGTGATTGCTATCTCTTGAATTTTTCTTGTTCTAATCTCGCCCGTTTCATGTTTTTGGAGTTTTTTCTCATTTATAAATGTAAAATACACAACAATTGCGTTTACTATAATTGCTAAAAGGCTCGTCCACACTCCCCAGTCTGTCATTTTCGCATCCTCTATTTTCACAGAAGGAGTACCTGATAATACCACATTTACACTATCGCATGTACATAAATTTAAACTCCCATCTATAATTGAGTTGGTTTTAATTGTATCCCCTGATACTTGAGTTGATATCGCGTTAACAAGCTCTCTTTGGCTAGTTGTAATACTATCAATATTCATATAACCATAATCTGCCCACAGCAAACTCGTACTTGCTATCATCGCAAGCACAATCACTAATACGTATTTGAGCATATTACGCTTCATTTCTTTATCTTAATTTTTACTCTGTCCATTTTGACACTTTCTTTCTCCATCTCACTCATCCAAATCAGACTGGCGAGACACTATCGAGACAGAATCGAACCGTACTCATCAGCGAGTCATTAGCTACTCATCAACTATGAATCCTAGACTTTAGTCCTTATATCTTCCTAATCTCATCCTAACATCGTCCTCTGATCTTTCGCCATTTAAAAATTTCCGTGTCGCTGTGTCGCTTTGTCGCTTTGTCGCTTTCAAAATTTTTTGCGTGAGACTTTGAGACTTTCGCATCTAATTCACTAATTTACAACTCCTTACAAAGTCTCACAAAAGTTTCAAAGTTTCAAAGTTTCATTTCATTTTTATCTTTTTGTCCTTTTTGTCCATTTCACCTTGTATTGTACTTGTATTGTAGCTTGGTCCTTTTTTTTGATTTGTCTATTCACACCCACCTATACGGGCGCGCGTAAAAGAACCCCGAAGTACTTACTCCGAGCTACAGATATAGCGGTTCATCGATATTGCTACCGAAAAACAATCGTGACTGGCACGACAAAAAGAGAACTCACTTTTCATAATATTTTTATATCTGTGTGGCTATCGTTGTCTCCAACGGTAGTTCTTTGTTGTGCATCCGTTATGCACTGATGATTTAGTTGTGGTACAACAAACTGTGAACAGCGTCATATACCGCCACATATTGTTCTCCGTCTAAATCCGTTTCTAAGCGATAGGCGATGTGAAAATCTTCTACTATCATTTCACGGTATCCCAACTCTATCCAACTTTGTTTTAATCTTGCTTCGGGATAAATAGAGTGCATTCGTTGTAGGCTCTCTATTGCATCATATAGCCGATTCACCTTCGCAGACACTGTCTCGTAGTCCAACGTTGGGTGCAACCACATCGATGCCCAATAGAAATCATGGATAGATTGGTCAACCTGTCTGTCAATAACGACTCTCATTACGCCTGTTTGTTATCGTAAAACCGCTTTACCATGTCCAAAACACTTTGGCGCGATGCCTCGGCACTAATAAAGCGCGCCGAGATCTCCTCTTTCGACAGACGAGGCATAGCATTTCCTCTTCTTACTCCAAACGGAGGCATTGTCATTTGTGCTTGTTCTGCTGTTTGCATATAGCTTTAATTTTTATTTCGCCTGCAAAGTTACAAATTAATTTGTAATTGTGCAAATAAATTTTCGTTTTTACGTTAATTTATATCTTTTTTATCTTATTTTTGCTTTGCACTTTCTACACTTTTTGCACTTTCTTTTTCTAGGTCTAACTAGGGAGAACTAGGTCTAACTATTTCTCCGGGTGGTCGTTGCGGTATTGGAGGCGGGCACGTGTCATGGCCTCGCGGATACCGCCGTTCTCTACAAACTCCCGCTCCTTGACTCCAATGTACTTTGTCATCATTACATCTACCTGGTGACACATTGTGATCGCCATGTTCGCGATTTCCTCATCGTTCATCTTCTCGATCTGAGCCATATACGCCTCGCTGTCATTCGTCTGCCCGCAGAATCGCTTCAGTCCCTCATATCGCGCATGCTTCTCATCCCAAAGCACCATCTTTCTTGCGCGCAAGTAGTCTTCATAATCGGCTTGCAACTCCTTCAAACTCGCACGCGCTACATTGAGCAATTTGATCTCCGTCTCACTCGATGTCGGTGCGGCTTCCGAGCCCTCAATGATATTCTGCTTGCCGCTTCGGGCAGCTTGTACCATCTGATCAATCGTCCGATCGCCTTTCGTCAGGTAGCGCTCACAAAAAGCAAAAGTCACATCATACAGCGCTACTGACTTGCGAAAAAACAGCAGGTCTTTGTAGTTCGGCACACTCTGCACGAAATAATGTGTATCTCTATTGCTCATTGTTCTTTTTTCTCCTAGGACTACCTAGGTCTAACTAGGACTTCCTAGGCTTTATCAAAAATTTGCTTGGCAAAGTTGACAATCTTGACAAACTTCCTCGTTAACTTGGTCAAGTTTGCCAAGTTTGCCATGTCATTTTTTTGCATGGCGATATTGACGTTTTTGGCGATATCGCCAATATCGCCACTTTCGCCAGTGCATTTTTTTCATTCTTTTTTAGATCATCTCATGTTGTCGTTAGGAGGTTGTTAGGGTAAGAACTAACTAATAACCAACCAATAACGAACGAATAACTAACGCTTAGACCTCGTTTGGTCCTTGTTGCCACGTACAAAGCCCGGCGGGACTTGTGGAAAAAAAGTAACATGAAATGCATGGATGAAGTCCGATGAACCAAACAAAGGACAAACCATGCAGGTAATTAGAATGTCAGCTTTTTTTCATAATATTTTTATATCTTGCGTGTGCGGCGGCTCACGTACGTACGTGCGACGTACATGTGCGCACAAAAATTTGAGCGCAAAGTTACTAAAATTTCTTCGTACAAGCAAATTTTTACACAAAAAAAGCGCAAAAATTTTCATTTTGCGCTTAAAATGCCTTGTTTTGGACGATTAATTATTTCGCCTCCTCGGTCTCATCACCCAAGATCGTGAACTCTACACGACGGTTGTTCTGACGTCCGGCTTCGGTCTCGTTGGTATCCACCGGTTGCGATTCACCACGACCTTCCGTCTCAATACGATCCGGGTTAATTCCGCGCTCAACCATCGTCCGTTTGACGCTGTTCGCACGACCCTCAGACAGGATCTGGTTATGTTGATCGGAGCCCTCCCTGTCGGTGTGACCTACGATACGGATGCGCACAGACGGGTTCTGCTCGAGGAACTCAAACAGCTCTTGCATAGCCGGTTCAGACTGCGGTAAGATCTCCGTCTTGTCAGTAGCGAAGAAGAGGTTCTTGATGACATACGTACGGCCTTTTTCAATCGGCTCGAGGGCAAATTCCATCGTTATATCGTCCATTCCCTGACGACCGATATCGAACAATTGGGTCTGGAAATCTTTAGCCTGCACCATCGCCTTATAGTACGTCTCACCGATCGGTAAGCGAGCGGTTCCGCCATTATGCGTAACGGCAAAATCCACAATCTGATGGTTGGTCGTCGTATCAAAGACTGCCACATGGGCATCGATCAAATCGCCGGTCTTCACATTACGCACTTTGCACTGGAAAACAGGGATCGGATAAAGCACCACCATCGTCGTATCCAGACGCGCCTTGAGGTTGTTATTATGCTCCTCAATCAGCTCAGTACGCATCGGCGTAAAGGGCAAGAATCCGTCTTTAGACACAGCCACCTGATACGCATCCGGTTTGAAGCGCTGGATGAACATACCCTTGGCATTGGTAGCCGAACGTTTCACTACTCGTCCGGTAGCGATATTCTTCACCTCTATGTTCGCTTTGGCATCGTTGCCGACCATCTTCTCACCCGTTCGACCATTGACGAGTTGGAGCACCATATACGGGTTCTGCGGCTTCTTCTGCTTCGGTCTTGAGAGTTGCAGCACCGCGGTGAACTTAGCACCCACCAGCAGGCTGTTAACCGCCGAAGTAGCGTACTTGGACTGATGCAAAGAGATCGTGGTTGCATTCGCCTCGCTGACGGTGACCATTTCCGCATCCGTGCCTAACTTATTGACCGGCAGACCGTAATCGACGAACAGCGCGGCACGCATGTGCCAGGGATGCTTACGCTTCTCGTTCTGATCGTTCCAATCGGCACTGAGGTACGGATTGATCTTAAAGCCTATCTCCGCCGAAAGAGCTACATCCAAGCCCATGTGGTTCGATCCGGAGGATTTGTACTTGTTGGTCCGCAGATCGCGCACTTCCGCCCACTTGGGATCATACGCGGCAGGATCATTGATATACGAAGTCAAATCGCCCTTCTGCGAATACGAATGCATGATCGTATAGCCGAACTTGGCACCCGCCATGAAATAGACGGGGAAAGCGAGTTCTTCCCATTGTGCACCGGCCATAACAGGCACCATCAACTGGCCTACCAACTGCGTTTCCTTCAGATTCGAGAACTGGTAGTACTTCGTTTGCAAAGGCAGTACATAGGGCGATTTCGGGTCCGTTCCTACGATGGAGAACGGGTGCTCCGTGTCGGAGAAATGAATCTTATCCTGCGAGGAGAAAATCCGGAATTCCGGTCCTACGGAGAGCATGAACTTCTTATAATGCCACTCATACCCTAATCCGATCAGTCCACCGCCGCCTCCGACGAAATCACTGGTGTTCTGGTAGTTATAACTATTGACCAAACCGCTGTAACCGCCACCGCCCCACATAGCGAAGTTATGGATCTGATGGAGGTCCAATTTATTCTTGGCCCACTTATTGTTATCTTTCTTCTTCGCGTTCGAGCGGGAGCGCGCCTGTGCATCCGCGTCCATCGGCATAACCAACAGCGCAGTGATGATCAAAGACAGTATAAGCAATAGTTTCCTTTTCATACACATAAACAGATATTTAGTAGTACAAGCCCAGACATTTACATACGGGCTTATATTTGGTTACATTGAAGCTGAATGTAGCCCGCACACCGATACGGAGATACTGGTTCCAGCCATTGAAGAGGTTCTGTCCCGCATGCTCGGTAGCGGACACGTTCATCATACCGTTCAGTACCGTACCGAACGCGAGACCCGATTTGAGGTTATCCAACGAACGTGTCTGGGGATTCATATCCACCGCCCCATAACGGACGATCTCCTCGTGCGGACATTTGCCTCCCACAGGAAGATTATACTCCACAAAACCACCGAGACGGCAGCTGATCTTCTCTGCCAGTTCGAACACCGCACCCGCTTCAACCGACGGGGATACATAGACGAGCGGTGTCTTATACGAGCCCTTACCCTCGTAGGAAGCCTGCGGATAGAACGCAAAAGCAGGCACATCCTGCGAGATCGGA
>CADCCH010000013.1 GCA_902799875.1 uncultured Bacteroidales bacterium | reverse complement strand
TACCTGCTTCGCCGGGACGAGTTTCTCTCGTATCCGGACGAAAATGATCTCGCCTTTCTTCGCGAACTCGGTCTTCACATAGCCCATGCCGATACCGACTTTGGTGTTCGGCAGCATGATGCCGGAGGTGACGTGACCGATAATATTACCGGATTCATCGCATATTTCGTAGCCGTTACGCGGGATGGCACGCTCCAGACACTCGAAGTGAACGAGTTTGCGTTTGACGCCTTCCGCTTTCTGTGCTTTGAGGAAATCGCGGTCAATGAAATCCTTGGCATCGAGTTTGGTAATCCAACCCAAGCCAGCCTCCAACGGAGAGGTCGTATCGTCGATATCGTGTCCGTAGAGACAGTACCATTTTTCCAGACGCAGCGAATCTCGTGCACCCAGACCAATCGGCGCCAGACCGAAGGGTTTGCCTACTTCAAACAACGCATTCCAGATCTGCAGACCTTTGTCAGCAGGGAAATAAAGTTCGAATCCACCGGCACCGGTGTAGCCCGTATTCGAGAGGATCACACCCGGAACGCCGGCAAAACTCCACTCGCGGAACGCATAGTAATCGATGGACTTGAGGTCGGCATCGGTAAGGAGCTGCAGCAATTCGGTGGCTTTCGGTCCCTGTACCGCCAACTGTCCGTACCGCTCGGATGCGTTCTCGAGTTTCAAATCGGCATCAGGGAATTTCTCATCACGGATTTTGTTTACCCACGCCCAGTCTTTGTCGATATTGCCGGCATTGACGACCATGAGGTATTTGGTGGTCGAGTACTTGTAGATGATCAGGTCGTCCACGATACCGCCTTTGCCGTTGGGCATGCAGGTGTACTGACATTTGCCTGCCGCAATGACGCTGAGGTCGTTGGTCGTGATGTACTGCAGAAAATCCAGGGCCTTCTCACCTTTTACCCAAAACTCACCCATGTGGCTCACATCAAACACACCCACGCCCTCACGGACGATCATGTGCTCCTGATTGATACCGGTCGGGTATTGGATAGGCATGTTAAAGCCTGCAAATTCTGCCATCTTGGCTCCGAGTGCAATATGCACATCGGTAAACGGAGTTGTTTTTAACATATCGTAACTTTTTTAATGATTTCCAAAATAACGTTTTTCGCCGCTTCCATCGAAGGAATCGGGAGATACTCATAGCGGCTGTGGAAGTTTTCTCCTCCGGCAAAGATATTGGGGCAGGGCAGACCTTCGAACGAAAGGCGCGCACCGTCCGTACCCCCACGAATGGGTTTTACGACAGGTGTCACTCCTACCGATTCCATCGCACTTTTTGCCAGTTCGATGATATGCATCACGGGTTCGATCTTCTCGCGCATGTTGTAGTACTGGTCGCGCATCTCAATTTCGACGGTGCCTTCTCCGAACTCACGGTTCACCTTACGCACCAGGTGCTCCAACTCGCGTTTACGGCTCTCGAAACGGGCACGGTCGTGGTCACGGATGATGTAACTGAGCGTCGTCTCTTCCACCGTACCGTTCATACCGATCAGGTGGTAGAAACCCTCGTAACCCTGCGTATGCTCCGGCGTCTCCCAGCGGGGTAACATCACCGCCAGTTGGTAAGCGATACGCATGGAGTTGATCATCTTATGATAAGCCGTACCCGGGTGTACGTTCAGACCGTGTACTTTGATCTTGCATGCCGCGGCGTTGAAGTTCTCAAACTCCAACTCACCGATCGCACCGCCGTCCATCGTGTACGCAAAATCGCAACCGAACTTGGCTACATCGAAATGGTCCGCACCGCAGCCTATCTCCTCGTCCGGTGTGAAACCGATACGGATCTTGCCGTGCGCTATCTCCGGATGCTGTATCAGGTACTCCATCGCCGTCACAATCTCGGCTATACCGGCTTTATCGTCCGCACCGAGCAGGGTGGTCGTATCCGTTACAATCACGTCCTGACCTGCATAACGGGGGTCAATATAATCGCGCTCTTCGGCTTTGACGATGGATGCTTTTACATGCTTACCGCTCGCATCCGGCGATGTGTCCATGTGGGCAATGAATCCTATAGTCGGGCAGCCCTGTTTGGTTGCAGGGAGCGTCGCCATAATATATCCGTTGGAATCGAGCGAAACTTCACTCAGACCGATGGATTTGAGTTCGTCCGCCAGATACTTGGCAAACTCCATCTGTCCTGGCGTAGAAGGCGTCATACCCGTGTTCTCATCACTCGTCGTGCAGAACGACACATACTTCAAAAAACGTTCAACAATCGTCATAGTACTATATTCATGTTATTAAAATCATTATGGACAAACGCGATGATATTATCGCACACGTTTTCGCACATCGCGATGCGACCTTCCCAGGTACCGGTGCCGGTATGCGGGGAGAGCACCACGTTCGGCAGGCTTAAAAGTTCCGATGACACCGCAGGTTCGTGCTCATACACATCCATCGCTGCACCGGCAATGATACCGCTCTTGAGTGCCTCCACCAGCGCCGCCTCATCTACGTGTGCGCCGCGCGCGGTGTTTATAAGGTACGCCGACCGCTTCATCATCCCGAGTTCCGGTTTACCGATGATATGATGCACCTCAGGGGTATAGGGTAGATTGAGACTGAGAAAATCACTATCCTGCAGCAAGGTCTGAAAATCCACGTATTTCACCATTTCATCATTTCCACCATTAAGCGCTTTTAGCGCGTCATCATTGATTTTGTGGCGGTTATGGTAGATGACGCGCATCCCAGACGCTACTGCTCTACGAGCTAACGCCTGACCGATACGCCCCATGCCGAGGATACCGAGGGTCTTACCGTAGAGCGAGTGACTGAGGTTGCGCATCACGCCGAACTCCGCCTTACCGGCACGAATCGTTCGGTCAAATTCCGATACACGACGCGCTACATCGATCATAAGGGCAAACGCCAGTTCGGCCGTGGGTTCAATCACCGGTTGCGGCGTGTTGGTCACGCGTATGCCGCGCGCCTTACAGGTCTCGAGGTCAATATTATTGTATCCCGCCCCGAAATTAGCAATCAGCTTCAGGTGCGGCATGGCATCGATCATGGCTTTATCCACACGGTAATCAAAGGTACTGACCAGCACCTCCGCGTCCTGAATAATATCACTCCGGTCACCCATAACCTGTAACCCGTAACCCCTTTCAGTCAAACGCTTGAAACCCTCCGCAGGCAACTCTGTCGTAAAAGCAATCTTCATTTCCAAAACCTTTGCGGCTGCAAAGGTACAAAAAAAAAATGACATATGCAAATATAAAATTTTAAACAAAAAGTGTATATATACTATGTATATATACAGTAAATGCACAAAATTGCTTTTTCTGATGATTTATCTTATGGTTATCCTATGGTAATGGTATGGATATCCTATGGTTCGCATAGTTATTTCCTTCTTTTTGCACAATTTTTGCATATTTTCTTGCGTATATCAGAATTTTTTACTACCTTTGCAGCGCATTTTATGTTGAACATAAAAAATCTTTATTTATATGGACAAACAGACTCAGATGTATGTGGACGGTTTTATGGCCGAGCTCATAAGAAAAAACCCCGGTGAGAGTGAGTTTCATCAAGCCGTTCGGGAAGTAGTAGAATCGGTGGCACCGATGATCATGGCGTATCCGTATCTGCGGGAGCAGAAAGTGATGGAGCGTATTGTGGAGCCGGAGCGTGTGATCATGTTCCGTGTGCCCTGGATGGACGATCAGGGTGAGGTGCAGATCAATCGCGGATTCCGTATTCAGATGAACAGCGCAATCGGTCCGTACAAAGGCGGTATCCGTTTCCATGCGTCTGTGAACCTGAGTATCATGAAGTTCCTGGCTTTCGAGCAGACGTTCAAGAATGCCCTGACGACGTTGCCGATGGGTGGTGCCAAGGGTGGTTCGGACTTCTCGCCGCGTGGTAAGAGTGACGCGGAGGTGATGCGTTTCTGCCAGAGTTTCATGACAGAGTTGCAGCGTCATATCGGTCCGGACACGGATGTACCTGCCGGCGATATCGGTGTAGGTGGTCGTGAGATAGGTTTTATGTTCGGTCAGTACAAGAGGCTTCGTGACGAGTTCACGGGAACGCTCACAGGCAAAGGGCAGATGTGGGGCGGTTCGCTCATGCGTCCCGAGGCTACGGGTTACGGTGCTTGTTACTTCGCCGAGGCGATGTTAGCGACCCGCGGTGAGAGTTTCGAGGGCAAACGTGTCTGCATCTCGGGTGCGGGTAACGTTGCGCAGTTTGCGGCACAGAAAGCGATGCGTCTGGGAGCGAAAGTGCTGACGCTCAGTGACTCGGACGGATTTATTTATGATCCGGAAGGACTGAACGAAGAGAAGATGGCGTATGTGATGGAGCTGAAGAACGTACGCCGCGGACGTATCAAAGAGTACGTGACCAAGTATCCGAACGCACAATATTTCCCGGGTGAGCGTCCGTGGAAGATCGCGTGCGACATCGCGATGCCGTGTGCTACGCAGAACGAGATTGAGAAACACGACGCAGAGAATCTGCTGAAGAACGGTTGTTTCTGCGTGACCGAAGGTGCGAACATGCCGAGTACACCGGAAGCGATTGCGCTCTTCCAGGGTGCGAAGATCTTGTACAGTCCGGGTAAGGCATCGAATGCAGGTGGAGTAGCGACCTCGGGTCTGGAGATGACGCAGAACAGTATGCGTCTGAAGTGGACCGCGGAAGAAGTGGATCAGCGTCTGCGTACGATCATGGCCGATATCCACGCGGCATGTCTGAAGTACGGTACCGAAGAAGACGGCTATATCAATTACGTGAAAGGCGCTAACATCGCCGGATTCATGAAGGTCGCTAACTCTATGGTAGAACAAGGCTTAGTTTAATCGGGATCCCGGAATCCCGGTATAACGAAAGATGGACAATAGCAATTACACCTCATTGATGTCAAAGCGGGTACGGCGGATCCTGCTGGTGTGCAATAACTACGACAGTTTTGCACTGGAGGAAGACGGCCGTATCGACGTGCAGATTGCGCAGGAGTATGCGGAACTCAATCTGAGTAACCCGCCGGCGATTGTGCGATCGGAGTCTCCGAGCGAGGCGATTAAGAGGATTCAGGAATCAGGAGTCAGGAGTCAGGAGTCTTTTGACCTGATTATTCTGGTCTATAGCGCCGGAGGCAATGAGGTGTGGGATTTTGCGAAAGAGGCCAAAGGACTCTTACCGGATTGTCCGATTGTGTTGCTTTCTTCGTTCAGTAAGGAGATGTTTCTCCGTATGGAGAAAGCAGACAAACGCGATATCGATTACCTGTTTAACTGGAACAACTCGACCGATCTTATTATTGCTATCATCAAACTGATAGAGGACCGGCTGAATGCGGAGCACGACATTCTTGAAGAAGGAGTGCGTGCTATTTTGTTGGTGGAAGACAGCGTGCGGTACTATTCGACGTACTTGCCGTTGCTGTACAAACTGGTGCTGCAGCAGAACACGATTGCGATCCGCGATGCGCTGAACGAGAAACAGCAGTTGCTGCGTAAGCGGGCACGACCGAAAGTGCTGCTCGCCACCTGTTACGACGAGGCGATTGCGCTCTACGAGCAGTACGGTAAGAACATGATCGGCGTGATCTCCGATGTGGGCTTTGTGCTGCACAAGGGAGAACCGGCGGCGATGGAGAAACTGGATGCGGGTGTGGACCTGTGTAAGTTGATAAGGGAAGATAACCCGACCATGCCGTTCCTCATGCAGAGCTCGCAGGAGTCGATGCGGAGTGTGGCGAACAAGCTGAAGGTGGGTTTTGTGGTCAAGAAATCCAAGACCCTGCAGCAGGAGGTGAGTGAGTATATCGAGCGGGAGTTCGGTTTCGGTGATTTCATTGCCCGCGACCCGCGTACCGGTAAGGAGATTGCGCGTGCGTGTGACCTGGAGGGTTTTGAGCGGATCATCTCGACTATCAGTCCGGCAGCGTTCCGGCGTTTGAGTGACAACAACTATTTGAGTAAATGGCTTTTTGCCCGAGGTTTGTTTGCGGTCGGTCGTCCGGTGAGTGCGCTGCAGATTCAGGACGAGACGGATATCGAGAACGTACGCCAGATGAACATCCGGTTGATTCACGACTATCGGATTAACCAGGCGCTCGGTGTGGTAGCCAAGTACAGTCCCGAGACCTACAACAACACAATCTGGTTCTGCCGTTGCGGTAGCGGTGCGATGGGCGGTAAGGGTAGAGGACTGGCGTTCCTCAACCACATGCTGCAGAAATACGACCTGTACGACAAATGGCCGGAGGTGCGTGTGCTGGTGCCGCGGACGATGGTCATCACGACCGATTATTTTGATCAGTTTATCCACGATAACGGACTGCAGTACGTGATCAATGCGGACCTGACGGACGAGGAGATTCTCTCGGAGTTTGTATCGGCAATGCTACCGCTTGAACTACGCGAAGCCCTCCGTCATTTTATTCGTGTATCCCATCGCCCGATTGCGGTGCGGTCATCGAGTAAACTGGAAGACTCGTACTACCAGCCTTTTGCGGGCGTCTATAGCACCTATATGATCCCGAACACGGAGAATGAGGACCAGCAGTTGAGGATGTTGAGTAAGGCGGTGAAGTCCGTGTACGCGAGTGTGTATTTTGCGGCATCGAGAGGTTATATCGTGAGCACGGGTAACGTGCCGAGTGAAGAGCGGATGGCGATTGTGCTGCAAGAAGTATGCGGTGAGCAGGAGGGCAATTATTATTTCCCGGTGATATCGGGTGTGGCACGCAGCATCAATTTCTATCCGGTGGGCAAGGAGAAACCCGAAGACGGCATCGTGAAGATTGCGTACGGTTTGGGTAAAGCGGTGGTGGACGGTGAGCAAGTGCTGCGGTTCAGTCCCAAATACCCGAAGAACGTGCTGCAGACCTCGACGGTCGATCTGGCGATGCGCGAGACGCAGCAGAGCATGCTGGCATTGAGTCTGAATCCGGAGCGGTTCAAGACCTCGATTGATGATGCGGTGAACCTGGAACGGATACCGATCCATGACTGCGATCCGTTCGAGAGCCTGAAGCTGATTGCATCCACTTATGACCGCGAGAACATGCGGATTGTGGACTCCTGTTATCCGGACGGACCGCGTATTGTGACGTTTGCGCCGCAGTTGAAGTTCAATACTTTCCCGCTGGTAGCAATCATCCGTGAGCTGCTCGATATCGCGCAGCAGGAGATCAAGACTCCGATCGAGATTGAGTTTGCGGTGAACCTGGAACACGACCCGCAGATCTTCCATGTGCTGCAGATACGTCCCATCTCGGCCGACAGTCTGAAGGCCAATGTGGACTGGAACACGATTGATGAGCGTGGTGCTATCTTGAAGAGCGGCAATGCCTTGGGTGTGGGTGAGATAGAGGACGTCAAGGATATCATCTACCTCAAGCGCGAGGCGTTCGATATACTGCGGACACGGGAGATGGCGCAGACGATCCGTGAGTGGAACCGCAAGATGCAACAGGAGGGTAGGCAGTACCTGCTCATCGGTTACGGACGATGGGGCTCGCAGATCCCGACGCTGGGTGTGCCGGTGGCATGGGGCGATATCAGCGAGGCGAAAGCGATAGCCGAATGTAGCTTGGAGAACTTCCGGATTGAACCGAGTCAAGGCAGTCATTTCTTCCAGAACCTGACAAGTTTCAATGTGGGATATATGAATATCGATCCCTGGACGCGACCGGAGGATCTGCTGGACAGCGAGGCCCTGGATCAACTGCCGGCGGTGGCAGAGACCGATTTGGTACGACACGTGCGTTTGGACAAGCCCTTGCGCATGTTTATAGACGGATATAACAACAAAGCGATAGTATGCAATTAGTTCTACAAATTATCACGCTCATCGGGTCCGTAGCGATGTTGATGTACGGACTGAAGGTGATGTCAGAAGGCCTGCAGAAGATGGCAGGTAGTACCTTGAGTAACGTGTTAGGCACGGCGACGACGAACCGTTTCACCGGTGTGCTGACGGGTGCGTTCATCACGGCGGCGGTGCAGTCATCGACGGCCACGACGGTGATGACGGTGAGCTTCGTGTCGGCGGGAATCTTGAGTCTGGCACAAGCGATTTCGGTCATCATGGGTGCGAACATCGGAACGACCTTCACGGCCTGGATCATGGTGCTCGGTGGCGGTAGTTTTGATTTACGTCTGGTCGTTTATACGGCGATTGTTCTGGCGGTAGCACTGATCTACACGAAGAAGAACGCCAACCTGGGTGATTTCCTGATGGGTCTGAGCCTCTTGCTCTTAGGTCTGACGACTCTGAAGATCAACGCGACCGAGATGCATCTGGACGAGATGACGCCGGTGCGTAATTTCTTCATGGCGACCTCCAGTTGGGGGTACGGATCGTATTTCCTGTACCTGTTGGTGGGTGGTGTACTGACTTTTGCCGTGCAGTCTTCGGCGGCTATCATGGCGATTACCATGACGCTCTGCTCGACGCACGTGTTGCCGATCGATATGGGTATCTCGCTGGTGTTGGGAGAGAACATCGGTACGACTATCACCTCGAATATCGTGGCGCTGTCGGCATCGGTGCAAGCCAGACGTGCGGCCCTGGCACACTTGGTCTTCAACCTCTTCGGTGTGATCTGGGTGCTGTGCGTGTTCCGTTGGTTTGTCGGCAATGTATGCCGTATCTGGGGTGTGGAGTTTGTGCCGGGTATTCCGAGTGACGTATCGCCGGATAAGCTCAATGCGATCCTGGCGACCTTCCACACGGCGTTCAACGTGATCAACACTTGTATCCTCATCGGATTCATTCCTTATCTGGAGAAACTCGTGATGTGGATATTGCCGTCCAAGCCAGAACAGAAAGATACGGACAGTCAGCTGCGGTTTATCTCCGGTGGTCTGATGTCCACGTCCGAGTTGTCGATTTTGCAGGCATGGAAAGAGGTGCATGTGTTTGCCGTCCGTGCGCAAAGGATGATTGGTATGGTGCATGACCTGTTCTACGAAAAGGACAATCAGCAGTTTGCGATGATCTTCAGTCGTATCGAGAAATACGAGGGTATTTGCGACCGTATGGAGTACGAGATTGCGCAGTATTTGAATGAGGTAGCGGACGGTCGTTTGTCCGATCAGTCCAAGCACGAGGTACATAAGATGCTCCGTATCGTGAGTGAGTTGGAGTCCGTGGGTGATGCGAACTATAACCTGAGTCGTTACATCCGCCACAAGCACGAGAGCAATATCACGTTCAACGAGAAACAGACGAAGAACGTGGAGCAGATGATCTACCTGTTGACCGGTGCGCAGGCGATGATGGTGGATGCGCTGGAGCGCGTCAATATCACGCAGGACGAGTTCTTCGAAATGACCAATATGGAGGCGGAAATCAATAACTTCCGCGATGAGCTCAAGAGTCAGAACATGACCAGCATCACCGAGAAAGAGTACGATTATTCGACCGGCGTCAACTACATGGATATCATCCTGGAGCTCGAGAAGATGGGTGACTATATCATCAATGTCGAGGAAGCGCTCTACGAGCACAAGCACGACAAGTAGTTGAAAGAATGAAGGAATGAAAGAATGAAGGAATGAAAGAGAAAACTCGGAGGTTTTAGAACCATCCGAGTTTTCTTATGAGTCTGAGGACACAGGTTGGTGTCAGCAGAATCAGGAAACACAGTACCTGCCAGAAAACGGTGGGTATTGTTATTTTTGCCCGTCCCCAGAAGAGCGCCCGCAGTCCGCGACGTGCGAGGGTCTCTGGGCTCACGATGATGCCGAGGCATTTGCCGATCTTGGTCATCCAGGGCTTAATGGAGTAGAGTCCTGTGTCGACCGCACCCGGACTAACGTCCGTGACATGTACGCCGTACTTACGCAACTCGATATGCAGCGCGCGGGTGAAATGAGACAGGAAAGCTTTGGTACCACCGTACGTTCCCAAGCGCTGCGCCGCCATCTTGGAGGTCACGGAGCAGACGTTGAGGATGTAACCCTTTCGACGAGCCCGCATGTCCTGACCGTAGAGGTAACAGAGCATGGCAGGCGTGTACATGTGCAGGTTCATGATGAGGGACGTGAAACCCTCGCTGTCATCGAGGATGTCCTTGTCGTGATATACCCCGGCGTTGTTCACCAGTACCTCGACCTCCATCCCGTGCGCACGCGTGTATTCATACAGTTCGCGCGCGGAGGTCTGATGACCGAGATCGAGGACGAGGCCTACGACCTCGATGTTTGATGTTTGATGTTTGATGTTTGATGCAGCCTCATGGATCTCGGGGACATTGCTGACGAGAAGGAGGTTGTAGCCTCTCTTGGCTAAGGCTTCCGCAAAAGCGTAACCGATGCCTGAAGAGGCACCGGTTACTATTGCGTATGTAGCGGATGGCTTATTGCTCATCTTCTACGGCTGCCTGTGCAGCTGCCAAACGTGCGATAGGTACGCGGAACGGACTGCAGGAAGCGTAGTTCATGCCTACACGTGCGCAGAACTTGACAGACGAAGGTTCACCACCGTGCTCGCCGCAGATACCGGTGCGCAGACCCGGACGAACGGCACGGCCTTTCTCTACCGCCATCTTGATCAGCTGGCCAACACCATTCTGGTCGAGTACCTGGAACGGATCCACTTTGAGGATCTTCTTCTCGAGGTAAGCCGGCAAGAAGGAAGCGATATCGTCACGGCTGTAACCGAAGGTCATCTGCGTGAGGTCGTTGGTACCAAAGCTGAAGTACTGAGCCTCTGTAGCGATGCGGTCTGCGGTCAGGGCAGCACGCGGGATCTCGATCATCGTACCGATCTCGAACTCTACCTCTACGCCGTACTCAGCGAAGACTTCTTTTGCCACGCGCTGGATGATCTCTTTCTGCTGCTTGAACTCATAGAGGATACCGATGAGCGGAACCATGATCTCCGGCATCGGGTTCTTGCCCTCTTTCTTGAGTTCGCAAGCGGCACTGAGGATAGCGCGTGTCTGCATCGCGGTGATCTCCGGGAAGGTGATACCCAGACGGCAACCACGGTGACCGAGCATCGGGTTGTTCTCTGCCAACTGAGCTACACGGGTCTGGATCTCCTCAACGGAAACGCCCATCTCCTTAGCCATCTGCTCTTGTCCTTTCAGATCATGCGGAACGAACTCGTGCAAAGGCGGGTCGAGCAGACGGATGTTCACAGGCAGGCCGTCCATAGCTTCCAAGATACCTTTGAAGTCGGCTTTCTGGTACGGCAGCAGCTTAGCCAGTGCTTTCTCGCGGCCCTCGCTGTCCTTGGCGAGAATCATCTCACGCATAGCGATGATCTTCTGGTCGTCGAAGAACATGTGCTCGGTACGGGTCAAACCGATACCCTTGGCACCGAAGGCGCGTGCTACAGCAGCGTCGTGCGGCGTATCTGCGTTCGTACGAACTTGCAGTTTGGTATATTTGTCGCAGAGGTCCATGAGGGCCTTGAAGTCACCGCTGAGTTCAGCAGCCTTGGTCGGAATCTCACCTGCATATACTTGTCCGGTAGTACCGTTAAGGGAGATATAGTCACCCTCTTTGTAGGTAACGCCTTCGATCTTAACGGTCTTAGCCTTATAGTCCACTTGGATAGCACCTGCACCGGAAACGCAGCACTTACCCATACCACGGGCAACGACTGCAGCGTGCGAGGTCATACCGCCGCGAGCGGTGAGGATACCTTCGGCTGCGCTCATACCTGCGAGGTCTTCCGGGCTGGTCTCGATACGAACCATGACTACTTTGTGACCATTTGCATGCCACTCCTGTGCGTCGTCAGCGTGGAAGACAATCTGACCGCAAGCTGCACCCGGAGAAGCGGGCAGACCTTGGGTGATCACTTTCGCTTTCTTGAGTGCGTCCTTGTCGAAGACAGGGTGGAGCAGTTCATCCAGTTTCTGCGGCTCGCAGCGCATGATAGCCTCTTTCTCGGAGATCTTGCCTTCACGAACCATATCCATAGCGATCTTCACCATTGCGGTACCGGTACGCTTACCGTTACGGGTCTGGAGGAACCAGAGCTTACCTTCCTGAACGGTGAACTCCATATCCTGCATATCGCGGTAGTGATCCTCGAGTTTCTGTTGGATAGCGTTCAGTTCAGCGTACATCTCCGGCATAGCCTCTTCCATAGACGGATATTTAGCCAGACGCTCCGCCTCGCTGATACCGGCGCGCTCAGCCCAACGCTGCGAACCGATCTTGGTGATTTGCTGCGGGGTACGGATACCTGCTACAACGTCCTCACCTTGCGCATTCACAAGGTACTCACCGTTGAAGAGGTTCTCACCGTTACCGGCATCACGGCTGAAGCAAACACCCGTTGCGGAGGTATCACCCATGTTACCGAATACCATCGCCATAACCGATACAGCCGTTCCCCACTCGTCAGGAATTCCTTCCATCTTACGATAGAGGATAGCACGCTCGTTCATCCATGAACGGAATACAGCGCAGATAGCACCCCAGAGTTGCTCCATCGGATCATCCGGGAAATCTTTGCCGGTACGCTCTTTGATAGCCGTCTTGAAACGAGCTACAAGCAGCTTCAGTTCCTCTACGTTGAGGTCCTTGTCCAGCTTCACGCCACGGATCTCTTTTACCTCGTCGATAATTGCCTCGAACGGATCGATGTCGGTTTTGTTCACCGGCTTCATACCCAATACGACGTCACCGTACATCTGTACGAAACGACGATAGGAGTCATACACGAAGTGCGGGTTGTTGGTCTTAGCGACCATACCTTCTGCTACTACATCGTTCAAACCGAGGTTGAGGATGGTATCCATCATACCCGGCATGGAAGCGCGAGCACCCGAACGAACAGAAACGAGCAGCGGGTTCTTCGGATCACCGAACTTGCAGTTCATCAGACCCTCTACGTGAGCGACAGCCGCATTGACTTCTTCGGTGAGCTCAGCCACGATCTTCTCCTGACCAACCTGGTAGTACTCGTTACAAACCTCGGTGGTGATGGTGAATCCCGGAGGAACGGGAACACCCACCAAGTTCATCTCAGCACAGTTAGCGCCCTTACCGCCAAGCAGTTCGCGCATTTGTGCGTTACCTTCAGCCTTACCGTTACCGAAGGTGTAAACTCTCTTTTTCTTTTCCATTTTTACGTAAAAATATTTTAAATGTATGATTTAAAGTCAAAACCCAAAATTGCGGTGCAAAGTTACTAAAATATTCTCATATATGCAAGCGCGCGAACTTTTTTTATATTTTTTTTCAAAAATATTTGGTAATGTCAAAAAAAAGTTGTAATTTTGTCGCCGGTTTGTATATGCAACATTTAAAATACCAAAAATAACACACAAATTATGGCTAAAGTTTATCAAGCAAATGAGATCAAGAATGTCGCTATGTTAGGCGGTTCGGGATCGGGTAAGACGACTCTGATGGAGTCGATGTTGTTCGAGTGCGGGGTGATCAAACGCCGCGGTTCGATTGAGGCGCAATCGACTGTGTGCGACTATTTCCCGGTAGAGAAGGAGTACGGTTATTCCGTTTTCTCTACGGTATGTAACATCGAATTCGAGAACAAGAAACTGAATATTATCGACTGCGCAGGTAGTGATGACTTCTGCGGTGGTACGGTAGCCGCATTGCAGATGTGCGGTTCGGCGCTGGTAGTGCTGAGTGCAAACGGTGGTGTAGAGGTAGGAACCCAGAATAACTTCCGCCTCGTGGAGAAAGCCCACAAACCGCTTGCTTTTGTGATTAACAAATGCGATCACGAGAATGCTGATTTCGAGCGTACGTTCAATCAGCTCAAAGATAACTTTGGCAATAAATGTACTTTGATTCAATTCCCTGTTAACGCCGGTGCAGGTTTCAATGCCGTGATCGACGTCCTGAAGGGAAAAATGTTGGTATGGAAAGCAGAAGGCGGTGCTCCGGAGTTGAAGGATATCCCGGCTGAGTATGCAGACCGTGTAGAGGAGATGCGTTCGCAACTGTCTGAGGCAGCTGCCGAGGCAGATGAGACGTTGCTCGACAAGTTCCTGGGCGAAGGTTTGACCGACGAAGAGATCATGCAGGGTCTGAAATCCGTTTATGCAGACGGTTCGATGTATCCGGTGCTCTGCTGCTCCGGTCTGAAGGATATGGGTGTTCGTCGTTTGATGGACTTCCTCAACGGCATGGCTCCGAGTCCTGCTCAGTTCAGCTATCCGACCGTGGACGGTAAGAAAGTAAGTCCGGATGCTAAGGCTCCGACGAGCGTATATGTGTTCAAGACTTCGGTAGAGCCGCATATCGGAGAGGTGAACTACTTCCGCGTAATGCAGGGTACGATCCATAACGGCGATGACCTGGAGAATATGGAGCGCGGCTCGAAAGAGCGTATCTCGCAGCTCTATCAGGTTGCCGGTTCGATCCGTGTGCCGGTCGATGAGCTGGCTGCCGGTGATATCGGTGCTACTGTTAAACTCAAAGATACCCGTACGGGCAATACCTTGAACGCCAAGGGATGCGATCTGCAATATGCGCCGATCAGTTATCCGCAGCCGCGTTACCGCCGTGCTATCAAGCCGGTAACGGAGAGCGATGCCGAGAAGTTGGCTGCCCTTCTGACCCGTATGCACGAGGAGGATCCGACATGGATCGTAGAGCAGAGTAAAGAGCTCCGCCAGATGATCGTTAGCGGTCAGGGTGAGTTCCACCTCCGTACGCTCAAATGGCGTCTGGAGAATAACGACAAGATGCCGATTGAGTTCTTGGAGCCGAAGATTCCGTATCGTGAGACGATCACCAAGGCTGCTCGTGCTGACTATCGTCATAAGAAACAATCCGGTGGTGCCGGTCAATTCGGTGAGGTGCACCTGATCGTAGAGCCGTACGAGGAAGGTCAACCGGTTAAGGAGACCTATAAGTTTGGTAACCAGGAGTATAAGATCTCCGTCAAAGACCAACAGGAGATCAACCTCGAGTGGGGTGGTAAGCTGATCATCATCAACTCGATTGTCGGCGGTGCTATCGATGCACGTTTCATCCCGGCTATCGTAAAGGGTATCATGGATCGCATGGAGCAGGGACCGCTCACCGGTTCTTACGCTCGTGATGTACGCGTGATCATCTACGACGGTAAGATGCACCCGGTTGACTCGAACGAAATCTCCTTCCGTCTGGCTGGACGTAACGCCTTCGCTACTGCCTTCAAAGAGGCAAATCCGAAGGTGTTGGAGCCGGTTTATGACCTCGAGGTATTCGTTCCGTCGGAGATTATGGGTGATGTGATGAGTGACATCAACGGTCGTCGCGGTATGGTGATGGGTATGGAGACCGAGAAGAGCTTCACGCGTCTGAAGGCACAAGTGCCTTTGAAAGAGCTGGCAAGCTACTCGACGACGCTCAGTTCGCTCACCGGCGGTCGTGCTACGTTCACGATGGCGTTCAACAGTTACCAGCTTGTTCCGGCAGATGTACAAGAGAAACTGCTTGCTGCTTATGCTGCAACTCAGAATGAAGAAGAGTAATTTAAACTCGATAATTAATTTTAAAATTACTTTTTTAATTAACTCAATTTATTAACAAACAAAATTTACAAACAAATGAAAAAATCAATTTTCTTTGCAGCACTTATGATTGGTGCATTTGTGCTGACCGGTTGCGAGAAGTCCAATGAGACTCCGGAAGCAACTCAAACAGAGATGTGGCCTGCTTTCAATAGCGAGGTAGGACTTTATGGTTACATCAACAAAAAAGGAGAGTGGGCTATTCCAGCTCAATTCTCCGCAGCATCTTCCTATTTCTCTTGCGGTTTTGCTCAAGTTCAATTGAACGGTAAGAATGTATTTATTGACAAGAGCGGTAAAGTACAAGCAGCTGTTTCTTTCGACTCTGCAGATGAGTTCAGATATGGCTACGCAAAGGCTTCTCTCAATGGTAAGTTCGGTTTGATTGATTCCAAATTGGATTATGCAATCGCTCCTGCTTATGACAACACGCTGAGCGAAATGACAAATGACGGTATCGTTACTTTCCAAGCAGATGCTAATCATATCGGTTTCTTGGACAAGAAAGGTAATATCTTGATGGTAGATAATCAACCGGTTTATTATGAATTTGCTGAAGGTTTCCGTGATGGCTACTGCGTTGTATGTTCTGATATGTCTACTGTTACCGCAAAAGGTAATCCGCGTACTCCGACTTACTTCGTTATTGATACCAAATTCAATGTAGTCATTGCAGATGGTCAGTACATGGGACTTGAAAACTTGGGTAATGGTCTTTTCAAGGTTCTTCCTTATTCGACAGATCCGAAGTATGAATATGACATCTATTCTATTAATGAGAAACGTAACATCAACGCTATTAAGTATGACAATGTACAACCCTTCAGCGAGGATGGTTATGCTGTAGTAACGTCCGGCACTGCAAAAGGTATGATTGATAAAACTGGTCAACCCGTTGTTGCACTTAGTATGGATGATGTTCAACAATCTTATGATGGTTACGCCTGGGCTAGGAAAGAAGACGATACCTTCTTGATGGATATTGCTAATTCTGCTAACCGTATCATTACGCTGTTGAACAAAGATGATGACAATGAGTCCTATCAGTGCAATGTACATAACGGACTGGTTCTGATTCGTAGAAATCAAATTGATAGCAAGGGTAATCTTGAGGTTGAATACCGTTGGGTTGATGTAAAAAATAACAACGCAACCGTTTTCTCTTGGAGTTATGATCAAGATAGCAAATATCAAGGCGACCTGAACCCAATGTATGCTCCTGCAAAGAAAGGGGCTAAGGCATTGAGCCAATATGTATTCCTTCACTAATCATTGATTACAGGCAAAAAAGAAAGTGGTACAATTGCGTACCACTTTTTTTTATATAAACTTACCCGTAAGACTCTTGGGGCAGGAGCGAATGTCATCGACCGTACCGGTAGCAACGATCTGACCACCGCCTCGTCCGCCTTCGGGACCCATGTCGATGATCCAGTCGCAGGCGCGGATGACGTCTGTGTTATGCTCGATGATAAGGACCGTGTTGCCTTTATCGACCAATTGACGGAGAACGCCTAACAGTACGCGGATATCTTCGAAATGCAGACCGGTGGTAGGCTCATCGAGGATATAGAGGGTCTTGCCGGTCGATTTACGGGACAACTCAGTCGCTAACTTGATACGCTGACTCTCTCCTCCGCTCAGGCTGGTGGACGCTTGGCCGAGTTTGATATAGCCGAGTCCGACATCCTGGATGGTCTTGATCTTACGCAGAATGGTCGGTTGGGGTTCAAAGAACTCCACCGCCTGGTTCACCGTCATATCGAGGATGTCTGCAATCGTCTTGCCTTTCCACCGCACTTCGAGTGTCTCCCGGTTATAGCGGGTACAGCCGCACACTTCGCAGGGCACGTACACATCGGGCATAAAATGCATCTGGATGGTCTTGTATCCGTTACCCAGGCACTCCTCGCATCGTCCACCTTTGGCGTTAAAGGAGAACCGTCCGGCTTTCCAGCCGCGTATCTTGGACTCGGGTAAGGCAGCAAACAGTTCGCGTATATCGTTGAAGACGTTGGTATAGGTGGCAGGATTGGATCGCGGCGTACGTCCGATAGGCGATTGATCGACATTGATGACCTTGTCGATCTCCTGCATGCCTTCGATACGCTTGTACGGCAGGGGCTGGGTCTTGCTGCGATAGAGGTGCTGACTGAGGATGGGGTAGAGGGTCTGGTTGATAAGCGAACTCTTCCCCGAGCCGCTCACGCCCGTTACGCAGACCATCTTTCCGAGCGGAATCTCCACTGTCACGTTTTTGAGATTATTGCCGGTACAACCGGTTAAGACAATCTTCCTCGAGATCTCGTGATCACGTGATCTTGATGTCTCGATTTTCCTCTCGCCGTTTAAGTACTGCGCTGTCAGCGTATCGGTCTTTAGCAGATCTTCCGGCTTGCCGCTGAACAGCACTTTTCCTCCGAGACGTCCGGCTTTGGGACCTATATCGACGATCCAGTCCGCCTCCCGCATCATCTGTTCGTCATGCTCGACGACAATGACGGAGTTGCCCATATCGCGTAACTCTTTGAGGCTCTTGATGAGGCGTTCGTTATCGCGCTGGTGGAGTCCGATGCTCGGCTCGTCGAGGATATAAAGGACGTTCACCAGTCGGCTACCTATTTGGGTAGCAAGTCGGATTCGCTGACTCTCACCGCCCGACAGACTCTGACTGCTGCGGTTGAGACTGAGGTAACTCAGTCCTACGGACTGCATGAAGCGAAGCCGCGCACAAATCTCCTTGAGGACAGGCTCCGCGATGGATTTTTGTTTATCGGTAAGGTCCTTAAGGTCCTTAAGGTCGTTAAGGACTTTAAGGAGTTGGTCGATGTCCATCTCTGAGAGATCGGCGATAGTGTATTGGCCGAGTTTGTAACTCAGCGCCTCTTTGCTCAAGCGTTTGCCGTGACACTCGGGGCACTCGATGAGTTCCTCTTTCTCGGTCTCTTCGGAGTCGTCCGATGACTCAGAGAACTCAGAGAGCCGTTCCCACCAGTTCTCTTCGCGCATTGCCTCGTCAAACTCTTCGCTGTTCACTTTTAACTCTTCACTTTTTACCCGCCCAAGTCCTTTGCAGCACGGACACCAGCCCGATGGGCTGTTGAAGGAGAATGTATGCGGGGCGGGTTCCGGATAGCTGAGTCCGGTATCGGGGCACATGAGGTTCCGGCTGAAGTAACGTATCTTGCCGTTCTCATCTATGATGAGCATCATTCCGTTCCCTTGGGTCATGGCCCGGTCGATGGACTGGCGGATACGCCGTGTGGCTTCGTCCGCTTTGGGTTTGAGCCGGTCCACCACCACTTCGATGGTGTGGTTTTTGTACCGGTCAAGTTTCATGCCCTGCACGATCTCCTGCACCTCGCCGTCCACGCGTACGTGTACGAATCCTTTCTTACGGATGGTCTCAAAAAGTTCCTTGTAATGTCCCTTGCGGTTGCTGATGAGCGGCGCCAAAAGGAGGATCTTTTTTCCCTCGTATTCCCGCACAATCAGGTCCACTATCTGCTCGTCCGTTAATTGGATCATGGGCTTGCCGGACAGGTACGAATAGGGGGTGGCTGCGCGTGCAAAAAGCAATCGCAGGAAATCATACACCTCCGTGATCGTTCCGACGGTGGAACGAGGGTTTTTGGAAGTGGTCTTCTGATCGATAGAAATAACGGGGCTGAGACCGGTGATTTTGTCCACGTCGGGGCGCTGCATCTGACCGATAAAACCCCGTGCGTAAGAGGAGAACGTATCCATGTAGCGGCGCTGGCCTTCGGCAAAGATGGTGTCGAACGCCAGAGACGACTTACCCGAGCCGCTGAGACCCGTGATGACGGTGAGTTGTTTGCGAGGAATAGAGACACTGATATTCTTCAAATTGTGCACGCGCGCACCCACCACTTCGATATGTCCTTCGTCTTTTTTTACCATTTCAGCCTGCAAAGGTACAAAAAAATTTGCACATGTCAAAATAATTTTGTAATTTTGCGCAAATTTTAAATACATAATTGCAATATCATGTTGGAGTATGTGGATCGAAGGGGTTCTGATTGCTACAAATGGGACTCAGAATGTGCGGAGGGCTGTCTGCCGTTGTGGATAGCCGATATGGATTTTAAGGCGGCTAAACCGATTCGTGACGCGATGCAGCGCCGTTTGGATCATGGTGTTTTCGGTTACTCGATTGTGCCGCAGGCGAACTACGATGCGGTGGCTTCCTGGTTTGAGCGTCGGCACGGCTGGAAGGGCATCAACAACACAAATCTGCTCTACACGACAGCTGTGGTACCGGCTATCTCCGCTATATTTGCGGCGCTAGAGGTGCGCATGGAGCAATATCGCACGATGTACGGGAAAAATCACCTGGAAGGTGCACCGTTGAAGATTCTGACTTTTACGCCTGCGTATAATTGTTTCTTCAGTTGTATTGAAAATATGGGCTGTGAGTTGGTGGCTTCTCCGCTGGTATTGGTCAATAACCGTTTTGAGATCAACTGGGGAGACGTGGAGGCGAAAGCCAAGAATGCCGATGTGTTCCTGCTGTGTAACCCCCACAACCCGACCGGACGTGTATGGAGTAGGGAGGAACTGGAGCGGTTGGCGGATATCATGCGCCGCGAGCATCTGTTTGTGCTGAGCGATGAGATTCATTGTGAGTTTGCGTTCCCGGGTCATGCTTATACACCGTTTGCGTCCATCGTGCGCGATGATACGGATTTCTGTGTGTGCACTTCGGCCAGCAAGGCATTTAATATCGCCGGACTGCTCTGCGCCAATATATACGTGCCCAACAAAGAGCTGTTTGCGCAGGTGAACCATGCCTTGGAGGTACATGAAGTGAACGGTCTTAATCCGTTTGGCTTGGTGGCGCAGGTGGCTGCATATAATGAGTCGGAAGCATGGTTAGATGAGCTGAATGAATACGTGTACGGAAACTACTGTTATTTGCGTGATTTCCTGCACGAACACCTGCCGATGTTGCAGCTCCATGAGACGGAGGGCACGTATCTGGCCTGGGTCAATATTGCGGCTTTGGGTGTCTCGGCAGAGCAATTCTGTCACGACCTGGCACAAAAAGCGCACGTACTCTTCAATCCATCCGAGATGTACGGCGGTGAGAAATACGTGCGTATCAATTTAGCTACTTCCCGCGAAGTGCTGTCTGAGGCGCTGAACCGCCTCAGAGATTACTTAAAAGCTTAGCTTTTAGAGGCCGAGTTTTTTGCGGATATCTTTCGGTATGGCATTCTTGTGAACAAGGATGTCATTCGTTTTATATTGCATGAACGCCTCGCTGACGTACCAGATACCCTTGTAGTCCGAACGCAAGGTGCCCCAGGAGTTTTTGATCATGTAGTACCGCTTGCCGTTCTGGTCCTGTGCGGTACCGAAGATCTGCATGCCGTGGTCATCGGTGTTCTCCCAGTTGTCGAACGCATCCTGGCGCATTTGTTGGGTAATGGTCTTCTCCGGCAGGGGCTTCTTGGTTAGCTCCTCTTTCTTCTTGTCGTTGGACATGCCGACCCATTTGGCCATGTCGCTACCTGTGATATCGGCACCGTTATCCTCGTCCGGCACGACACCGATACCCTTGCGCGTGAAACCAATCTCACTCACGTCGGCGCCCCAAGCGAGGGTGTAACCGTTGGCCAGAGCGTTGTCGATGATGCGCATCATGTCCTCCATCGGGACATTGTACATCTGATCCATGCGCCAGTTATCCGGCACCTCGAGCGCAAAGCGCTCATAGAAAGGATGATGGGTGTAGGACGTGATGGAGATGTAGTCATCTTCTTTGAGACCCAGGAATTGTACGAAGGACTTTGGCGTATATTTCTTGCCTTCATATACAAATTCTTCCGGACACGACCCCAGATAGGTGTCGTAGATGGCCTGCAGGCCCTCGCGCCACACCGGACTGATGCGTTTGAGTCCGCTCAGCCCTTTGAGGTAACCGGAAGCCACATGATCCAACTCACTATGTACCGGTAAGGTGTCGTTCTTGGTCCATGCGTATCGGATACCGGGCATGGCTTCTTGCGGCACCAGACCATAGTGAGACATGCAGTAGATCACGTCATATGCCGAACCGCCGGGTGCAAAATGCGGTTCGTTATAGAGGCGAACGCAGTATGTCGCGCGATCGATCATGGTCTTGCTGACCACATACATCTCGCTGAAATCCAGCTCGATACCTTTGGTGCGCAACACTTCGGACTCCAGGAAACCAAGGGTGGAGAATGCCCAACAGGTCGAACTGCGGTTCTGGTCCTTGACTGGTGTGATGGCTACGCTGTCGATGGTGGTAAAACGGAATCCTTCCGTACTGTCGTTGGTTGAAGGAATAGTGTCGGTCTGCGCCATGACGGCAGCACTGAGCACAATTCCGATAAGAGTCATAAACTTTTTCATTGTCGTACTATCTGTTTTTGCGGTGCAAAGGTACAACAAAAAAATGAATTATGCAAGTTTTTTGGCGAAAATCTTGTGTATCTCAAAAAAAAGCAGTACCTTTGCAGTCGCAAAGGTTTTTAATTTATGAATACGAATTTTGGATTTGTACGAGTAGCGGCAGCAGTGCCGACGATGAAGGTGGCAGACTGCCAATATAACGCGGAGCAGATTAAGTTGCAGATCGATGAGGCGATTGCGGAAGGTGTGGAGGTGATCTGCTTTCCGGAGTTGAGTCTGACGGGTTACACCTGTGCGGATTTGTTCTTCACGCAAGCCTTGCAGCAGAGCAGTATGCGGGAGTTGGAGGCGTTGTGTGACTATACGCGCGGTAAGGCGATTATTGTGTTAGTGGGTGCTCCGCTGCCGGTGGATAACGACCTGTTCAACTGTGCGTTTGTGATGAGCGACGGTGAAGTAATGGGTGTGGTACCGAAAGTGAATCTGCCGAACACGGGTGAGTTCTACGAGAAACGTTGGTTTACGAGTGGTCGTGCAGCACGTGAGTACACGCCCGGTGGCATCGCACCTCGTATTCCGAAGATAGAGATTTGGAGCGGAGAGGTGCCGTTCGGTACGGATTTGCTATTCTGCACCAGGAATTATACCTTTGGTATAGAGATCTGCGAGGACCTGTGGAGTCCGTTACCTCCTTCGACCCAGTTGGCGATTCAAGGTGCAGAGATTATCTTCAACTTGTCAAGTTCGAACTGCATCATCGGCAAACATATCTTCCGTCGTCAGATGATTAAGCAACAAAGCGCACGGGTTCATTGCGGATACGTGTATACCAGTTCGGGTGTAGGCGAGAGTACAACCGACGTGGTGTTCTCCGGCAGTACGTATATTGCTGAGAACGGGGATATCCTCACGGTAGGAGAGCGTTTTCAACGCGAAAGTACGATGATCATCCAGGAGATTGATATTGAGCGTCTGCGTACGGATCGGCAACGAAATACGAACTTCACGAAGGACAAAGCCGGACACTACCGCCATATCAACGTGGCGCCTATCGAGCGGGAAGAAGAGATGACTGAACCGATCCATCGTACGTTCTCTCCGACACCGTTCTTGCCCAAGAAAGGGAAGGAAGACCAATACTGCATGGATGTGTTTTCTATCCAGACTTCAGCATTGGCTCGTAGATGGGAGCATACACATTCTCAGACGGTGGTGATTGGTATATCGGGTGGTTTGGACAGTACGTTGGCATTGCTGGTAAGTGTGCAGACAGCCGATCTGCTGGGCTATGACCGGAGTAGAGTGGTAGGTGTGACGATGCCGGGATTCGGAACGAGTGACCGAACGTACCAGAACGCTTTGCAGTTAATGGAAGAACTGGGTATCACGCATCGTGAGATAAGTATTTGCGAGGTAACGACGCAGCATCTGAATGATATTGCGCATAATATGGACGTGCATGACGCGACGTACGAGAACGCACAAGCTCGTGTGCGCACGATGATCCTGATGGATCTGGCTAATGAATTGAACGGATTGGTGGTAGGTACGGGTGATTTGAGTGAGTTGGCTTTAGGCTGGTGCACGTACAACGGGGACCAGATGTCGATGTACAGCGTGAATGCAGGAATACCGAAGACGTTGGTGAAATATCTTGTGCGATATGCGGCAGAGAACCTGTACGGAGAGCCGTTGCGTACTATTTTACTGGATGTAGTGGAGACACCGGTATCACCGGAGTTGTTGCCGACTGACGAGAACGGCGAGATTGCGCAGAAGACAGAGGATAAAGTGGGTCCGTATGATTTGCATGACTTCTTCCTGTATTATTTCTTGCGTTTCGGTTTTACCCGCGAGAAGATCCATTACATGGCCTGCCAGGCTTTTGAGGAGCAGTATGATGCCGCTACGATTGAGAAGTGGCTGAATGTGTTCATGCGTCGTTTCTGCACGCAGCAGTTCAAACGTTCTGCCATGCCGGATGGACCGAAGGTAGTTAGTGTTTCACTGTCCCCACGGGGCGATTGGAGAATGCCAAGCGATGCCTGCTGCATTTGATAATCTCGTAATCTCGTGATCACGTGATCTCGAAAAAAGAAACTATTTATGACGATAAAAGAAAATATCTCCCTTCTGCCGTATAATACGTTCGGCATCGACGCCAAGGCTAAGTTGTTCATCGAGTACTACTCGTTGGACGAGTTGCGGCAGGTGCTGAAGGAACATAAAGGTGAACGGATGCTGCATATAGGGCAGGGTTCGAATCTGTTGTTTACTAAGGATTTCGATGGTGTGATCCTCCATTCCGGCATGGCGCGTGCCAAGTTCCTGGACGATGAGACGGTGGAGGCGCAGAATGGTCTGCGATTGGACGATATGATTGCGCAATTGACGGATATGGGGTATAGCGGACTGGAGAAGTTGAGCCTGATTCCGGGTGAAGTGGGAGCGAGTGCCGTGCAGAACGTAGGAGCGTATGGCGTAGAGGCGAAAGACGTTATTGAACGCGTATATACCATCGATGTCGAGACGCAGGAAGAACGCGTGTTTACCAATGCAGAGTGTAAGTTCGGCTACCGGGACAGCGCTTTCAAGCATGAACTGAAGGGTAAGTATATCGTTACGTCGGTCGTGTATAAAGTGAAACCGGGCGATGCCACGAAGACGCGTGAGGAGATTATCGAGACGCGGAATGGTAAGTTGCCGAAAGTAGGTGAAGTAGGTTCGGCAGGTTCGTTCTTTATGAATCCGTTTGTGCCGCAAGAACAAGCTAATGAACTGCTGAAAAAGTATCCCGACATGCCGCATTTTGATACACCGCAAGGTGTGAAGATCCCTGCTGCATGGTTGATTGAACAATGCGGTTGGAAAGGTAAAACGCTCGGTGGAGCACAGGTGTGGCCCAAGCAACCGCTAGTCATTGTGAACGCGAATCACGCTTCTGCACAAGACATCATGGATCTGGCTGCCAAGGTGAGTGCGAGCGTCAAAGAGAAATTCAATATATCGATTAACCCGGAAGTAAATTATATTTGATATGGCAAGTTTTATCGTAGAAGGAGGACATAAGTTACATGGTTCAATTACCCCGCAAGGTGCGAAAAACGAGGCGCTGCAAGTGCTTTGTGCGGTACTGCTCACCAAGGAAACGGTAGTCATCAACAATCTCCCAAATATCCTTGATGTCAATAACCTCATTGACCTGCTCGCGTCCATCGGTGTGCGTGTGGAGAAACTTGCAAAGGGTACTTATGCGTTCACGGCACGGGAGTTGGATACGGCGTATCTGAGGAGTGCCGATTTTCTGAAGAAATGCAATAAACTGCGTGGTTCGGTCATGCTGATTGGTCCGCTTTTGGCACGTCTGGGTGAAGTAACATACGCGAAACCGGGTGGCGATAAGATCGGTCGTCGTCGTTTGGATACCCATTTCCAAGGTATGGTCAATCTGGGTGCAACGTTTGAGTACGACCAGAACTTGTTGGCTTATCGTTTTGATGGTAAGCATTTGCAAGGCACGTATATGTTGCTTGATGAGGCGTCTGTGACTGGTACAGCCAATATCATCATGGCGTCCGTACTGGCAGAAGGTACGACGACTATTTACAATGCAGCCTGCGAACCCTACGTGCAGCAACTCTGCCGGCTCCTCAACAATATGGGCGCGAAAATCAGCGGAGTGGGATCTAACCTCCTCACCATCGAAGGTGTCAAAGCCCTTCATGGCGCGCAGCATAAACTCCTGCCGGATATGATCGAAGTCGGTTCGTTTATAGGCATGGCGGCTATCACCGGTTCGGAACTGCGTATCAAGAACGTAGGCTATCGTGATCTGGGTATCATTCCGGACGCTTTCCGTCGGTTGGGTATACGTATTGATGTAGATGGTGACGATATCCTTATTCCTGCGCAGGAGCACTATCAGATAGAGTCCTTCCTGGATGGTTCGATTCTTACGGTGGCCGATGCCCCGTGGCCGGGTCTGACACCGGATCTGCTCTCTGTGCTGCTTGTGGTTGCGACCCAAGCGAAAGGTACGGTACTGATTCATCAGAAGATGTTCGAGAGTCGTCTGTTCTTCGTGGATAAACTGATTGATATGGGTGCACAAATCATCCTCTGTGATCCGCACCGTGCAGTCGTTGTAGGTCACGATCATCAACGTCAGCTCAAGCATAACAACATGACGAGTCCCGATATCCGTGCCGGTATAGCCATGCTGATTGCCGCTATGAGTGCGGAAGGAACAAGTAAGATTGATCACATCGATCAGATTGATCGAGGCTATGAGGATATCGAGCATCGCCTCAACGCCATCGGCGCTAAAATACGAAGAGAAGAATGAGAAAACTGTTATCGATATTAGTTTGTTTGTTGCCGCTTTGGGCGGTTGCGCAGATAGTGCAGCCTGTGACTTGGAGTGGAGAAACGATAGGAGATAGTGTGCGGATTCGGGCAGCGATTGAACCGGGTTGGCACATGAATATCATTGAATTCGGTGAACGGGAGTTTGACGAGGAGTTTGCAGATTCGTTTGTCATTATACTGGCTGCTAACGAACTCACACCAATTCGGTACAATGCGTGTGACGATAAAATGTGTATGGCACCGGAGGTATGGGAATATAAGAGTTTAGAGGACGCTTCGCTACAGGACGGTGATAAATCGCCTACAGGGGATAGGTCGCTCCTCTGGATATTTATTCTCGGTCTCTTAGGCGGATTACTTGCCATCTTCACGCCTTGCGTGTGGCCTATTATTCCGATGACGGTGAGCTTCTTCCTTAAGAAAGGTGGTGGTAGGAGAGACGCGATTCTCTATGGACTCAGTATCATAGTGCTGTACGTGGGGCTGGGATTGTTAGTGACGCTGCTTTTTGGTGCGTCGGCCCTGAATGATCTGAGTACGAATGCGGTAGTAAATATATTCTTCTTCCTGCTGTTGGTGGTATTTGCTCTCTCGTTTTTTGGCCTATTTGAGATTACTTTACCGGATTCCTGGTCTACGGCCTTGGATAACAAAGCACGTTCAACCGGTGGATTCCTGAGTATCTTACTGATGGCTTTCACCTTGGTAATTGTGTCGTTTAGTTGTACAGGACCAATCATCGGTACGCTGCTCGTAGAAGCGGCCGGTAAGTCCTTATTGGCACCGACGATGGGCATGTTGGGATTTGCGATTGCGCTTGCCTTGCCATTCTCGCTCTTTGCGATGTTCCCGGAATGGATGAAACAAGCACCGAAGTCCGGCGACTGGATGACGAGTTTCAAAGTGACACTGGCTTTCTTGGAGTTGGCTCTTTCGTTGAAGTTCCTGAGCGTCGCTGATATGGCGTACGGCTGGGGTATCCTGCCGCGGTGGCTATTTATTGCTATCTGGATAGGCTGTTTTGCAGGAATCGGAATCTATCTGATTCGTAAGAGTTGGGTAGGGAAGACGATAGCCGTGCTGTCTTTTGCGTTTGCGATTTACCTCGTTCCCGGACTCTGGGGCGCACCGGTGAAAGCGATAGCTGCTTTTGCACCACCTATGGAGATAGAGGGACGCGAGGTTTTCAACGACTATGAGGAGGGCCTGGCCTACGCACGTCAGGAAGGCAAACCGGTTATCATCGACTTTACCGGATACGGTTGTGTGAACTGCCGTAAGATGGAAGCCTATGTGTTGGACGACGATAGCGTGAAGGCGCGTCTGCAGAACTATGTGTTTATCGAGTTGTTTGTGGATGACAAACGGGATGGAATAGGCGATGAGAACTCGCGTATTCAACGAGAGTTATATGGCGCTAACGCGCAGCCGTTCTACGTGCAGCTGGATGCGTACGGACATCAGGTTGCAGAACCGATGGCGTTTACCACCGATCCTATGGAATTTATCAATTGGCTAAAATATTAAACTATGATACAGAAACAAAAGTATGACACAAAGCGTCCACCGGAGAAGGAGATGATCTTTGGTATCCGGGCCGTGATGGAGGCAATTGATGCGGGTAAGGTGCTGGATAAAGTGCTGATCCGCAGGGATATGTCTTCGGCTATCGGCCGTGAGTTGTTGCTGAAGTTAGAAGGCACCGGTACGCAGATTCAGCGGGTACCGCTGGAGAAACTGAATCAGTTTACGGACAAGAACCACCAAGGCGTGATTGCTTTCTTGAGTCCGATTGAGTTCACTCCATTAGATAGCCTCGTGCAGAGCCTGTATGACGAAGGCAAGACACCACTTTTGATGTTACTGGACGGCGTGACGGACGTCCGTAATTTCGGCGCTATTGCTCGTACATGCGTGTGCGCAGGTGTACACGCGCTAATAATAGGTACGCGTGGGAGTGCGGCGATTAACGGCGATGCGGTGAAGGCCTCTGCGGGGGCATTGCATAGTTTGCCGATCTGCAAAGTGGAGAACCTTCAGAACGCACTGCAATATCTGCAAGAAAGTGGTCTTCGCATTGTGGCAGCTACCGAACATACGGACCGTAACTACACCGAAGTGGATATGACCGTTCCGACTTGTATTGTGATGGGCTCGGAGGAGAAAGGTATCTATGAGGAGAACCTCAAACTCTGTACCGACAAAGTGCGTCTGCCCATGACCGGAGTGATCGAGAGCCTCAATGTGAGCGTGGCAGCCGGTGTGTTTATCTATGAGGCGGTACGGCAGCGGAGCGCTAAATAGAAGGAAGATGAAGCGTCTGTTGTGGATAATAGGATTATGGATGAGTGTTTCTGCTGTTGCGCAGGACACTATTCCTATGTACCTGCATCCCGTGGACAGCGCTTATTTCTTGCCGATAGAGGAAGTGCCGATTCCGCCTATTCATACCACCGAACGGCGCAAGAACTGGATCAACCGACTGTTAGATAGAGCCGATCGTTTCTTTATGAAAAATGTCGATCCGAACTATCTTATGCTGCCGCAACATCGTTTTCGCATAGCGATTAGCGGTGACTGGGGGAGTGTTTATACCTCGATGAAATGCAACGACATTCCTTATTACGAGAACGTCAATATGAGTTTTGGCTCCAATATAACTCCTAAATTGGGACTCATTTTCTCGTATCGGAATACGAATATCGGTTATTCTGTGGATCTGTTTCGAGGGTATTCGAACTTTAAGTTTTCTATTTTGCAGAATGGTTTCGGAATAGAACTCTTTAGGCGTAAAACTACGTTCTCCGGCGGAGGTATTGAGTCTTCCGGGACAGGAGGTAAACTGGAAGTTGGAAGCGGTGACATAGCTACGACCACGTTCTTCCTTTCCGGCTATGTGGCGCTTAACCGGCGTAAGTTCTCTATGCCTGCGGCTTTCAACGCTTCGTTCATTCAGCGCAAGTCGGCAGGTTCTGCTCTTATCGTGGCGGATTTTATCTACTCCCGCATGGCGCTTTTGAGCGATGCGCTTATCTCGCGAACCGGAGGCGTCAATGAGATGGAGCTTTACCAGATAGCTATCGGAGCAGGTTATGGGTATAACTACACGCCGAATAAAGGGAAATTCCTTTTGCATGTCTCGGCGACACCGATGTTGGCTGTCTTGAACCGAATGATCATTACCGGCGACGACCGGATGTTCATGCCCGATGAAGCAGGTTATAACCTTATTCTCAGCCGTAAAATCAAACCCGAGTTCCCTGTTTATATCACGGGACAAGCTAAAGTGGCGTTGGTGTATAATATCTCGCCGCGGTTTGTGTTGGCATTTAATACGGTGGTGAATAATATCCGTTTCAAGGCGAAAGATCGAATGATTGCTACCGGTTCTACCAGTACGCTCACCTTTAATCCCGAGATACGCATGAGAACGATGACTTGGGACTGGAATGCCGTTCTTTATTTCGGTGTCCGGTTTTTGTAAATATGAAAATGAGAAAATGACAAAATGAGAAAATGTCATGACCGTTTTATACGAAGATAACCATATTATAGCCGTCAACAAGACCTGCAACGAGATTGTTCAGGGCGATAAGACGGGTGACACGCCTCTGAGCGAGACGGTGAAGGCATATATAAAGGACAAGTACAACAAGCCCGGTGAGGTGTTTTTGGGTGTGACGCATCGTCTGGATCGACCGACGAGCGGGGTAGTGCTCTTTGCCAGAACCAGCAAAGCGTTGACGAGGCTTAATGAGATGTTCAAAAGCCATGAGCAGATTCGCAAAACGTACTGGGCTATCGTGCAAGGTTGTCCGAAAGTACCGGAGGCGCGATTAGAGAATTGGCTTGTGCGTAATGAGGCGCAGAACAAATCGTATATCGCCAAACCCGATGCCAAAGAGGCGAAACAGGCTGTCTTGTCGTATAAGACGCTTGTTAAGGGCGAACATTACACGCTTTTGGAAGTGAACTTGGAAACCGGACGGCATCATCAGATACGTTGCCAGTTGGCGGCTATCGGTTGTCCTATAAAGGGCGATCTCAAGTATGGCGCCAAGCGTTCTAATCCGGATGGCGGTATTTGTTTGCACGCCCGTAAAATAGAATTTATTCATCCTGTAAAAAAAGAAAATATATGTATTACGGCACCGGTGCCCGATGACGCACTATGGCGCGCTTTAACCCAAGAAATACAATGAAAAAATTTTTAACTTTGGTACTTTGTACATTGTCCCTTTGGTCCTTGTCTGCGGCTGTGCTGCCGGATACGATTGTTGCTTTCCCTGGTGCAGAGGGATTTGGTAAATACACCTCCGGTGGTCGAGGAGGTAAAGTGGTGTATGTGACGACGCTGGCGGACGATGCCGAAGGTGCCACCGAAGGTTCGTTGCGCTGGGCGATGAAACAATATCCGGACGAGCCGCTGACCGTCTGCTTTGCCGTAACCGGAGAGATCCGGCTCGTCAAAGAATTGAATCTAAATAGGCGTTCCAACTTTACTTTGGCTGGTCAGACAGCTCCCGGAATGGGAATTGTGATTACTCATCATAAAGTGAAGTTTAGCGGTTCGAATAATTTTATTGTCCGAAATATCCGCTTCCGTTTGGGCCAGTACGATGTAAATGGTAAATTGTTGGATGCTAACGCTGTTGGGGCGGAGAACTGTGAGAGTTATATCTTCGACCATTGCGATTTCGGATGGTCTATGGAGGAAAACATGAACTCCTATGACAGCCATTTTATCACGGTGCAATATTGTATTGTGCATGAAGGTTTGTACGACGCGGGTCACAAGAAAGGCCAGCGTGCCTATGGTTGTCAATGGGGCGGTTCGCCGGCTACGTATCATCATAACTTATTGGTTCATAACAATAAACGTTCGTGCCGTTTTAACGGCGCATATAGTAACGACTGGGTGGTTTATCTGGATTATATCAATAATGTGCAGTATAATTTCGAGGGCGGTTCGAACGGTTGTTATGGCGGAGAGAATACTGCTAAATTAGCGGAAGGTGAATATAATGGTCTTAACTCGGCGCATGAGTGCAATTTCATCAATAACTATTATAAGGTAGGACCAAATACTACCAACAAGAAATATTTCTTCTCGGTAGAGGTTGGCAGGACTCACAAAGATGCGCCACAAGATCATTCATGGGGACCGAGCCAATGGTACCTCTCCGGAAATGTGTTTGACGGAGTACCTGCCGCTACCGCGGATAACTGGTCTGCTGTAAGCGGTAAATCGCCTTATAACAAGGTGGATACACTACGCGTAGATACTTTGATTCGTCCTAAGACACCTTGGTGGCGCTGGACGGAGGATTCCATCTATGGCCGCTATGATTTTGATATGTATGCCTATGCCGTAAGTGATTTCCAGACAGCTGAAGACGCGTTTCAGACCGTACTGGATACAGCAGGTTGTTTCCCGCGCGATCATGTGGAACTGCGGTTGGTGGATGACACACGCAATAAGAAAGCGACCTATAGTGGCGCATCGCGTGGAAACGGAATCATCGATACCGAAGAGGATGCAGAGGGATTTTATGATTATCCGTCCGTTGAGGCATTAGTGGATACGGATAAGGACGGTATGCCGGACGAGTGGGAGAGTGCTAACGGCTGCGACCCGAACACGCCTGATAATAACGTCCGCCATGCTTCCGGCTATACGATGTTAGAGATGTATCTCGATTACGCTATGACGCACAAAGAGCCGATGGACGACGGTTATACACCTTCTACCGAAGGTATTGAGAGTGTGGAGTCAGTAGTAGAGAGCAAAAAAATACTCCGCGACGGACAGATTCTTATCCAGCGCGGAGCTAAAACGTATACCCTGCAGGGGCAAGTTATAGAGGCAGGTAAATAACCTGCTTGCCAATAAACCAATCACCGTGGAAGTAATTGCTGCAAGGCGTTACTTCCACTTCTTTATACGGTGCAATCTCCTCCTTCAGGTCTCCTCCTTTGAGCACCACCAGTCCATTCGGCACGGCATTGCGGTGTTTGTTGGAGATGTTTTTCTGCACCAGTTTTACTAAATCGGGTAGGGGCATCACGGCACGGGAAACGACGAAGTCAAACTTCTGTTTCTCTTCCTCCACGCGCTCCTGCTTGCAGATCACATTGGTGAGCCCTAAGGATTTAGCCACCTCTGTTGCTACCTTAATCTTCTTACCGATCGAATCGATGAGCAGGAACTGGCACTCCGGAAACAGAATCGCCAACGGAATACCCGGAAAACCGCCTCCTGTACCGACGTCCATGATGCTTGTTCCTGGTTGGAACGGCAGTAGTTTGGCTATCGCCAACGAGTGCAGCACGTGGTGCTCGTACAGATTGTCGATGTCTTTACGCGAGATGACGTTGATCTTGCTGTTCCAGTCGCGATAAAGCGCGTCAAGCTGAGCAAACTGCTCAGCCTGACGATCGCTTAATTTGAAGTATTCAGATATAATCATTAAACCTTCAACTTTCAACATTCAACTTTGTTATGCCATGTTGGTGAAAACGTTCTGCACATCTTCGTCCTCTTCGATCTTGTCGATGAGTTTCTGAACAGACTCCCGTTGCTCGTCACTCAGTTCCTTAGTATCGTTCGGGATACGAACAAACTCCATGGCTTGGATCTCAAAGCCGTGCTCCTCGAGGTACTTCTGCATGTTAATTGCCTCGTTGAAGTCCGAGTAGATCACAATCGTGTTCTCCTCTTCGTCCACACCGAGTTCCTCCACACCGAAGTCAATGAGCTCAAGCTCCAGTTCATCCAGATCGATGCCGTCCTTCATTGTTACGGTGAAGCATGCCTTGCGGTCAAAGAGGAACTGCAACGAACCTTGTGTACCGAGTGTACCGCCGAACTTGGTGAAGTAGGAGCGGATGTTCGCTACTGTACGCATGTGGTTATCGGTGGCTGTCTCTACGAAGATAGCGATGCCGTGAGGACCGTATCCCTCGTAGTTGATTTCCTTATAACCCTCCGATGACTTATCAGTCGCTTTCTTGATAGCGCGATCGATGTTATCCTTCGGCATGTTCTCACGTTTACACTGCTGGATGAGTGTACGCAGACGCGGGTTGGAATCCGGATCCGGTCCACCCTCGCGTGCTGCAATCGTGATTTCTTTACCTAACTTGGTGAATGTGCGGGACATGTGTCCCCATCTTTTCAGTTTTGTTGCTTTACGATATTCAAAAGCTCTTCCCATAATATATAAATTTTACAATTTTCAATTATTGCGCCGGAGTAGGATCAGCCTGATCCATCACGCTCTCATAATGAACCTCCTCGAAGCTGATCTTGAACTCAACACGACGATTCTTTGCACGACCGGCCTTGGTGCTGTTGTCTGCGATCGGTTGATCCGGACCGTAGCCGACAGCCGTTAGACGTTGGAAGTCAACACCTTGAGCAATCAGGTAGTCGCGTACGGCATTTGCACGTTTCTCAGACAGCTCTTGGTTGATCTCTGCCTTACCCGTGTTATCCGTGTGACCTTGTACCTCAATGATATAGTCTTTGTTGTCGATGAAGATCTTCGCAATTTGGTTCAAGAGCGGGTAGGACTTCGGTTTAATAGTAGCCTTGCCGGACTCGAACTCGATACCTTGCATTGCTTTCTGGAGCAACTGACGTACCTCGCGTTTTACTTCCGGACATCCCTTGTTAGCCTTCGGACCGGCTACAGTCGGACATTTATCCAGATAATCAGGTACACCGTCATTATCGGTATCCAGTACACAACCGCGAGCATCTACAAATCCGCGAGCAGCCTCTGGAGTTCCCGGACACTCATCTTTCCAGTCTTCTACACCGTCGCCGTCGGTATCCTTAGCACAACCGAACTCATTCACCGTAGCGCGTGCGTCAGCCGGAGTTCCAGGACATTGATCCATATAATCAGGTACACCGTCACCGTCACTATCGAGCGGACAACCCTTCATGTCAATCATACCGTACGAAGCCTCCGGCGTGTTCGGACACTCGTCCATATAATCAGGTACACCGTCACCGTCGCTATCACGCGGGCAACCGCGACCGTCTGTCTGACCGTAAGCTGCTTCCGGAGTACCAGGGCACTCGTCCATATAATCGGATACACCGTCGCCGTCGCTATCGAGCGGACAACCCATCTCATCTACATATCCGCGAGCCTCTTCCGGAGTATCCGGACACAGATCACGGTAGTCTTCGATACCGTCACCGTCCGTATCCTTGTCACAGCCGTTCTCGTCAATAAACGAAACAGCTTCCGGTAAGGTGTTGGGACATTTGTCGAGGTAATCAGGAATTCCGTCTTTGTCGGCGTCTTCCGGACAACCTTGTTTGTCCACTTTAACGCCCACAGGAGTCTCGGGACACATATCGATCTTATCCCATACACCGTCCTTATCCGAGTCCTTGCGATTGGAACCCCAGCAGATGGAGAAGCCCAGCGCGAGGTTGAACATTTTGGTCTTGTCCGGCAATACATACATGTTCGAGTTCGGCATCTTGGCATAACTGGTCGGGATATAATCCATCGCCAGTGTGAGGTTGATACCGTCGTACGGCATGAAGCCCAGACCGGCACCAATATTACTGTACTTACCGTTGTTCATCAGCGAATAGGTAGCAGCGATATTGAACCAGTTGACCGGACGGAAGGCAAAACCAAAGGTTACCTCCTCGTACAAACGTGCGTTGTACAGACGGGTAGCAGAAACGACACCGATGCCGATGCGGTTGTCCCAGAAATTGGCATCCAGACCTACATTCAGACGAGCCGAGGTCATGCGTGCAAAACCTTTCTTCTGCGATTTACCAAAGGTCACACCGGTCAGCATGTTCATCAAATTATTCATAGCTGAATCCATCAGCATCTGCGTGTTGAACTGTCCGTTCTGATCTTGATACTGACTGTATTCCACCTGACCGGCACCCGTGAATTTCGCTTTTGCACTATCCATTACGCACTCAAAACGATCGCTATTGCTCCAATAGATGAAGCCAAGATCCGTTAAAGCAGCACTAATCTGCAATTGCTTGATTGGTTTCCATGCAAAACCGAAGTCGATGGCTGCTCCATAACCGGCAGGCGTAATCAGCTTCGTCAAATCAGATGTGTCAACCAACTTGCCGAAATCAATCTTCGGAGCAGTTCCTACACCATTGAAGGACTCATAAATCTCCTTACCGGTTTTATCTTGCGCAAACTGGTCCAGATACTCCATGTTGAGCGGACCTGCAATCTCGAGATTCATGTTTCCTCCTAATTTCCAGGCCTCTTGGTTAGCATAGAGATTGAGGGTTTTTGCATTCAGTCCTACATACGCTTGTCCGAGCAGTACTTTGAGTTTACCACCAATGGTCCAATGCTCGTTAAGCTGATGGCTGTAACCACCGCTTACCTCGGTATATGCCTTTAAACCGGTACCCATACCGGAGAGGGTAATGGTGTTCAAACCACCGCTCAAGTCCGCAAAACCACCGCCTAACAGGAAATTAAACAGCGACTTAGGCTCTGTCTGACCTAACTCTACGCGCTCGTTGACACCAATCGTCACAAATCCTTTCTCCTTTACACGGAAACCCATGTTGAGGATGCCGATATTGATGTCTCCGTTAATATACATCATACTGTGCAGTTGTTTGAGGAACTTCTGCTTGTCAGCATTAGGGTGGAGCACCGTTACCGTCTGCATCTGACCCGTTTTGGGATCCCTGGCCGTAAAGATGAGGTCGTTCATCGTCAACGAGTTGTTTCCGAAACTATACTCCATCCATCCGAGCGGTGTGAAGTTGATGTAACCTCTGCTGACAGGTTGGAAGGCCGGGTTGATCGTGTGACGCATCGGGGCGTTCTCCAAAAAATAGAGGGTCGTTACCTGTTGCGCACTTGCACTGATAGCAAACATTGCCACAAGGGCTGCGAGAATATATTTTTTCGTTTTCATGATTCAGCCCTCCTTATTTTTTATTTTCGGTTTTACCCAAATTCAGTATCACATCCGCTTGCGTGGTCAAACCAAGTTGAATGTTCAGCCCCTGGTCGTCGGTGAACTTAACCACCTTGTTTTCCCCTTTATCGAATGTATATTGCAGCGAACGATCGTCAATGACACCCTTAAAGATGATTCGCTTGATGCTCGGCAGCACATCTACCTGTTGCTTGTTCAGCTTAGCGGTAAGTACGTTCTGACCCGGAGCGGACATCCCCCACGTGTTGCTCTTGAGCTCAAACTTAGGTGCATCGAACAATAACGTGTCTTGCGGGAAGAGCAGGAAAGGTTTCGCCTTATCTGCCGGATCCATTACCATCTTTCCGTCCTTGTCATAACAACGCATCACGCCACGGATGGTTGCGTGGATATCGTTGTAAGCCGTCATGAAGAGTGTGATATCCGTCGATTTGATGCTGTCGATCACGTTTGAACCGGCCATCATGGAGTCCAAACTGTACTGACTCAACTTCACATCATTAAGCGTATCGTTATATTCAATATAAAGACCCTTGTTAAATTGCATAGGCAGGGTACAAATCGCATTGATCTTAATCGAATCCTCCGGAGTCATACGAACCTGCTGAGAAAGCTTGGTATCGAAATCCACTTTGAACTTATAGCCCAGCGAATCAGGAATCTTACCGAACAGGTCATCGATATGTCCTCTATCCGAACGCTTGTCGAAAATCGTGTACAACATCGTCGAAGCACCGATTGTACTGGTGTGCGGGTCGAGCGGGGTACCTACCAGCGGCACGTAGTTCTTGATCGTGTCACCATCGAAATTAGCGTACGTACGGTGACCCTCCGGATCCTGCGCGAAGACATAACAACTGTCGATACGCATGATACCGGCAATCTGCGTCGTGATCTCCACCTTCATCTCCGGATCCGAGAAAGGATAGTTACCGCTCTGCAAGAAACTCAAACTACCCATACGCTCTCCAATTGGCGTTTTAACCTCAACAAACATATCGCTCGAGGGTTTGAAGTAACCCCAGATAGCACGATAATGGATGAAACGCACTTTCTGCGTGTAGGTGATTTCCGAAGTGGTAGTAACCGGTACGCTATAACCCGTCGGGATCGTGAAGTAGATATGCGTTTTGAATTTCGCTGATTTCACCACATTGGTTCTGCTCGGAGCCTTGGAAGGATCATCCATCATGCAGAGCGAGAAATTATCCACCGTGGTATACATCTCGCGATCGAAACCACCGGCTTGTCCGCGCTCATACACGCGCATGGTGTTTCCATCATGACGGCGAACCTGTGAGCCTAAATCCAAGACAATCGAGTCAATCCAAGCCCATTCCAGATCGAAATCTTTCTTCTTCAAACAGGTAATGAAACTGGCCTCTGAGATCAGTGCACTATCCACACGCTCGTTACCCAGCGCATCGTTAATACCCTTAAACGTCAACTCCAGATCAAACGGCAGATGCCACTGCTTGCTGTCGTCGCCCGGAACTACACCTCCGGAAATAGCACCCGAGTCACTCAACTGCGTATAAACCAACAGCGAGAAATCTTTGGAAGTGGTGTCTTTGTCCATCTTCACCGCGTGGAACTGTTTCGAATCGGGGAACGTGTCACGCCACGTCAGCATACCGTTTTCTACATACAGATTGTCCACTTTACCGCCTCCAACGAAGTCGATAAGCGTAGCATGGATACTACCAATAGGTAGCGCCAAACCCATTTGCAATTCTGCTTTCTTGTCCACATTTTGGAGATCGATGTCTGAATGACAACTTGCCAACATGCCGACTGCCAGAATAGCAATGAGTACATGTAAATGTTTGCAATTCATACGTAAATATAGATTTTTGTTTGTTATTAAATCCATTTTTGCGTGCAAAATTACAAAAAAAAATCCATATACGCAAATAATTTATAATTTTTCTAAAAATTATCGCAATATATAGATTTTTTCAGTAGCTCTGGTGACGGCGGTATAGAGCCATCTAAGGTCATCGGGTGGGGGATCAATGTACACGTGCCTCCATTGTCCGCCTTGGGCTTTGTGCCCAGTTACACAATAGGCAAACCGCACCTGAAGGGCATTGTAATACGGCGAATCGTAGATTTTTTTTACCAGTTCTTTCTTGTTTCGTATCTCCGGATAATCCTCTGCAATATGACTAAACAAGGTCTTCTGCAACGCATAATTGGCTTCCGGAGTATCGGTTTTCAAGGTGTCGATCCACACCAGCGCCTCAATCTCCCAGTTGTAATCTACCGAACGCAAAGACGCGCGGGCAAACTCAAAACCATACATCTCATGGCGGTTATACAAACGCTCGATCACAAACATATCGCCATTAGCGATAAACTCCAAGTCTTCGTACTCTTTGGCCCAGAAATAATTGTTTTTCGTCACCAGTAGCCGATCTCCGTTCGACAGGTCCTCTTCCTTATATAATACTCGCGCACGTACGCCCCCGTTGTACAAATTAGTCATTACATTGCTGCGCGTGATAATCAAAGTCTCTTCCGGTCCTACTTCCCGCCAACTGTTCTCCAGATACTCAATCGCCTCTCCGGCCGGCACCTTGATGATATCTTTGTCGTTCGGATTCAGGGTAATCGGATTATTCGGATTAATCGGATTTTTCAGTAATCCCCTTAGTCTTGTAGCTTCGCTAAGAATGCCGCTGTCCAAGGCTTGCCGGGCTACTTGCGTTAACTGAAAACTAACTACTGACAGCTCATAACTATGCTGCATGTAATCCGCATTCAAAGCTGGACTTAACTCACTTCCTACCGGGGGTAACTGGGCATCATCTCCCAAGAGCAGCAGACTGCACCCTTGACCATTATACACGTAGCGTACCAGGTCATCCAGCAGGCATCCGCTACCGAAAGTCATGTTATCCCGCTCCCCGCTTAGCATCGAGGCCTCATCGACGATAAACAAGGTATTCTTATATAAGTTGTCACTCAACGAAAACGCCTCGACCCCTAACTGATTCTGGCGGTAGATCTTCTTATGAATCGTGTACGCTTGTTCTCCTGAATAACGACTCAACACCTTGGCGGCACGTCCGGTAGGGGCGAGTAGGATACACGGTTGCTTTAAACCTTTCAAAGCCCGCACCAAAGCACTCGTTACACTGGTTTTTCCGGTGCCGGCATAACCACGTAAGATGAATGCCTTACGAGAGTCACGGCTCACCAGAAAAGTCCCCAGCGCTTGCAGCAGTCCTTCTTTCTCTGCGTTGGGTTCAAACGGTAATTCCGCCTTAATTCGTCCTATAATGAAGTTTTCTAACATGAAAAAACTATCAACACCCTATCTATCCCGATACTTTACCGTATCCTGCTTATACTTATAATATACAAAGTATATTATCCCGTGATTTTGAATTAATTTTCTTAAAAAAATTTGCATAATTCAAAAAAAAGCAGTAATTTTGCAGCCGATTTAGGTAGGTGCTATACGACCAGCTCCCTCCGAACTCCCCCAGGACTTGACCGTAGCAAGGGTACGAGGTTGTAGCGGTGCGATGTAGTTAGCCTACCTTTTTTTGTGCCTATTGCACACGCTGTCCCGCCAGATTATAGATATGACCGAACCGCACGATCAGTATCTGGTTGCCGTGCAGGATCTTGCGGGTGTCTGTATTCTGTACGCTGTGCTCTGTATTCTGTACTCCCAAAGCCATCGTGTAAGCTTTCCATGCATCCGGAATACCATATCCGTATTGTTGCATATCGGGGTTCCGGTAGCGGTTGGAGGACTGCAGAATACGTTCGCGTATCTGCATCGAATTCTCATCCGGTAGGGCAGACCAGAGCGAGGCTGCCAAACCGGCAATCAGCGGGGTCGCGTAACTGGTTCCGTTGCTGGTGACAATCGTGCCGTTCGGATTGATCAGCGTCGTTTGTGCACCTACCGCACACACTTCCGGTTTGATACGTCCGTCCGCAGAGGGACCGAAACTGGAGAACGCACCGATCACGCTGTCCGTATCTACTGCACCGACCGTGAGTATACTGTCTGCATCGGCCGGAACGGAAATAGTATGCCATTCTTTATTTCCTTCGTTTCCCGCTGCTACGCAGACCAACATACCCTTACGGGCCGCTATCGTTGCGGCACGCGAACAACGATAGGTCTTTCCATCCAGATCTTCCTGGCGGATGGTCCAGGTATTGTTGTCAAAATATGCGTAACCTAAGGATACGGAAAATACATTAACACCCAACGAGTCCGCTTTCTCCAGCGCCGCTACTAAATTATCCATCTCTTTCGGACTCTCAGATGGCATCTCTTCCGATCGCATCAGATAATAGTTTGCACGAGTTGCAGCACCGTAGAAATCGTCCTGAATACCGGATATCGTACTTAGACACTCCATTCCGTGCGCACCGGAACTACCGTAAAAATCATCTGCGTCGTCCGTGAAATCAAAATGTCCCAGTTCTTGTTCGTGCCGAAAACAACTCATCGTGTTGGCATTGTAAAATGCCCCGTCACATATCGCCATCAAGATACCTTGCCCCTCAAAACCCGCTTCATGCAAAGGCCGGAGATTGAACAGATCTAACTGTTCGTCCGTCCCGGAGCGTCCTCCCGATGAACGGGAGGAGCGGCTTCCGCCTAGAAGGGCACTCCTTTTTACCGCACCGTATATAGGATAACTGTCGTCCCGCGTCATCTGGACGTTTGTTACAAAAGAGATGGCTTCTACTTGTGCGGCTAGGGTCGTGCTCATCTCCACCGTTGCTCCGTTGAACCATCGGCTCGTGTGGTGTATTTGTATTCCCATACGTTGCAAACTGTCCAGATAAAATGCACTCACCGGATAATCCAGCTCATCCGTCGCAATGTTCCATTTCGCACGTTGCTCCAATGCACGTTCGGACAAAGCCGGAGTGTCTGTTTGCGGCTTATCTGCAAACGAAACAAAATATATGAAGAGGATTAACGCAAGCATAACTGAACCACATTTTCTACATGTTGCGTGTGCGGAAACATATCGACTGGTTGCACTTTTGTGACCTTGTACTGCTTATCGAGTAGCGCCAAATCGCGTGCCTGCGTCGCAGGATTACAGCTCACATATACGATCCGTTTGGGAGCTGCATTCAGAATCACATTCACTACGTCCTCATGCATGCCGGCACGCGGCGGATCGGTGATAATGACATCCGGACGACCGTGTTGTGCCACGAAATCATCATTCAAAATATCTTTCATGTCTCCTGCGAAGAAGAGTGTGTTTTTGATTTGATTAATCTTCGAATTAACTTTAGCGTCTTCTATCGCTTCCGGTACGTACTCGATACCAATGACTTGCCGTGCCTGACGAGACACAAAATTAGCAATTGTGCCTGTGCCCGTATAGAGATCGTACACCAGTTCGTTACCTTTCAGTTCCGCAAAATCTCGTGCTACTTTATAGAGCTCGTACGCCTGTTCGGTGTTGGTCTGATAAAACGATTTGGGACCGACTTTGAACTGCAGACCCTCCATTTCTTCCATAATGTGGTCCTGACCGAAATAGACCTTCACGTCCAAATCGCCGATCGTGTCGTTGAACTTGGTGTTCTCGACGTAGAGTAGAGCAATGACCTCCGGAAACTCCTGATGCAAATGTTCTAAAAGGCTGAAAGCTGACGGCTGATTACTGATTGCTTCTCCGAAGGAAACGACCAACATCAACTCTCCTTTATGGTTATTGCGTAGAATCAGATTGCGCAGCAATCCCTGGTGGGTATGTTCGTTGTAGAAACTCAGTCCGTTCTCTCTCGCATACGCACGCACGTAATTCCTTATACGATTATTGATCTCAGGCATCAGGTGGCACTCCTCGATGTCCAGTACCTTGTCGAAGCAATTGGGAATATGAAAACCAAGACCGTACGAGCAGTCTATCTTATCCAATCCGCCAGCGGCCTCGATCATTTCCCACGGCAACCACTTGCGGTCTGCACAGGTGAATTCGAGTTTATTGCGGTACTCGTAGATATGCTTGCTGCCCAGAATCGGACTAATATCCGGCAGTTCAACCTTCCCGATTCGCGTTAGGTTATCCACAATCTGCTGTTGTTTGTATTTCAGTTGCTCATCGTACGGCAGGATTTGCCATTTGCACCCGCCGCAGACTCCAAAATGCTTGCATCGGGCCTCACACCGTACGGGACTCGGCGTAACCACGCGCAACACCTTGGCTTCCATGAAACTGTGTTTCTTCTTGGTCACCTGCAAGTCCACTATGTCGCCCGGTACGCAGTTCGGCACAAAGCACACCATGTCATTGATACGCACCAACGCTTTTCCTTCTGCCGCCACACCCGTAATGGTGATATTTTCCAATATTGGAAGGTTCTTTTTCTTCATAAATCCGTATTTTGGCTGCAAAGGTACAAAAAAATTTGTATATGTCAAAAAATTTGTAAAATTTTATCGCAAATACTTGCATATTTAGAAAATTTTAACTAATTTTGTGCCCGATTTTGAAACAGGACGAGCAAAAGTGGGATTTGACCATCACGCCGAAAGATCGTTTGCTGACGGTGGATTGGAAGGAAATATGGCGCTATCGCGACATGTTTTTGCTGTTTGTGGAGCGTGCTTTCCGGGTCGCATACAAACAGACCATTTTAGGCCCGCTTTGGTTCATTATCACGCCGGTACTCTCCGTGATCGTGTATGTGGCTGTCTTTGGCGGAATAGCGAATATCCCGACGGACGGCGTACCGCCGATTCTGTTTTACCTCTTGGGGATCTCTGTCTGGGGGTATTTCTCCAGCTGTCTGAGCGCGACGTCGAACTCGTTCGTGAGCAATGCGGACATCTTCGGTAAGGTCTATTTCCCGCGTATCATTATGCCGCTGGTGGCTGTGACGACGAACCTCTTGTCATTTGCTATCCAGCTTGCTATCTTTGCTGTTTTCTACATCTATTATGTAGCGACCGGAACGGATCTGTCCATTCATTGGCAGATCGTCCTCTTCCCGGTGCTTATTCTGCTGCTGGCCTTTATGGCGGTTGGTTTTGGAATGATTTTTTCGTCTATGACGACCAAGTACCGCGACCTGCAGATCATGTTGGCGAAGATCATCTCCCTTTGGGTCTATATCACGCCGGTGATCTATCCGCTGAGCATGGTGACGAACGAAAAACTGCACCTTGCGATGAGTCTTAATCCCGTGACACCGGTCATGGAAGCGATCAAGTACTCGCTGCTCGGTCAGGGACAATTCTCCTGGCTCTGGCTCGGATACAGCGCCGTCTTTACGCTCGTGTTATTAATCATCGGCCTTATGCTTTTCAATAAGGTGCAGAAGTCCTTTATGGATACAGTCTGAATGCTGAATACTGAATACTGAATACTGAATGCTGAATACTGATCGCTCATATTGGACCACAGAGATTAGCCCGACGACCTTCTCGAAGGGTTTGGGACTGAAGGAACTTTGGCAGAAGAAGTACCTGATTTGGCTGTTTATCAAGCGCGATATCACCGTGCAGTACAAGCAGACGATTTTCGGTATGGGTTGGTACTTCATATCGCCGCTGTTCACGATGTTCATGTATATCGTGGTCTTCGGTCGTATCGCAGGTATCCCGACCGATGATATCCCGCAGCCGGTGTTTTACTTGAGCGGTATCTGCCTTTGGGAGTATTTTTCGACCTGCCTGACGGAGACTGCCGGCACGTTCCAGACCAATGCCGCCTTGTTCGGTAAGGTCTATTTCCCGCGTTTGGTTTCGCCGGTATCGAAGATCATCTCCAAACTATTCCGTTTCTTCCTGCAGTTGATCACGTTCATTTTCGTCTATATGCTGTATGCCATCAAGGGGGTGAATTTGCATCCGAATGTGTATCTGCTCTTGTTTCCGGTATTGATGCTGATGATCCAATGCTTGGCATTGGGCTTGGGGCTTATTATTTCCTCGCTCACCACCAAGTACCGTGACTTGATTAATTTCTTCGGGGTATTTGTTTCGCTCTGGATGTACGCAACGCCAATCGTTTATCCGCTCTCGTACGTCACCAACCCGACGCTGCATAAGATTATGCTCTTTAACCCTATGACGGCCATTATCGAGACCTTCAAGTTCGGGGCTTACGGGGCAGGACAGTTCTCTTGGCTCTCCCTCGCTTATAGCGCCGGTATCATTTTTGTTATTCTGCTCATCGGTATAGCTCTCTTCAACCGTAAGCAGAAATTCTTCATCGACACGATATAAAAAAAAGAGAACCAAAGTTCTCTTTTGATCACTTTACTTTTTCACTCCCTGATATTCCTCTACTGTCTTCGAGGTAATCGTAGTCGTGGTCTTTGTGCTATCGCCTACTTGCGTATACGTCGCAGTCGTGCTAATCGTGCGCCATGCCTTACAACTTGTCAGACCTACGCACATGCTAATAGCGACTATCAATAGAAATAAAAGTTTTCTCATTTTTGTTCTCCTTTCTGCTTGAATTTGTACGTGTAATCAATCCCAAACAACGCGCCCGCAAAGGTAGCTACTTCGCCGAAGCCGACCAACAGGCTTTCGTGAATCTCGCCCTGCGGAGCGATATACACTCCGCAGAACAAGAGCACTAATCCGCCAATCGCCAACACAGCCGCCGTAATCAGTTGGATGTTAGCTTTCATGGCTCACCTCCTTAGCTTCTGGGATGCTCGGCGTCGTAAGCCTGACCGCAGACTTTCCAGAGGTAGGCGTTGAAGGTTTTCTTACCTCCTGCCGTGTTTTTCTGGGCCTCGAAGGCTTGCTGGTCGGCACCGATCGTTGTGAGGTTAATCGCGCGATCTGCGACGGCTGCTTTTACCGTTGCGAAGCGGGTACGAGCCGCGATCTCCTTGGTGGACAAAGCAGTCGCACGAACGGTTTTCTTACGCAGGTAAATGCGGTTGCAATCCTGGCTCTCGGTCGGTGCCACGCGGTGCGTGCCGAGGAGCATTTTGGTACAAGAGTGTTGACCGCTCTTGCTCGGTTTACTGAGT
>CADCCH010000012.1 GCA_902799875.1 uncultured Bacteroidales bacterium | reverse complement strand
TTCGCTGTTGTCACAAACAATCAACCTTATATAGATGGATTTGTATCATCTTATGCGTAAAAATTAATTTTTACTAAATTTTTATTATAGTTCGTTAATATTGTTTAAGTTGGATATCTTTGACGGTCATTGCGCCTTCGTAGCAGTTGACGGACCAACAGTTACGCTGGATGCCATAGATACGGTTGGTGTAGGTGACAGTACCGTTGATATACATCACGAAGACCGAGTTGTCGGTATAGATGTCTATCTTGTAGGTCTTGTCCGCAGGTGTGGGGAAGGAATAGCTCTCCGCCCCGGCGATATTATAGATACCGTTCTCCTCCTCGAAATAGATCTGGTGGCTGTTAGGATGAGAGGCGTCGCGGTCCTGGCGCACCATGACGGAGTAGTATTTATCGTAATCCGTACCGCGCACGAAAGAGAGCCCGAAGCCGTCTTTGGCATTGGTGGTAGTGACGGTCATGGAGAGGTGGTTATGGTAGCCCAGCGTATTAAACAGAATAGAACTGTAACCGATCATCTTATAGCCGCCGTCAATAGTGGTGATGGTGTCCCCATTTCCGAAACGAGCCACTTCTTTGACGGTCTGCGGCTGGTTGTATTTATTACGGATAGCGGGCACTTCGACCAGCGAGATGGTTCCGTCGCTGTTCTGCTGTATGCGGTGTACTACCATGGAGCCTGCCCAGTCGGGTTCGCCGCCGTCGTTGTTGGCTTTGGTGTTATCCTCTCCGGCACGTGTCGGACACCAGCCCCAAATATAGCGGTTGGTACCGTCGGTAGCCGTCTTGCCGGCATAGAAAGCACGGCTGTCCAGCGCTCCTTCCTTGTAATTATCCGACCATACCGGAGTAGCGATGTTATTTTTTAACTCATCAACCGTTCGCCCTTTGAAATACTGTACCCTACGCTCATAGTTAGTCATGTCGCTATAGACGGCATACCACCACTCTCCCATCTGGAAGATATCCACGCACTCCATGAAACGCTGATCGCCAAAAACCATTTTGGAGAAGACGCCTTTGTGGCTCCAGTCTTGGAGGTTCGGCGAAGTGTACTCCGCTAAAACGCCAATGTTCCCTTGCTTGGTGCTGACAATCATATGCCAGGTATCGCCGTCCTTCCAAACACAGGGGTCACGGAAGTCTGTACGGCTGTAGCCGTTATCCGTGCCACGCAGGCGGAAGATGGGGTTCTTGGTCCAGGTCTTGAAATCCGGCGAAGTGGCGTACATCACTACCTCCCGGCTATCCGTAGATTTAGCCCTCGGGAAGTTACCGGTATAGAAGATATAGTAGAGCTTATCCGCCTCGTTATACACCACACAGCCGGTACCCAGAGCTGCGTCCTGCTCATATTTGGAGCCGGTAGGTAACACCTCACCCATGGAGGTGTAGGTAGCTGCATCAGTGGTCGTCACGCCCCAGAAGGGGTGGTATGAATCCGGTGTGTTAGGACGGTACTCCTGCAGATACAGGATCTTGAAATCCCGCTGTAGGGGATCAAAGAACGGCATTACATCTCCTACAAATCCTGCATAGGGGCGATAGTAGGTGGATGAGGTGCGCTCATCGGTAGATTTGAAATAGGAGGTGGTATTCTCCCAATCCTTCTGCTCCGGCTCGTTCGCAGGCGAACATCCGAAAAGGAATGAAGTAATCAGAGCCGCTAAGGCTATAGTATTGATAGTTCTCATAACTCGTTATTTTGAAAGATAATTAATAGCGTTTTCGGTGATTTTACCTACGTTGGAATGGAAATTCTCGAGGTAATCATCCGAAGGCGAGTACCAGTCGAACGTACCGGAACCGATACAAACGACACCACCTCTCGGAGCCTCAGCGGGGAACTCCCAGAAAGCTATCTCTCTATTGCCGTCGTTATTGAGAGCAAAGTTCAGTTCCTTCGCTCCGGTAGCAGCCCGCCAGCTATCAAGGTTCTTGAACTCCTGATTGCCACCAATGAGGAACTGCGTAGTTGAATTGGTGATTCGATAGCCCGGATCGGTCATGGGCACGGCATTGTTATCGCCGTTGAACTTAACGCCCTGGTAGAGCGGATGGGAGTTGTATCCTGCGATGTTGAAAGACCAAGGTTCGGAAGTGGGTTCCGCATCTTTCTCCGGGTTGCCCCAGCAGTTGTTCGGGATCACTTTGTTTTGTCCCAAATGGACCGGAAGGAAGGTCGCATAACGGCTCAAGAGGAAGTTACCGCCGCGCTGGTAGTACGCACGCAGGGTATCGAGTACCTCCATTTTCATCACCGCTTCCGCCTCAAAGTCAAACTGCTCAACCGTCTGGATCGGGTTCTTCTTATCGACATCGAGATGCCACCAGATGACTTTGCATTTTGCCAGACTGATTTTTCCGGCAGCGAGATCGGCGAAGGAGGCATATGCCGACGAATCGACATTACTCAGCATCCAAGAACCGGCAACCTGCTCCTCCATGGTCAGGCGTTGCAGGCGGTCAGCCATGCCCACGAAGATATATTTCGGTTGGGTCAGCGCACGCACGGTAACGGTATATCGGGCGGTGTCGGTCCTATATATAGCGGTAAAGACCACGGGGTTGGTGAAGTCACAGGCGGTCGCATTCGCCGGCGTGCAGACGCCCCCTTCGGTCATGGAGACGGTAGGGATAAGCGAGGTCACGTCCAGTTCACCAGGAACCTGCACAAAGATCGTCTTCATCTTCTCGTTGACCACTCCTTCGTACTGTCCGTTGATCGTCAGTCCCAGGATATGTACCTCGTCATGCTTGACGGAGATGGTATAGTCGAGGAAAACGTCTTCATTGCTAATCTTCACGCTATGCGCCGTGCGCATATTCAGTTTGTCGCCTACCTTGAGTGAGGCCTTGGCGCCGGGAGAGACCGTAATGGACGTAACGGTCATCAGCGCCTCATCGTAGATCTTAGGGATGCGTACGACAGCCGTTCGGGTAGCATGGTTGATTACAGCGGTGCAGCTGTCATTCAGCGTCAGTGTCTCCAATCGGCACTCTGCATCCAGATTCATCTGGTTATCCTTCTTGCTGCATGAGCCTAGGCACAAAAGGCAAGGAACAAAGAGCAAGGATAAACATGTTTTAATGATATATGTTGCTTTCATAATACTACTTTATTATCAAATGATTAAATGGTACATGGCCAGAAGGCAAATGGTATTACCATCCTCCGATGTTTTGCCTGAAATGGCCGTTGGAAGCGGCTATCTGCTCATGCGGGATAGGCAGGTATTCATTCTTATCCGCCGTGAAAGTCGCCCCTTCGTAGATGTTGCATTTCTTAGCTTCCTCGTCATAGTATTTCTGAATGACCGGCTTGGCTTCTCCCCAGCGTACGAGATCGAAGAAGCGCTCGGACTCGAGAGCCAACTCGAGTCGTCGCTCCATCTTGACGCGTTTGAGGACTTCCTCCTGTCCGGGGACATCGGGATAAGGCCGTACCTTCATCGTCACGCCGTATTTGAGATCATAATTATTGATAGCACCTGTGCTCTGAGAAGCGCGGTTACGGAGTTCGTTCACCTGTTTCATGGCATCGGCGAGATCCACACCGAGTTGCGCTTCCGCCTCGGCGCGCATGAGCATCACGTCAGCATATCGGAGGACGATACGGTTCATCGGGGAACCCCACCAGGAACCTTTGATCAGATAACCGCCATCCGGATCGACATTATGTTTAAACGACACATAATAGCCGTAGAGACCGTTGGAGCGGCTCCAAGTGCTGGTAGTGGACATCATGTATTTGGGGTTGAACATATAGGGTAAGCCCGGAATACCGATTGTCAGGAAAAGACGGGTATCGGCAGACTCGGAGTCCTTGTCATAATACTTGGCGTTAAAATTATCTATATACGGCAGCCCGGCATCGTCGGTACGGAACGCATTGACGAGGTTCTGGCTCGGCTTGTAGAAATCGCAACCGCCGTCCGTTACGCCCGGTATATTCGGAACAATCAGACCATATGACCAGTTGAGGTTGCCGTACTTGGTACCGTCGTTCATGGAATACTGCATAGCCCAGATACTCTCAATACCGTTCTCATACTGCGGTTCGGGACGGAAGTTGTTGTGGAAATCCGCCTCCAGTCCGTATCCGCCTTCCGAATAGATAGCGGGATCGGTATATTTGATTACCTGCTGCAGATCCTCCGCGTTGATCTCGGTCACCTTGTGGGAACCGGGGTTGTCTTGACGGTAAGCCTTGTAGAGATAGACCTTCGCCAGGAGCGCAGCCGCAGCCGCTTTGGTAGGACGGCCCTTATCTTCTTGACGAACAGGCAGAACGGCATAAGCCTTCTCCAGGTCATTGGCAATCACCTGCCATCCCTCGTTATTCGAATACTCGGTATTGGTGAGAGCGTTGTACTCATCGGGGGTCATATTGCTCTTGACGACGAACGGGATGTTCTTGTAGAGCCGTTTGAGCAGGAAATGACCGTACGCACGGAGGAAATACATCTCTCCCAGCCGCTGCGCCTTCAACTCATAATCCGCCTCGTCCGTATTATTGAGTACTTCAATAGCGGTATTGACACGACTCAGACAGTTGTACAGGCGCACCCACATATCGTTGATATTCCAGTTGGTGGTAAGAATACCCTGACTGATTTCCAATTGGTGGAAGACGTCGCCGTCGGAGGTACCGTTACCGCCCTTGTAGGCGTCGTCCGAGCGGACGTCGAAATTCCACATCGAGAAGGACGAGTTGATATCCTCCGCGGAGATGAACACCGCATATGCGGAGATCACCACATTGTCCACATATTGCGGATCGGTGGCCTGCTCCAGACTTAGCGTAGCCTGCGGTTCATTGTAGTTCAGGAAACTGTCGCAGGAAGCAAGCAGCAAAGTGCAAAGGGACAAAGTACCAAGTACTATTTTATTCATTGTATGTTTCATAATTTTTCCCTTTCAATTTAGAATGTTACTTTTGTTCCCAGTGTAACGGTCAGCGGGATAGGATAACCGAAGTTGGGGTTCTCGGGATCTACGCCGGTGAAGCTCTTGGAATGAATGGTGAATACGTTCTGGGCGGAAACGAACCAGCGCCAGTTCTGCATCTTCATCTTGTCGCAAGCGGTTTTGGGAAGGTTGTAGCCTAACTGGAGGTTACGGAGTTTGAGGAACGAACCGTCCTCCACCCAATACGAGCTCACGCGTTTCTCATTGTTGTTGTCCTTGAGGGAAACAGCCGGAATATCGCTATTGGGATTCGTCGGGGACCATGCGTCTAACAGGCGTGCGCCTTTGTTGAGGTTACCGATATTAAGACCCGCCCAGATATCCGTCTCCTTCTTGAGATCCGTGATCACCTGTACGCCTCCGACACCTTGGAAGAAGAGGGTGAGGTCAAAGCCCTTGTACTCAAAATAGAAGTTCGCGCCGAACGAAACGGCCGGTACCGGCGAATAGATCCAGGTCTGGTCCTCCTCGGTGATACGCCCGTCTCCGTTGAGGTCACGGTAACGGATACGTCCGAGACCTGCGCCCTCCTGGATAGCATGGTTGTCTATATCATCCTGGCTCTTGAAGATACCATCGGCTACATACCCCACCTGCGATCCCATGGCATGGCCGACTACGGACTTCACGCCGTTACCGCCGAAGGTACCACGGGCCGCTACCGTCTCCGGCAGTTTGGTCACGGTGTTCTTGTAATGCGAGAGGTTGGCGGTGATGTCATACTTGAAGCCGCCCTTGGTCTGGTTGCGGTAGCCGAGCGTCAACTCCACACCCATATTATCCATCGCGCCGGCGTTGATCCATTTTGAGCCGCCTTCACCCATCGTACTGATACCATCCATGAGAACGAGAATGTCTTTGGTCTGCTTGTAGAACCAGTCGAGAGTACCGTAGAAAGTCTGCTGGAAGAAAGAGAAATCAAGACCTACGTTGGTCTGAGTGGTTGTCTCCCATTTGATATCATCATTACCGATCTGGTTCCTTTTAAAACCGGACTGAAGGGTATGGCCGCCGTTCGTACCTTCGATGTCGTACGAGGTACCATAGCTCTGTCCGCCGGACTCGTTGATACCGTAGTTGCTCACATAGATGAAATAACGGGCTGTAGAGGATATATCCTGGTTACCGGTCTGTCCCCACGAAGCACGGAGTTTGAGGTCATTGAGCCAGTTCGACGCACCGCGCATGAACTTCTCCTCGCTGATACGCCATCCGGCGGAAACAGAGGGGAAGAAAGCAAAGCGGTTGTTTTTACCGAAACGGCTTGAACCATCATAGCGCATCGTCAGAGATACGAGGTAGCGGTTGTCGTAACTATAGTTGGCTTTCCCGAAGAAGGATATTAGCGAATAACCGTCTCCGTTACCATATGCCTGCGCCTGGCCTACACCTGCGTCCGGCCACATGTAATTGGTATTGAGCAACAGGAAATCCTCTTTGTAGCCGGAGAAATACTCATCAATCTCGCGGTTCAACTCGGTACCGAGCAGGAAGTCTGCGCGGTGTTTGTTGATATCCAGGTTATAGGTGATGATGGCGTTCCACATCCATTTGAGCCAATGCTCCTGCTTTGCCTCTACGGCGTTCTTGTCGTTCGCCATTGTACCTTCCGTGATGGGATAAGTAAAGATACGTTGTTTCTTCTGGGCATAGTCAATACCCGCCGTGGTGCGGATATTCAGGCCCTTGTAGGGATTGATATTGATGAACGCGTTACCGAAGATACGCCAATAGGTATATCGGTTGTCTTTGTTGCGCTGCAGACGTGCTACCGGGTTCTCACGATCAGGGTAACCGCCTACCGGACCGGCGAACTCGCCCTCCGTGGTATATACCGGCAGCGAGGGGTTGAACTGCAGCACATTCTGCAGGAACCCGCCGGGAGCGGCAACCTCGGATGTTCTGTTCAACGTGAAGTTCTCACCGATTGTCACGTAGTCCTTCAGGATCTTGTAGTCCGTATTGATACGCGCCGAGAAACGGGAGAAATCCGAGGTCTTGATGACACCATCGTTCTGATAGTATCCGAGCGAGAAGAAAGAACTACCCTTCTGACCGCCGTTGGATACCGACACATTATAATTCTGTATCACGCCCGGGCGCGTGGTCTCGGCATACCAGTCCGTGTTGGCGGCAGGCACCGTTCCCGCATCGTCGAGGTACTTTTTCATGACCATACTATTGAGCACCGGATAACCCTGCGCGTCATAACCCCAGTCGTAACTGTATCCCAAGGCATTGGTGTTCGGGTTCTCGCGGTCATTCACATATCCCTGCCACATCACGCGGCCGAACTCCTCGGAGTTGAGCACCTTCATCCGGTTGGTGTACGACTGCACCGCTACGCTCGCGTCCAAATCCACGCGGATCTTACCCTCCGCACCCTTCTTGGTGGTGATGATAATGACGCCGTTCGCGGCACGCGATCCGTAGATAGAAGCCGAAGCGGCATCCTTCAACACCTGGATGGACTCGATATCGTTGGGGTTCAACTCATGCATACCGGATTTGGTAGGCACACCGTCGATGATATAGAGCGGGTCGTTGTCGTTGAGCGTACCGATACCACGGATACGGACCGTTGCCGCACCGGAGGGGTTACCGTCGGCGGAGATGTTCATACCCGGGATCTTACCCTGCAGGGCTTTCATCGGGTTGTTCTCCTGCTGTTTCTCCAAGTCCTTGGCACTGACGGCACTGACAGCGCCCGTCAAATCCGCCTTGCGCTGCGTCGTATAACCGGTTACTACCACCTCCTCCAGCACCTCGCTGTCCTCGGCGAGACGGATACTGAGGTTGGCGGCGGCTGCCAAGTTCTGAGTCTTGTAGCCCACATACGAGATTACCAGTTTGGCTCCCGAGGCTACGTTCAATTGGAAATTACCATCGAAATCGGTGATTGTACCATTCGATGAGCCTTCCTCCAGTACAGACGCGCCAATGATCGGCTCACCCGTTGCTGCATCTACCACAACACCCGTCGCAGTCACTTGCGCCTGAGCGAATGCCGTGAAGCATAGCATCCAAAGAAAGGCTAAAAATACACTTTTTGAATTCATGATATGTTAAAATTTAAATAAAAGTCAAGCAACGAAACTGAGTAAAACTCAATTCCGCTGCAAAAGTACGCGCTTTTTCGCACATGCGCAAAAAATAATGTTGCAAAATATACTACTGATGTTTCACCGCAACAAATGTAACATATTTTGCAACATTTTTGTTATTTCTCACTCAAACCGTAACTTGTCTGCTAATTGCAGGAAATAGTCATTAGACCAGATATTTAAGTCCGAGGGACGATCCACAAACGGAAGCACGTCTTGCTTTACCTGATTTATATCGGCTGTTGAGAGTCGTTCGCGTAATAACTGCATAAACTCTTCCTTCGACACTTCTTTTCCGCTAAACTCCCTGATTCGTTCTTGCAGATGCTTAAAATTCAAAGGGACATTAAATCGAATATACCACTCAAAATCGTACCAATCGCGACCCTTCACGCGACTCTTCCAATTACGATAAACCAAAGCGTGCATCTTACCGGCAAACAAGTCCGGTAACGTAAAACAACGCACCATCAACGAATAGGGTTTCATCAGTAGTTTTTGCTCTGTATCGAACAATAACGGAGGATCCGTATCTAATTCTATCTTCACCTTAATCGTTTTTTCTGTCCGGAAAACAATATCATAAGCCGAAGTATCTTCTTTGAGGAATGCGGATTCCACGCGACCGAAGTTGAGTTTCTCTTTTTTCGTAATAACTACCTCCTTGCCGGTGAACGCAAAAACGTCTTGGATGGCTTGGAAATAGTTCTCCAAGTGGATACTCGGATTCTTCTCCGTCAGCGAGAAATCCATGTCTTCCGAGAAACGCGGCAAGTTATAGAAGATTCGCAGACATGTGCCTCCATAGAAAGCCGCATGTTCAAAGAATCCACCTTTTTGAAGGCCGGCAAGCACTATTTGTTGCATCGCTTGGTGTTGCGCGTTGAGGCGCTGTTCGGCATTTTGAGGGTTGTATGCCGCTACCATCTCATCAAAAATCGTCATCGTTGGCATAGAGTTATCAGGTTTTGTATGATAGTTTGCTTAGGTGCGACTTCCGCGATGGCTTGTAATAGCGATATATCCATAGAATGCAATGCGTCCATCTCGAAACGCATATCTTCCTCCAAGAATTGGCGCAATCCCACTAAAGAATTTGGTACTTTGGAAGTAAAAAGAATCGTATCCACCAATGCCTTTTCCGGCGTTGCCATCATATAGGACGATGCACCATCCGAAGTCGATGTTACCCCTAATGCGAAATAAGCACGACTCACGTTATGGTATGCAAACGAACCCAAAGAATTGCTAAAACTACGTGCGTGACAGGTCGTAATATTCGTGACTAACATCACTCGTTCCGGAATCAAGCCATAATGCCGTAATGCAAATTGCATAGACACATAACTAGGCACATAGAGATGGTTCGCTATAAGCCCCAAACAGGGCTCTTGCTGCGTGACTTCTTGCGACACAACATATAATCCACGCTTCAACGGAACAAGAAATCCCTGTTCAACCCACAACTTAATTTTTGCATTCGGATTACTGTAACCTATAAGCAACGACTTCAGTACTGCGGTACTAACCGGTACATTTCCCAACGGACGTAATATATTCCAATTCGAAACCACGCTGCAAAGGTACTGCTTTTTCCGGATATATGCAAATAAAATCGTATTTTTACGTACAGAAAATGCATTTTTTCTGCATTTACTGTGCGAGATTTGACAATTTATGGTACTTTATCGTTCACTCGGCAGATGTCCGAAGTACTCTTTGTAACATTTGGTAAAATAACCCGGAGAGGAGAAACAGAGTTCCATCGACACCTGTTGCACCGTCATGTCGGTGGTACGCAATAACTCGTCTGCACGGATCAGACGACGTTCCCGGATATAGTCCAATGGTCCCTTACCGGTAATGGTCTTCACACGACGGAATATCTGCGTGCGACTAAGCGCCAACTCACTACCCAGATACTCCACGTTCAGATTCGGATCAGTCAGGTGGTCTTCCACGATCTGTTTCATTCGTTCGGCAAACGCCACATCACGACGACTAAGTTGAATTGCTTCTTGTACTTCCTCCAACTGAGGGATGATATCATGCTTGATCTTCGTTTGGATCTTACGTTGCTTGATGAAGACATAGGCTAAAGTGATGACGAACAGGATAAAGAAAAACACCACAAAGAGGATCAGTACAACTCGGTCGAAGCGTAACTGTTTCCATTTGCTTTCCGCCTGCATCTGCACGATATGCAGGGTCTCCAGATCACGCGTGATAGCTTCGTCCTGCTTGAGCATGGGATAGGCAGCCGTGATATCCACCAGTGTCGTTTCCAAGACCGTATCGCGCACGTACGATTCCTTATGGATTATACGCGCGGCAGCATCAATTATCATATCGCCGCGGGAAGAGTACGTGGCGGAACATTCTATTTTACCATCTACGATAGCCTGCAAGCCCGGATGAATGCCGTCCACGCCCATGATGGGGACACCCCCCGCTGCTTCGGCAGCCCCGATAGCCATAAGGTCGTTATGCGCCACGATAACATCAGGCAAGGGGTGATTCTCCAGATAAGCAGAGACAACCTCATAGGCATTCTCCTGGTACCATCTTCCCATCACGCTCTGCACCTCTACTTTAGCCTCTAACCCTTCGCCTTTCGCCTCTTCGATACCTTCCATCATTCCTTTATGGCGAAGCGTAGCAGGAGTTGATCCCGGCAATCCGGCTACCTCCAGGACAACGAACGGCTTCCTATTCGCCTTTGATCCTTTGTCACTCGCTTTTCCTATCACCCACTGCGCCATCAGTCGGCCTACCTTGTAGTTGTCGCCGCCGATAAAAGCGGTCCATTCGTCACCGGGGACACGGCGGTCGGCTACAATCACAGGAATACCTGCCCGATAAGCTCTCGTCACAGCAGGTTGTACCTGCTCCGCCTCATTGGGGCTGACTATCAGCAGATCTACGCGCTCGCTGACAAAACTGTCAATCTGGGCACACTGCAACTCATTGCTGCCGTAAGCTATACGGCGCGAGAGCGCCATATCGGGATGAAGCAATAGCTCACGCTCCATCTCATAGTTCATCTTCTGCCGCCACGCATCGTCCAAACACTGGCTTACGCCGATACGATACTGCGGCTGACGCGTACTACAACCCGTTAGAAATAAGAGCAAAACAAAGGTACTGATAATGATGTTTCTCATGGTGCAACATTTTTGACGTTGCAAAAGTACAACATTTTTTTGATATATGCAAGAGATCGTGTGATTTTTTGAAAAAAAAAGCGACCCACCAAAGTGGATCGCTGATTATGGATGAAAGATAGCCTTATATCTTACGACTGCCGTCGCCGATGACTACCGGGATGATGACAGGCTTATGTCCGTATTTGGCTTCGAAGGCCTCGACAGCACGTGAGGTGAAGATGTCGTATAGTTCGCCGATGAGGTTGATGCGTCCCGGAGAGGCATAAACGATGCCGATTGCTCCGGCGAATTTGTCGGCAAAAGCAGCGATAAGTTGTTGTTTATTCATAGCTGTATGTTTTACATTGTAGCGGTAAGGAAAGTAGCATTACCGAAGATGTAGAGGACATTTTCGGAGGCGGGAACGAGGAGTGTTTCTCCTTGTTTGACACGGATGCCGTTGATGTTGGCTTCGCCCCAAAGGCAGACGACAACTACAAAAGAGTCGGTATGGAGATCAACCTCTGCAGCTACCTGTACGACGACGCGGTTGACGGTGAAGTACGGACAGTGAATGAGTTCGGAGTTGGGTTTGGTGGAATCGTAGGAGGTCCGGTACTCGGGCCAAACCTGGTAGTCAATGGCTTCTTTGGCTTGTTCGATATGGAGTTCACGCGGTTTGCCGGCTGCATCGACGCGACCGAAGTCATAGACACGGTAGGTGATATCGGAAGACTCTTGGATCTCGACGAGGAAGTTACCGGCTCCGATGGCATGGAGTCGTCCGGCGGGCAGGAAGTATAGGTCGCCTTGGTGCGCCTCGTGCGTAGCGATGACATCCTGCATGGGAGAGTGCCCGTTGACGGCGGGTGCTGTAGCAAGTTGTTCGTACTCTTCGGGCGTGATAGAGCGGTTGAGACCGGAGTAGATTTTGGAGCCGACATCGGCTTTGAGGACATACCACATCTCGGTTTTACCCATACAGCCATGGCGTTTCTGCGCCAGTTTGTCATCGGGATGGACCTGGACGGAGAGGTCCTGACGGGAGTCGATGAACTTGACGAGCAGCGGGAACTTGTTTCCGAACTTCTTATAGACGCGGTCACCGACGAGCAGACCTTTGTATTTGTCGATGAGTTGGGTGAGGTTGAGACCGAGGTCTACATCACCGATGATGCCGCGTTCGACAGCTACGGACTCATGCCCGGGGACAGAACTGATCTCCCAGGACTCACCGATATTGGGTTGGGCGGTAAAGATGCCCTTGAACGGGGCTATTTGGTAACCTCCCCAGATCATGGTGCGGAGGTAGGGTTGGAACTTATATGGTTTCACAGAAATTAAAAATTAAAAATTACAAATTAAAAATTTATAGCCTCTCTATCAACTCCAAGCACATGCGGGAGTTATGATAGGGGCATTTCCAGAATCCGGCTTTGTCGTTGGACGTGTCGGGTGTACCATCTGGGAGAATTGCCCAGTACCACTCCCCATGTTCGCGGTCGATAAGATGGGATTGAATATAGTCCCATGCCGCCTCTGCCAATTCGTAGTTGATAGAGGCTTGGAGTGGTTCTTTTTCAAGGAGCACTTGCCATTGATCGATGTAACCTACCACCGCTTCCGCATAACACCACCATTGGCTTTCTTTGAGGATACCTTCTTCTGCGGCTTGTGCGAGGGAACGGCAGACAGGAAGGGTCTGTTGTAAGAGCTCTTGGTCTCCAAGTACTTCAAGTGCTTCACGAAGGAGCCATGCAGCTTCGATGTCGTGGCCGGGACTATAACGGTGAGTGGTTAGCGGATTAGCGGTTAGCGGTTTCCAATTATCGTCAAAGAAGAGATCGAGGTGTCCGTTGGAGGGGTTATAAAGTCGGTTGACGAAGATGTCGATAAGTACACGCAGTTGGCGCGCTACGCGTGGGTCTTTGTACACGCGGTAGAGATTGGTGTACGCTTCGAGCACATGGAGATGAGTATTCATCGTGCGCGAACCGTTCTCATCACTTTCGGAAAGTCGCATGTCGGCGATGGGTTGCCAATCGCGTGTAAGGGCTTCGATGTACCCTACGTTCACTGCATCGAAAGCATGTGCTTCAATGTCTTCGAAGAGACGGATAGCCGCATCGATGGCTTCTTGGTCTAGTGTGGCACGATAGTACTCTGCCAAACCGTAGATCGCAAAGGCAATGGCATAGGTCTGCTTCTTGGTGTCGAGCGGAGAGCCGTCGGCATTGAGTGACCAATAAACGCCACCGTACTGGTGATCGATGAAACGTGTGAGGAGATAATCCTTGGCACGTGCAGCCAGGATGCGGTAGGGCATCCGATGCAGGATACGTGTAGCGGAGGCAAAGGTCCAAAGGATACGGGCATTGAGGACCGCTCCTTTCTCGGCTTCAGGATGAAGGATATCATGACCGTCTATACGCCCATAAAAGCCGCCATGTTCGGTGTCCACCATACGTTCCGACCAGAAACGCAGGATGTTATTTACCAGTATCTGTTGGGCAGATGCTTTCAATTGGTCATTTGTCATTGGTAATTGTTGATTTACGTTGTATTTGAAGTTGAGCATCTATTTCTTTCATACGTGCGGTAGTGAGGGGATAAAAGGAGACTACGAGCACGGCGACGAGACTAACGAGTGCCGGGATGAAGGACATAAGGCAACGGAGGCATGTGAGTGCCGCCTCCGGTTGTCCGGCAAAGTCCGCGGCAGAGGTGAGCATCGGGTCTGTGATATAACCAAATCCTGCCAAGAGCCAGAGTGCTGCTGAACCGCCGATCGCCCCACCGAATTTCTGCGCCATGGACGACGATGAGAAGATGAGGCCTGTGGAAGCGGTCTTAAAGCGTTGCTCTGCGTAGTCACTAACATCCGCATACATGGACCATACGAGTGGCGACATGACACCGGTGAGGATAGAGATGAGGATTTGCGCGATGAGCATGAGCCAGAAGCCGGTCTGCGACATTGGAATGAAGAAGAACAGGACGGAGAGGATGCATAGAGCGATGTTAACCGCGATGAAGGTTGATTTCTTACCGAACCGTGCTGCGAGGGGTACGCAGACTGCTACACCTATCATGTTGCTCACTTCGCCGACGGCGAGGAAGAGTCCGGCATAAAAGAGAAACGACCACGGCCCGATAGCCAGTCGTGCACCGTCAGGGATGATATCCGCGAAATAATACGCGACAGTAGCCCCGCGGACAGTACAGAAGAGGTTGAAACAGAGGGCTGCACCGATGAGTATCCACCAGGGTTTGTTCGACAGGAGGGACTTGAAATCTTTACCGATAGAGACGGTAGAGACCGTTTTGAGTTCTTCCTTTGTCATCAAGAAGCAGCAGAGGAAAAGCACGAAACATGCGGAGGCTATGACGACCATCGCCCAGAACCAACCTTGGGGGTTGTTGTAACCTCCAAGGGCGTTGCATAGCGGTTCCCAGAGGAAGAGCGCCAGGAACGAACCTCCGTAGGCAAAGAACATACGGAAGGACGAATAGACGGTCTTCTCGTTGGAATCATCGGTCATGACGCCGAGCATAGCCCCATACGGCACATTGATACCGGTATAGACGGTCATCATGAGGATATAGGTGACGTATGCCCAAACGAGCTTTGCACCATACGACCAGTCGGGTGTAGTAAAGAGCAGGATGCCTGCGATAGAGAACAGCGGTGCGACAAAGAGCAGGTATGGACGGTATTTTCCCCATCGGGTGTTTGTTCGGTCTGCCAGAATACCCATCATCGGATCCGAGACGGCATCCCAGATACGAGTGACGAGCAAGATGATACCGGCATCCTTAAGCGAGAGTCCGAAGATATTGCTGTAAAAGAACGGCAGATAATAGGAAAACACTTTCCAGAACATCGACGAGGACATGTCGCCGAAGCCGTAACCGATATGACGTAATAGCTTACGCATTTAGGATTTCAAATTTATGATTTATGATTTTTTGCGATGAGGGCTTTGATCTTCTCCACGGAGGCAGAGGTGGTGAGTCCGTCTTCGGGTGTATGGAGACAGTAGTCAAGCAGTTGGTCGATGGTGGTGGTAGCGACATGCAGACGGGTGTCTGCCGAAGCATAGTAGATGAATACTTTGCCGTCCTCATCGGCAATCCAACCGTTGGCGAAGGCTACGTTCATCACATCGCCGATATATTCGTATCCTTCGGGAACGAGGAACCATCCACCGGGTTTGGCGATGATGCGTGTGGGGTCATCGAGTGCGGTCATGTACATATAGAGCACATAACGCAGCCCGTCGGCAGTGTTGCGTACACCGTGGGCGAGATGCAGCCAGCCCTGGTCAGTCTTAATAGGAGCCGGTCCTTCGCCGTTCTTCACTTCGTAGATGGTATGGTAGTTACGCGCAAAGATAATGCGTTCGTTGCGTACTTCGGCATGGCAGATGTCCTCCGTGAGGGTCCAACCGATACCACCACCTTTGCCGGTCTCGATGAAACCGTCTTGCGGGCGGGTGTAGAGGGCGTATTTGCCATCGACAAACTCCGGATGGAGCACCACATTGCGTTGCTGACAGAGGGACGAGAGGTCTTTGAGTCGCTCCCAATGGATGAGGTCTTTAGTTCGAGCAATACCGGCAGCAGCCGTAGCGGCAGAGGTGTCGAAGGGTTTGGTATCATCGTGACGTTCCACGCAGAAAATGCCGTAGATGTAACCGTCTTCGTGTTGGGTCAGACGCATGTCATAGACGTTGGTGGCAGGTGCGTTGTCGCCATCCGGCATGGTGATAGGTTCATCCCAGAAACGCCAGTTGTCAATACCGTTATCGGACTGGGCTACGGCGAAAAAAGACTTGCGGTCCGCACCTTCGACACGGGCAACCACAGTATATTTGCCGTTGAACTTGATGGCCCCGGCATTGAGGACCGCATTCATCATGATGCGCTGCATGAGGAAGGGGTTGTCCTGCTCATTGAAATCATAGCGCCATTCGAGCGGCGTATGCTCCGCGGTGAGGATGGGGTAACGGTATTTGGTATAAATACCATTTCCGCCCTCAATAGGTTCGTTTTTGCGCGTCAGTAGCGCTTCGTGTGCAGAACGGAGTGCACTAAGTTTTTCTAAATAACTCATATGTTTGTGTTTTTAATATTATCGATCATGGACTATATGGGATTGGAAAAACTGCATCATCTCGTCATACCAAGTATGAGCAGCTTGATGTTTTAATTCCGGATTGATGACCAACCTTTTATCCTTCGTCCTCAAATTATTATAGGGTGCGATATTCGTATGTGGCGGACAGACATCATCTTGCAGGCCGAGGCAAGCCAAGGTCGCAGATGGAATCATAGTAGCCAGGTTTTTGGTATCAAAGTAAGAGAGGAAGTTATATAGTTGTTCATCGGTCATGGATTGTTGATTCTCTTTGGCTACATTTGCCGGCCAATGAGCTATCTTGAAGTAATCGGGATAATCGCCCATAAAAGCGATAGCCGGTGCGATAGCACGGAACGGATAGTCGCTCAGCGCTGCCGCAGCATACGTAAAGGCACCTCCCTGACTATGCCCCTCGGCGAAGAGATTATTCATATCGCTTGTAGGTCGTGTAGCCATGAATCGTACCGCCTGTACACAATCCATGAAAGCGCCACGATAGTAGTACGAGTCTTTGTCGCCAAAATGAAAAGCGAACCAATCCCCATAGGTATTGTTAAAATCTCCTTTACCATCCGGTTCCCGCTCGTCTGCGGCGCGATTATTGATATATTGTCCACGGGTAGCCAGATAAAACTCCGCATACTGAGGTTCTGCATCTCCGGATGGGCAATAGGGTTTGACATCGTGTCCTCCGGGGCGATAGCCTGAGTCGTATCCTGCATAATGGATTATGACCGGATGTTTTTTCCCATCTTGCGGTTCACAATAATATCCCCGAATCAGTACCGGTTCTCCACTTAAACCGTCCGGGATAGAGTAAAACTCGACGAGATAAACTTTGCGAGCAGCAGTAGATTTGGTTGGTATCTCCGTCAAGACGGGGCGCATATCTATGGACTTTAGTTGAGATTTGGCAGCAGTCCAAAAATCCTCGAAGTCGGCTTGTTTATCGGGAAGGGAGACAATATCGGTAGGGTGAACAGCGAAGACAAAATTACGCGCCATCTCATCATTAATGATACAGGTAGCATTATAGAAACCCGGAATTAAATCATATTTCGTTTTTACCTCTACATCTTGTGATGACCGAGGCGCAATATGAGCGTGTTGATGTATCGTCGTTACGGGTTGCATTTGGTCGGTCTTGATATATATGTCTATATCCGCTTCTTTTCGTTCATCCGATGGATTTTCAAAATAAATAGTGAATACCGGATTCTCGTCATACACCCAATTATCTCGCACAGGAAGGGTAAATGCCAACGAAGAGAGGTTGGAGGGGTTTATGAGTTGTACACCGGTTAGAAGGAATGAAGTACCGGATATAATCAGTCCTCCTGACTGCAATTCGGACAGCATGGGAGGAGTAATCGTATATTCCTCATAGAGACCATTGATATTTCTGATCTCCGTGTCAGGCATAATATCCCAATTACTTTTACTGAGTTTCAATTGGGCTCCGGCGCTGAGCTGATTATATCTGATTTGCAATATTTGCCCAATCTCGGCATATTCAAAAAGTTCTGCCGGTAATTGTTTCCAAATAGTCCATTGCTGAGCAAACTCCAGTTCCCCACTCCATACGAAACGATTATTTGGCATATTCGTATTCGTGTAATCATGAATGACGGCAAGCGTTGTTGTATCCGACACAAAAACGGAATTCAGCCCCTGTGGTTCTTGCGCAGGATCTCCGGTATAGTCATCTCCGACTCTCCATTGATTATGGTTCGCCTTGGCACTTCCTCCCCATGCCCAGAAATTGCACCCGGCGATAGTCGGTTCGCGCTTTACCAAATCGAATATATGCTGGTAATAACTATCACGCGCGATAGTAGGGCTTCCGGGAGTATAGCTCATATTGTCACGAGGGAAACCAAATTCTTCTATGACGATGGGTTTATGAATCCTGGCAGCTATAGCGTTGTGAGCGCGCAGATACGTATCCGTATTTCGGATTGCATCTTGCACATCGGTTTGTAAAGAGGGCATACGCACCCACCCCCAGTTATAGGGCCATATATGCACCGTCATATAATCTATATTGGGATCTGCCGATATCCGGTCATAGAGAGCAGAATCCATTTCGCATCCCCAAATTCCTTCACTTCCAATAGAGATAAGATGGTTCTTATCTATTGATCGGATAAGAGCCGAGGTCTTTCTCAGCCAGCATGCAAAGGGTTCTTTTGGCTTTTCTCCAAAAGCACGCGGCTCGTTTCCTATCTGCCATGCCATGATAGTCGGGTCCTCTGTATATGGTATCTTCGAATACCGATTAGTACGCGATACGATAAACCGGACATAATCATAGAATAGATGTTGCGCCGAATCGGAAGTCGAGAATTGCGCCACATGGCGCATATAGGTCTCATATCCAGCCTCTTCAGGTCGCGGAGTGGGACCATAACCGGCATGCTCCAGATAAAACCCGTAACCGCCGGACCACTCCCATGAATTATTGAGATATAGCACTGCCTTCATATCTCGTTTCCCCATTTGGCATAACAACCAGTCTAACCCATCGAGAATTGTGTCGTTATACACGCCCGGTGCTATTTGAAGCGTAGGTTCTACTTTCGTTAGCACTCCGCGGTCACCATCGCTCCCGACCAAGATGCGAAGATTCGTAACTCCGAGTGCTTGCAATGTATCTAATTCCGCTATTAGTCGTTCTCTATCTCCACCTTGTCCTTGCGAAGCAAGAATGGCTCCATACCACAGATTCGTTCCGACATAGGTGTATTCTTTTCCGTTCAGTTTAAATGCTCCTCCTTGTTGTCTTACAAAAGGGGATGGGGCTATGTCATTGAGGAATAATATGCGAGGATTATTGTAAACGATCTTGAACCAAGCAGCATTCGAGGTGCCTGGAACGGGTCCGAAATGCTCTTGTGCATCACCATTCCGCCATACTAATGCATAAGATAACGGGTAGGATTTGATCAATGGAAGAAACACTTTATTCCACCATGTCGGGTCTGGCATAGACCGCCTGCCACATTCGGTGAGGGCTACGAGTTTGTTATGCGCTGCACCAAAGGCACAGAGGTAATCAAGGTCTGCACCGGCTTGGTTGACGTAGTCTTCTTCCGTGCCCCATTGGTAGGCATCGAGCCCAATCATATCCACCCGCTCATCCCCGGGGTAACGAACGAGGAACTTCTCTTCCGTAAGCGAGCCGTCCAGATTAGGCGAATAAGCCCACACGATGGAAAAAGCCAGATCGGCGTTAATATAATCCTGCGTCATATTCCATAGGGCACGGTATTGCTCGGGTGTACAATGCCCTTCTCCCCACCAGAACCACGAACCGTTGTTCTCATGCCAAGGGCGGAAGATAAGCGGTATGGGGTTTCCTTGATCGTCCGTGAGCGATGCCAAGAAATCGCGGACGCGGGAGAGCCACACCAACATCCGCTGATGCTCCGCGCCTCCGGGCAACAGTGAAGCGACCGCCCCGGATGTGACATCCCAGGATGTACCGGCCGGCCACGGAGCACCGATAGTCTCATCCGAAGTAATAGGATTACGCGGATGCCAGCTGAGCGTCACTATGCCCCCGCGACGGTGATGCTCCTGTATCTCGGTACGTATGCGGTCAAAAGGCACAGAATCGAGGTTCCTGGAGGCTTCAATCTCTATGCCTCCAAGGTCAAAGCCCATGACAGCAGGATAATCGCCGCACGACTCCAACACATCACTTCGTCCGGCTTCGTATTGCCAGTGAACGCCATACATGGGGTCATCCTGATGACCGAACATGCAGCCTTGCTGTTGGAGCGACTGGAGACGCTCCAATAATTGTTCTCTTCCTGTTTGAGGCTTTGTACATGCGAACAGGCAAAGTGCCGCACACGCTATGATGAATGCTTTTCTCATTTTAACTCAATTATACGAGATGGATAATCGATGGCATATTCCGTGGAGAGGGGTATGTCCAGTCCGACGGACATGAGGTAGGCGCCGGTGAAAGACTGACCGTCGAGATCACAAGGTTGTTCACCATGACGGACATTGCGTTCAGTGAGCTTATAGGTTCGGTTCGGATCGAGTCCTGCCAGACGGATACGGCGTGATGCCTGTTTCATGAAGGATGATAGTCCGTAGGCGAAGAGCACCGCATGATCTTTGGTGTCGTTCACATACATGAGCGAAGCTACTTGCTGCACGGCAGGAGATTGCTGATTGCTGAATGGTGACGCTTCGCTAAATGGTGAAACCAAGCGGTAGAGGTTACCGAGTTGGATGAGTTCCCGCAGTTCTTTATAATCGGTAAACGCCGTGGTACACTGCGCACGTTCGGTTTCGGTCATGTGCGCGGGTTGGAGTTCCATACCGAGTCGACCGGACATGGCGACATCGCAGCGGAACTTGATCGGCGTCGTACGACCGGTCATGAGATAAGGTGACCCACCGATATGTTGCGCCATCGCGTTAGAGGGGAAGAAATAGGACGTGCCCCATTGGATATAAACGCGCTGGAGGGCATCATTGTTATCGGATACCCAGAACTCATCGAAATAGGGCATGAGTCCATAGTTCGCCCGTCCTCCACCCGATGCGCAGTTCTGGATAACCACGTTCGGGTATTTGGCACGGATACGCTCGAGGGTCTTGACGAGTCCCAGATGGTAGTCGATATAGAGGTTCGACTGCTTGTCACGCGGCAAGTAGGTTGAACCGCAGTTCTGGATGGACGCATTGGCATCCCATTTGATATACGCTATCTCCGGATGTTTGGTCAGGAGGTCATCCACGAGGTCGAAGACAAAGTCTTGTACCTTGGGGTTGGTCATATCCAGCACGAGTTGGGTGCCGCCGCGACCGAGTTTGAGTTCGCGTCCGCGCTCTTGGAGCACCCATTCAGGGTGTTGCTCATAGAGTTCGGAGAGGGTATTGGTCGCTTCGGGTTCGATCCATATACCAAATTGGATATGGCGTTCACGAGCTGCATCCGTAAGGGCTTCGAGACCGTTAGGTAACTTACGCGTATCAACCACCCAATCACCGAGGGCAGCATCGTCGGAGTTCCGTTGATACTTGCCGCCGAACCAACCGTCGTCCATCACGAACAGTTCACCGCCGAAGGCTGCGATATCGTTCATCATAGCGATGATACGTTCTTCGGTGATATCGAAATAGATACCTTCCCAGGAGTTGAGGAGGATCGAACGGGTGGCATTGCCATTATGGAGCATGCCGCAAGTGCGTGCCCAACGATGGAACGCACGGGAGACTCCACCCATTCCTTCGTTCGAATAGGTATAAGCCAGATGGGGTGTAGTAAAGACCTGTTTCGGAGAGAGGATATATTCCGATGCCATGGGGTCGATACCGGCATAGAAATGGAATCCTTTCTCGTCGGTAGCGGCTACCCGTATCTCAAAGTTTCCGCTCCAGCAAAGGGCGGCACCGAGTACACGACCGCTGTTCTCTTGCGGTACACCGTCCAGCGAGATCATCACTTCGGGTGCATCGAGATGAGCGTTACGTGCGCCGTCAGAGTTACGGATGGTTTTGATACCGCGCGTGAGACGTTCGACGGTCGGCACTCCTTCCGCTGCCCAGTTTCCATGCAGATGTAGCAGGTGTGGGTCATCGCCCTCAATAGGCAGATAACCGCTATCGAAGCGTTGCAAACGAACCGGTTTCTTCTCGTAGTGCGAGATGTCGTACCAGGTCTCGGTGATAGCCACGTTTTTCCATTGCCGCACATGGATCGTTACATAGAACGGCTGCACCATATCTTTGGTGGCGATCACCATTTCTTGGTATTGTGCGTTGTCAATATATGTCGTGTCCTGCGCCCTAAGTTGCAGACTCTGGTCCCCATCGGCATGCTGCACGATAAGGGCCGGCAGATGGATATGATCGATGTCACCAAAGGTAGGAAGCAGCTCTATGGCATGCAACTGTGTGCTCGCCAGAAGGCTGACCATCACCAAAAGTATTTGAATTACTCGTTTCATAAGACAGGTTACGTTTTTCATCACACTATCTATATACATCTAAACATCGGCATATATTCGTTCGCTTCGACGGATGAGGGAATATCCATCGTACACCTATTTCCAATCCGGCAGCAATGGGTTTTGAATGTGGATCTGTCACCAGATTGGTAGCCAACACGGAGGTATACTCATTCATAAAATAATGTATTTTTTCCATTCCCGGCTTATCGTTTGCGAACCCCAAGGCCTGGTTGGAGGATGTGATTCGTAATGCATCTGTTACTCCGCAAGCCACCCATGCCCGCACCACCAAGGCTGTATATTTGCCGATATGGTATTGTACTCCAGCCCGTAAGACGATGTCAATCATTCTATTGGCTTTCCAATCGGTCGTTTGCATAGAGGCTGTTGCGGTATAGAACCCGTGGTTCTCCATCTCGGACAAAGTTAACCCCCACTGCGGATAAAGTCCTTTATGGCATGTTGTGCCGTTATAACTCAGGCGGTTAGAGATTGGGAACCCATATCTACCACCGGCAGCAAGGATGATGGTCAGATTCGTACTAACCGGAACGGAGGCATGGACGAAGACCCCTGGTTGGAGATACCAAACATCCTGATTATCATGCCATTGAGAGATAGTGAGATGGTGGTTATAGCCTTCTCCGTCGGTATCTATGACATCATTCCATTGCATTTGTCCGTTAATAGAGGTTCTATCTCCCAAATGAGAAAGATCCAGCCCCATGCCTAAACCTATATAGTTGTTAAACATCAGTATATATTCGCCATGCGCCACGAAAGCCCATGATCCTTTATGAGCGACATCAAGCGTTGAAATAGGAGAGGATAGCTTATAACCCAAGGTGCTCCACCCTCCTCCTGCTGCGATCTCCAAAATAGAACTCATCTGAGCGGAGGAAGGGATATTCCCAATTACTATCAAAGAGATAATAATTAACAAACGATATTTACTCTTTCCACTATTCATGCCATACGGGTATGATTTCCACGCGTCTATCGAGCGAAATAGCGTGTTCGCCTTGCTGATAGGAAATAGTAGCGGCAAATCCTTTTTGCGTAATTTGGTTTGGATTAACACCCAGATCTATCAGCATTTTTGTTATCACAGAGGCACGTTGGTCAGATAGCCGTTGGTTGTAGCGCTCATTTCCTTCTTTGCTGGCATGTCCGTAAACGAGTATCTTCTGATTCGGATTTTGATTCAAAATGCTTGCTATCTTAATCAGTATATCCGCCGGCTCCAATTTAGGTTTTATTGAATTGAGGTCAAACCATATAACCGCCTTTTCCATCAGTTTGACGATTTGTTGCACGACCGCAGGTTGATACTTGCGGACATATTCCACCCGCTCGTCCAAGCGGAATGAGGTGTCACATCTCATCACATTCTCAAATTGCGGAGGAGCGGGTTTTGTTTTCGCTTTAGGATGCCAACTTATGCCTACTTTGATACCGATAGCCCATGGTCGGACGGCGGTTACATACTCCGACATAATTATGCCGTTATAAGGGGGCATGAAGGTATGATTTCTATATGCGAGTGCGTCTGCCTGGTCAGTACGTTGCCATCCTATATCCCCATCTGATACGCTATTGGAGGAACGGATAGAATGGACGGTATAGTCGAAGAAGAGAGCCGTTATCAGCTCTATCTGCGGGTTAATAACACGCGTGAAACCGATTTCCGCCATTACGGCCGCCGCGGGCATCCGTAATGAAAGGGCATGCGCTGAGGTTCCAAAAGAAGCGGCTTCTTCGGTATAGAAATCATGTTGGTCCACGCCTTCAAGCAGCAGGTTCCATTGCGGGTAGTATCCCTTATGCTCTACCTGCCCGCCATTCAGGCTCCATCGATTGGCAATTGGTAAGCCTATTTTGGCACCTAATCCGGCATAGATATTCCATTTGGGCACAAGAGGATATTGCATCTGAATCATAACAGGAATATCTATCATCAAGGTCGTCTGCCTTTCCCTCCAATCATGAGTTTGGGCGATATGGGTGTAGTTCTCACCGTCAGTATCGGTGATACCTGTCCATTGCTTGGAGGTATTGAGCGTACCGGTGGAGGTATAATTACTACATCCAACACCGGCAGCAAGCGCCCAGTTTTCGGTAAAATACCAAGCATAATTAAGCTGCACTTTACCTGCCGCAAAACCCAACTCTGCTCCGGCTGAACTATTATCGGCATTGCGTAACTTATATCCCATGGAGCCATAGCCCAGACCGAGCCATGATTGGAGATGGTGTCCTTTGAGCGAGAAGTCATTATTCGGTTCTTCGCGGACAGGAACAGAGGTCAAAGGCTGTTGCTCATAATGGCAACGAATGGTATAAACCGTATCAAGCCATGTCGTAACAGTTGCCGTGTCGTTATTGGCAATATCGGAAGGAGTAGATGCCTGCACGACATACGTAGTATCCGATATCGTTTTGGGAGATATTGTAACGACACGTTTCTTAATCGTATACTGGATATTCGAATCCAGGATTTTAGAGAGGACCTGTTTAGGCGAAGCTTCCTTAAAATTCGCATATACCGGCACGTCCACGTTCACTTCAGGCGCGATATTGAGTTTATATCCTGTGGCTTTAGCCAAGTCCTGCAGCACTACCTCCATACGTGCACCTTTATACCGCTTAGTCAAGCGTTTAGAGGGCGCAGCACAGACAACCGTCACACTCAGTACAGAAAGAATAATATAAGCAAAGATTCGTTTCATATTCTTCATCGTTATAATTACCAAACTCTGATTCGTTGAGCCACTGATTCGTTACCCATTTGTAAGAGGATGATATACATCCCGTTATCAAGATGATGAGGAAGTTCGATATCCTCTCCACGGGTATAGGTCAGCAAGCGTCTTTGCCCCATTATATCGTATATATTGAGTTCAGCAGAACGTCCATTCATTTGAATGCGAATAGGTTCATTATTAGCGACATGCGATGGGATCTTAGGGGAAGAGACGGCACTACGGGGTGCCTCTTCGAAAGTGATAGGACAAGACACTTTCAGTTGCCCATCAACGCATTGTGCTATGACATAATACTCTCCGGGAGCCATACCATCCGGCATATACAGGAATTGCTTCGTAGCGCCCTCTATAGCCACACTGTCCAAGTACCACTGCCAACTAACCAAGGTACTATCATGATTATCGCAGAAGAGGACGTCATTCCATTTGCGATATACGAGGTCATTGGTGCATTCAGGCAAGGGGGGATCGCATGATTTGAAGCTAAAACGGAACAAGCGGTTCTCTGTCACAAGTTCGGATAAGGATATATCATCGACCGCAAAATCATTGCCGTAAGACGCATCCTGGAAATTGACAAGCCGTATGTTTGCCTGGTCCGAAGTGCCGCTATTCCATACGGCATAGACCTGTGTCCAATGCCCGTATCCGCCTTGTGGAGAGACACGGCCGCCTTGCAACTGGCCATTGATGCTGAACTCCAGTTTCGCCATATTGCTATTCTCCTGATCCCAGTTCATCACCCAGGCGGAGAAGACATAACTGGTCTGCGGGTTAAGTCCTATGACGGTCTGTTGCCAAACCGTCTTATTGACATCCGAACCGCCGTTCACCGCCATCATCATACCCGAACCGGTGGTATGATCATGAGAGCAGGCAGGAGAAGGGGCTGAGGTATGTACCTGACGCACATCATTGGTGATGGTATAGGCCCCCTCGTCATAGAGCGTATGATCGTCCACAGGAGTACGATAGGAATAATCGGTATAAAAACCCGTATTGCCTTGCTCAAAATCGCCATTGACAACTCCCACTCCGTCTTTTTTCACGTGCAACCCGGAGAAGAGGAACCATATATCCTGCGCGGCGTCTGCCGGCAGGGATGCGATCATCTTCTCGGGCGTACCCTCGATACGCGTCCATGCAGATGCGGTAAAGGCGAACCACTGGGAATACAAATAATCCTGGGAGGTACCGACGCTAAGCGTGATCGTGGAGTCAGCCAGGTCGGCACACACTATACTATCCGTATAATCGATTCCTAACTGACCGGGGTTCTGCTCCGGCAGCGGTGTGAAATACCGCCATTCGCCGGTCGCTTTTTGTCCCGATCCGCAGGCATCGCATGTGACAACATACAGACTCTGGTAACCTCCCCAAATCAGTTCCGCTGTCTGATAACCTGATATCGATTGGAATGTAACGACGGTCCACGGTCCCGGAGTCGGTGCCGACACTTGCCATATATGCTGTTCGCCAGCGGTGCGTGTCATCGCTACCTCCTGCGCGGACATACCATCGGATGAGAACCTGGCCGTGATGCTTGTTTCATTGGTCCATGCCTTGGAGGCATCCAGGTACAGCATGGTGCCTGCCGGAATAAATGCCGCCATGGCTTTTTGCAGGACCCAACATGTTGCCAAAAGTGTAAAAATGCGTTTCATGGTGATAAATACTATTTGTCAATATTGATTGTTTGTTTCAGCAAATCTTCATCTCTGCTGCTTGCACCTACCATTATCTCAAACTCTCCGGGTTCAAAGACCGGCTTCATCTCAGGACCAATATATTGCAAGTCCTGCCGGGTAAGGACGAACTCAATCTGTTTCGTCTCTCCGGCTGCCAGAGCGACGCGTTTAAATCCTTTGAGTTCTTTGACAGGGCGCGTAATGGCACTATACCGGTCGCGTATGTACAATTGCGCTATCTCCACGCCGTCTCGTTGAGAGGTATTGGTAATTTGTGCCGACACACGGATGGGGAGAGTATCACTCACCTTCAAGTTACTATAGCGGAAGGTGCTGTAACTCAATCCATAGCCAAAGGGCCAAAGGGGAGCGCTTGATTCACCTGCGGCGTACGGATGGAAGTACATCGAGGGCAGATGATTATAATACATGCCCACTTGTCCCACATGGCGCGGGATAGTAACCGCTAATTTAGCGGAAGGATTGACTTTGCCCACTATGATTTGGGCTATCGCCAAGCCGCCGAACTGTCCCGGTTCCCAGGCCTGAATAATAGCCGGCAAATGCTCCGCCGCATAGGTAACTCCCAAAGGACGTCCGGAAATAAGAATGAGGATCGTAGGTTTGCCGGAAGCAGCGACTCTCTCAATGAGTTGATTTTGGAGTCCTACGAGGTCTATATTGCTGCGATCCGTATCTTCTCCTCCGGTACGTTCCATCCATCGTTTGCGCATCATATACTCTCCGGCCACGATAATATTGAGATCGGCTTTCCGGGCTTCCGCTTCTGCGCGAGCTACCTGAGTAAGGCTCATGTGTTGCGGATCCCAACCCTGATCAACAAAGTGTATATCCGCCTGCGGTAATACGGTATGCAATCCCCTGACCACCGTCCATAGATTTTCCTCCGGCTGAGGCTCAGACCAATCACCCATAATATTCTCATCATCGGCATTGATACCGGTAATCATAATCCGATGGTATTGCTCCGGGTCAATAGGTAACAGGTTTTCGTTTTTGAGGAGAACGATAGATTGTTGAGCGGCTTGCAAAGCCGTTTGCTGATGCTCGGGGCAGAAACAAATACTATCACGTATTTCCGCACGACTGAAAGGATGCTCGAATATGCCTAACCGGAATTTGGTGTCGAGGATGCGACGCACACTCTGATCAATACGTTGCTCCGGGATAGCGCCTTCGCGTACGAGTTGGCAAACGGCTTCATTCCATTCGGGACCATGCATATGTACATCTATGCCGGCCAAGATAGCTTGCCGGAAAGCATCTTTATTATCCACTGCGGTAAAATGCAGATCATGGAGATGCTCTATGTCCATCCAATCGCTGATAACCAATCCCTTAAAACCCCAATCACGACGTGCAGTATTCTCAATAAGATCATAATTGCTATGACAAGGGATACCATTGAGTTCGTTATGTGAGGGCATGAGCGAAGCTACAGAGGCTCTTACGTTAGCTTCAAAAGGCGGGAAGAATACCTGCCGCAGCGTTCGTTCGCTCAGATCCGCCGGTGCGCCATTGGTTCCGTTCTGGGACTGCGAGCCGGCGATAAAATGTTTGACGCATGCCATCACGCCTCCCTCTTGGAGTCCCCGGGTTGTTTGGACACCCATTAAAGATACAAGATAAGGATCCTCTCCGAACGTCTCTCCTACTCGCCCCCATCTGGGGTCACGCGCCACCTCTACATTCGGATCAAAGGTCCAATACATGTTCATGGCGCGCATCTCCTGTGCGGTCTGGCGAGCGATGGTATAAGCCATTGCGGTATCAAACGAGCATGCTAAACCGATATGAGTAGGATACACCGTATTGCCATAGCATTTCGCGTTTCCATGAATAGCATCTATACCTATGAGGCATGGGATGCCCAACCGACTCTCCAGACATAGTTGCTGCAGATGATTGGCTTCCTCCATGGTGAGTACATGTAGAAAAGATCCTACTTTACCCTCGCGAATCATCTCTTCAACATCGCTGATGGAGTAGCCCGGGTAATAGCCGCTTGCGGTATTACGATAGAGTTCATCTTCGGTCATGACAGAGGAATTGAGGCGTATATGCTCCAATCCGACAAACTGATTCATTTGTCCGACCTTCTCCTCGAGGGTCATGCGACTCAACAAATCCTCGGCTCGCTGGGCGGGGGTAAGGGTCGAATCCTTATACGCCGGTGTATCGGCGTGATGACAAGCTGACAAGCACATTACCAGAACCAAAAAGAATGCTACAATCATATCTCATTCAAGTTATTACCAATCCGGCAGATCATCCCGCGTCAGCACATACCGGTTGCCAAAAGCGGCATTCCACCACGTAATATTGGCATGCTCATGATTAGTACCATTAAACTCATTGCTGACCACCGATCTCGTTCTACCTGCGTCATACCACGGCATGAACCAACTCCATCGGGCACCTGCTTGCCATTGATTATTGATAGTAGCCACAGATCCGCATTCGGAGAGGGTGACTATCTTATTAGGGAATCTCCGTTGCGCCGCGGAGAACTCCGAAGCCATAACTGTTGCTGAAGATTGGTTATACATATCACGACCGATGATATCCACGTAATCATCGCCGGGATACCATGAATCATCGTTAGTCTCCGTTGTCCATACCCAAATGAGGTTATTGATACGATGCTCCACTACGAGTTTATTGAACATCCATCTCCATAATTTCACATAGGTCTCTCCGCCTCCTGTTCCCCACCAGAACCAACCACCGGCTGCTTCATGGAAAGGACGCCAGATAACCGGGATGCCGGCATCTTTGAATTGCTTGAGAATGACAACAAGGTTCTCGATATCGGTTTCGATAAACTGATTCTCCCACGTTCCGGGGATAACGGCATTAGCGGGATTGAAGGTATTGTTTTTGGCATAAAAATCTTTTGCTTCGCTTCCTTGTGCTACGGGTACACGCCAATGCCAGCATGCCAATACGATTCCATTATTATCCCACCAATCTATCATTTGCGTCATATCCGAATAGTTGGCATAGGGTTCGCCCATGTGGATAAAATCGACACAGTTCATGGCGGGCCAATGTCCGGTATGTTTATACACCCATTGCGCTTCGTTGGTATTAAAGGATACATTTGCCATCGTAGCAGAAAGGGTTTTGATACCGTAATTCTCCCGCAGGAACTTATATACCTTAAGGGCGGGTAATGCAGCCGTTCCCAAGGCCTTCTGAGTAGCTAACTGCAAAGTTAATTCGCGTTCTTCCAAAGTATTAAACACCAGTTTCATATCCGGTAATTGCTGTCCGTTGATATCGGCAATTGCCCCCTTATTGATACAAAGCGTATATTGCGATCCTCCGCGAAGACCGGAAACCTCAATATGCAGCTGAGCGCCTTTTACCCATGGCGAAATCGACACGCCATCCAGCGTGATACGCGTCGAATCCAGCAGAAGAACAGGCTGCGAATAAGTAAACATGATCGTGCTTATCATGGAGTCCACGACCTCTCCTTCCGCCAATGTTTGGCGTACCATGTGGAAATCAGGCAATTCCTTTTTCTCACATGCGGAGAAACCGAATCCCAATAAAAGCAGCGTCAGCAGCCAAAGCGACACATGATGTGATTTGTGATACAAAGTATTCATAGATCTACACGATTAATTTGCGATTACTATTTTTTGTCCGGCATGTATATAGATAGCTCCGGGTTGCGGTTTGGCGACAGGTCGACCCAGCATGTCATAATAGCTGTTATCCGCAGGTTTTTCCCCGCCCAGAGGAACATCTGACGACAAAACCGGAGGATCCAGATACACGGAGCATACCTGTGCATCAGCAGCCCATGCGTTCATTACTTTCTGTCCCCAATTACAGCTCATATTGCCGGTTGTTTGCGTAGTGGCAGAGTTCTCGTCATATTGGTTGGTAACGAGATCGATATAGTTCAATCCTCCGCCGTTTCCCCACCAGGACCAAGCGAGCCATCCGACTCCTTTCTGACGGGTGTAGGAAATGATCTCATCTTCATCTACATCATCGCCCTTGTGCGCCCATGCGAACTCTCCTATACATAGCGCGACACCATGACTCAGGACATTGTCGATATTAGTCTGCACACGTCCCGGAGCGCCTGCCACCTCGTACATATGAATAGAGAAGATGACATTTTTTTGCGGATCGGCATTCAGAATATTCTGCGCCTGGTTGGTGAGGCTGGCTACTTCCTGCCCCCACCCCGCAGCATCCACCATCAGACAATGGGTCAAGCCGGCATTCCGGATGGTTTGAATGGCGGTAGAGTACGCAGAAGCGTAGGAGGAATACTGTTTCCATGTTCCCTTCCATTCGTTAGCGATATTGATAATCACCGAATGCTCATGTCCCTTCAAGGCATTCGCCATCTCCACCCAATAGGCAGCAGCCGTTTGCAAAGCAGAGGACTCATCCGATCCGGTATGGTCATGTATCTCAAGCACGAGAATCATCTGCAGCGCTTCCGCTTGTGCGATCATGCCCTGGATGGTAGAATAAGTGTCTTTGGTGTACTGCGTCCCATCCGACAGGGCTACACGTACTGCATTCGCCCCCGCGCGTTTCATCGCCTGCATCTGGCGGTCATAACCATAGCCCTTAAACCAAGCGTATGCCAAGTTAGCACCCATCATTCGGAAAGGCTGACCATATCCGTCCAAGAGTTGGTTTCCGCTTACTTTAAAGCCCTCCATCTGTGTAGTAGGGCCATCTCCGGATGATCCGCCATTCAGCCCCGTGAGACGGATATAATCGATACCAAACCATGTCCAGTCAGGCGCTAAACGTATCGTATTAACGCCCGCGGAAAAAGTAAAAGTCCCCAGACACACCTCATACGTACCGTTTTGCTGCGTCAGTTGGGTCGTTCCCGATTGGCCGCAGACCTGCCATGCCATCACTTTGTCTCCATACGGCGATTGCACCCCGACATACACCGTCACGGACGAAACGGCAGAAGCGGAAATATTAAAAAGTACATAGCCGTTGACATCATCGTCATAGAACCATACCACTCCATCATTCAAGGTGCCGCTGTAGGAGGCGGATTCTGCCTGCCATGTCTGAGCGGAGAGCGAGTAGGCAAAGAGGGTGATCAGAAGGGAAAAAATATGTCTTTTAAAGTAGTTCATCGTGATACGTTATTTGGAATGTACATGATAAGGAACGATACGCGGATTGTCAATCCTTATTTCTACCGGATATTTCTTGCTTGCGTCCGTTTGCGCGCCAAAGATCATCATATTGAAATCGGTATATTGCGACATCTCGCCCAGTATTCTCTCAGTGCTGGTTTCTTCCTTATTCGTATTAAAATCCACGAGAGGGATAGAGACGGTTGTCCATCCTCCGGTAGCGGCATTAGATACCGTACCGTCTTCGTTCAACCATGGTTTCCAGTGATATTGGGCGTTATTATCATCGACGGAGAACTCCTGGTCGGATGTCTTAAACCAAAACAGCATCGGCACATCACTCCATTGGATGATATTCACCTCAAATTTCAGTGCGAGCGTATCCGCCATGCCTTGCGCGATAGGCTCTATACCTCGCCCGTCTTTAGCCCAATAACAACCGGACAGGTCATTATTCCAGACCCACGCGCCTACCGCCGGAGCGGCTAAAAGCAGATAGTTACCATCTACGCCATCCACATCCGAAACGGCTCCTTTGAGATAGGAGTTTCCCCACTCATGGGTACGAAAATCCGTTATCAATCCCCGTTTGTCTCGGAAATAGAAGTCAGAAGACGTGCTACCATAGGATGTCGTTACGGTCAGCGGTCCCTCTACGGCACCATCGGGTACGATGAAGGCGATCTCGGTTGCGGAGCAGCTGACAATCTTCACCGCCTTTTCGTCCGCCATGACGAGCTGCAGGGGCTCATAGAAATAATCTCCTTTGAGCACCGCCGTATCACCATCATCCACATATTCGCACACCATGCTGCGTAAGACGGGAGCAGGGATATAGGTACGGAAGGAATAATCGGTGATTTTATTATCCACCGTCACGAGCCGCATATTATCCGATATCTCCAGTGAGAAAGGCACCGTAACGATGATTGCCCGAGGGCTGACGAGGGAGGAGTTGAGCGCTGCTTCGGTCTTACCGAAAAAGATGGAGTTAACCGATTGCAGATTCGTTCCCACAATAGCTATGGTAGATAGCATCTCTGCCTCATAGATAGCAGAATCGGATTTCGCCGGATCACAAAGACGTACATAATCAATCACAGCCGGTTTACCGTTTCCATGATCACGTATATATTCCTCGGAGCAGGAAGAGAGTCCCATAACTGTACCCAAAACGACTATCCACATCGCTAAGGGAAGTACATAAACAGTGGTTTTCATATTGATCAAGTTATTTAGCATAATAATCTACAGCCGGTTCTGCCAGGGAGGGCATGGCGGTTAACTCAGAGCCGGGAATAGGAAGATACATCTGCGAGGCGCTGACGGTGATGAGCGCTCTTGTGAGATCGAGCGTATATCCCTCTCTAACAGTCTTTTTGGAGGGGTCAGAGTTATAATATCCCTGCTCACGGTTCATGCCGTTGAGGTATGCCAGGGCTTTCTCCTGATTACGATAGAACATGCGTTTGATATCAAAGAAATTAATCCCTTCAAAAGCGAACTCGCACCGGCGCTCATGTATCAGTTCGTCGTAGGTGATAGCGCCATCCTCATCGGCGCTTAGACCGGCACGCGCACGAATGCGTGCATAGACATCGAGCGCCAAGGCATCGGAAGTAGCCTCTCCTCTCCCTATACAAGCCTCCACGTACACCATATACACATCCGCGAGGCGAAGAAGATAGATATTATTGGCAGCATCTTGTGCATCGCCTACTCCTCCATCGCAGTCTGCAGCTCGACCGATACAATACTTCTTGCAATGCGACAGCATCTCATTCGCCGACTCCAGCTCATTGCCTTGCTCATCGACCACAGCGATATGATAGGTATAGCCACCGTTCGCTTTGTTGATATTAGGATAGTAGTCCCCTTCGCTCATATACACCCATTGGCGTCGCAAGTCTGCAGGATCATATTGTTTTTGTAGGTTGACGGTAGGACCTTTGCCGTCTCCCCATGCCTGATCGGCGCATGACGTACGGCTCCAGTTACAATTATGCGCGTTGCCGTACCCATACCCACCGACGATACATTGGATAGCGATGAGCGACTCGGGATTGTTATTGGCTTCTATATCGAACAAAGTAGCATAGTTAGGCCAGAGGGACAAACCGCTATTATTGATCACATCAGCCGACAGAGACTTTGCTTTGGCGAAATAGTTATCTGATTGGGCATTATCCAGATGGGAAGCCATAGAGAGATACACTTTAGCCAACATACCCTCTACGCTCCAATAGGTCAATCGACCGGGTTGCTGATCCGCCTTTGGCAGATGCTTCATAGCAAAAGTCAGATCATCGACGATAAAGCGATAGACGGACTCCTGGGTATTGCGGCGCAAGACTGAGGATTGCATCGCCACATTATTCTCGACGATAGTCACATCGCCCCAATACTCCGTTAAGATCCAATAGGCGGTACCACGAATGCCTCTTGCTTCTGCGAGTCCTCGGTTGATAGCCTCTTCGCTTATACCGTTGGCACGCGCTAAGTCGGGCATGGTATTGATGATATTGTTGGCAAAACTGATGATTCGGTATAAGCCCTGCCAGCCCTGAGTCAAGAAGGAGTTATTGGCGCCAAAGGACATATAATAAAACTGTCCCTCCTGATCATAGGTATAGTACAAGTCTCCGGACAACTCGTCTCCTGCCATCCACATGAATTGGTGGGAAAAAGCTTGCCAGGATTTCATAGCATAGAGGGTAGCGGTATTTTGGCGGATATTGGCTTCGGTCTTATAGAACTCCCCCATAGCGATACTATCCTCGGGTTCTACCGTCAAGAAATCCGAACAAGCGCTCATGACCATGGCGATCGCGATGACAACAAGATGAATGATACGGTTACTGCGTTTCATATGGTTCATTGTTTCTAAGATTGTACATTCGTTGATTTATAAGGATAGATTGAGGCCAAACGTATATACCCTTGGTGAGGGATAGCGACCGGTATCGATATTGAGTTTGCCGGCTTGCTGGTTATACGCTCCTATCTCAGGATCGTAACCGCTATAGGCGGTAAATATCCATACGTTTTGGATATTGGCATACAGTTTCAGTTTGGCGATATGAATCTTCTTCATCCATCTATCCGGGAAGGTATAACTGAGGGAGATATTACTGATACGCATAAACGATGCGCTCTCGAGCCATCTGTCCGACATACGGTTATTACGGTTGACATCGGTCGTATTCCATCGAGGCAAGGTCGTCGATATATTATTGAGGATATAGAGATTGGAAATATCTTTATTGGTATCGTCTCCATCGTAGTAGCCGAACTGCACGCGATCATTGACACGTGTCGATTGGTTATCCCATATCGAGGTCATACCTTCGGTCTTCACGCGCGTGTAGTTGAGGATCTGTCCTCCTACGGAACCATTAAGGACGATGCCCAAGGTCCAATTCTTATAACTGAAATTATTCGTAAATCCAAATGTAAAATCGGGGTTAGGATTACCGATGACGGTTTGGTCCTTATCGGTGATAAATCCGTCTCCGTCAAGGTCTTTGAAACGGATATCTCCTACCCAGACGCCGCTGTTTCGGTCAATCTTATTATGCCCTGTTCCGTCATCCACCTGAACCGCCCAATGCTCGATATCCTCTTTGTTCTCAAAGAGTCCGTCGGTCTGGAATCCGTAAAACACGCCCATGGGTTGTCCGACCATTATGGCGGTAGCTGTTTGGAACTCCGAATACCAGTCAATATTCCCGTAGATAGGCGTATTATTGGCATCCATAGCGAGTACCATATTGCGGTTTACGGAGATAACGAGGTTGCTATTCCATTGAAAATCGCGTGTTTGTACAGGGGCTGTATTGAGCGATATATCGATACCTCTGTTCCGTACTCGTCCGATATTGGTCATCGGAGTAGCTATATCATCCCATCCGTTACCGCCGATGATAGCGGGTACGGAGGGTTGCAAAAGAAGGTCTTTGGTTTGTTTCTGATAGAGATCGACTGAGAGATCGATTCGGCTGTTAAACATACCGAAATCGACACCTATGTTCCATTGCTCAGATGCTTCCCATTTAAGGTCTGGATTCGCATTCGTAGCCATTCGGAAACTGGTACCGAATAAAGAAGCATACGCGCGCATCTTCGCCGCGTAGAGATAGGTACCGATATTGGAGTTTCCGACCTGACCATATCCTACGCGCAGTTTGAGATTGCTAATCTGCTTGACATCCCTCATCCAAGCCTCATTGCTCATACGCCATGCCAAGGCGACCGAAGGGAACGCGCCCCATCGATGCGCGGGACCGAACTTAGAGGACGCATCGCCACGAATAGTAGCGGTGATCAGATAGCGGTTATCATAGTTATAGTTTGCGCGAGCGAAAACGGACATGGTGGTGCTGGCGTCCTTCCATCCCGAGTTGGTGACATAGGTACCATCCTCGCCCATGACCTGGATATCATCGTTGGTGAGATTATTTTTCTGCAAGGCTGTACCCTCCCATGCGGAGCGGGACATCTCCATACCTAACATAGCGCCAATGGTATGTTTACCTATCGTCTGGTTATAATTCAGGTAATTCTTCCATATCCAATAGAAGGAATGCTCCTCGCGTTGATAGATCTTATTGATATTATTAATTCGTACGCCGAATTGGTAGGTCGGCATAAATCCCTTGTTGAGCGAAGTGTTGCTATCAAAACTATACTCCGTGCGGAGATTGAGATAGCCCGTAAAATTGAATTGTCCGTAGAAACTACCCATGATACGGTCGCGTTGAAGGCGGTTATTGAACAACTGCGCCATGGCTACGGGGTTATAGTTGGCGGAGGCGCTCAAGTTAGAGGGCCCTGACCAATTGCCGAATTTATCCTTGACGGGGATATCGGGTTGCATCGTGATGGCGGACATTAAGATACCGGATTCGCCATCATTATTGATGATCTTCTCATTGGTGCGTGCGTAAGAGAGCGAACCGCCTAACTTGAACCATTTGGCAAACTCATGATCGACGTTGGCGCGCGCCGAGAAACGCTCGAAATTAGAGCCAATCACGGTACCCTCCTGATTCATATATCCTCCGGAGATAGAGAATTGGGTTTTGGCGTTACCGCCGGTGAGCGAGATCTGATGAGAATGCATCAAGGCATCCCGTACAACCGCATCCTGCCAATCCGTACCGCGTCCTAACAGAGAAGGATCCTGATAAACGGAGTTGAGATAGGTACTGAAGCCTTGGTTATACAGATCTTTCTGATAAACGGCATAGTCGTGCAGGTTCATCATGCTGATTTTGCGCACAAAAGTCTGCAATCCGACATATCCGTCATAATTGACATGCATCTTCCCTGCCTCTCCACGCCGGGTAGTGATAATGACGACGCCATTAGCGCCGGCGGCACCATAGATAGCGCATGCAGAGGCATCTTTGAGGACATCCATCGAGACGATATCCTGCGGAGAGATGGTAGCTAAGGGGTTTACTTTGGTTTGACCGTTGGATCCCCCTGCCCAATCAAATCCACCTATATCCGCCCCGGATCCCGACATCGGGACACCATCGATGATATAGAGGGGTTCGTTATCTCCGGTGATGGAGCTTGCGCCGCGAACGCGGATACTGGTAGCACCGCCGGGAGCGCCGGTATTCTGGGTAACCTGAACACCGGAGACACGTCCTTGCAGCATCTGATCCGCGTTCGTTACTATGGATTCTTTGAGTTTGTCGCCGGTAATCGAGCCCACAGAACCGGTCAGATCCACTTTACGCATCGAACCATAGCCCACTACTACAAATTCGTCCAACACTTGTGTATCTTCCTCCATAGTCAGCGTCAACTGACCCTTGTTCGCCTTGACTTCCTGCGTCTTGTATCCTACGGAGGAGATCACGAGAACCGCATTCTTAGGAACCTGTAACACAAACAGACCATCAATATCCGTCACGGTCCCTTGATTTGTACCTTTGACCATGACGGTGGCTCCAATCATCGGTTCGCCTTTTTGCGCGCCATCCAGCACGCGACCATGTACCTCCATAGTCTGACCTACAGCCAACAGGGAGAAGATACATAACTGAAATAAAATGATTAATCTTTTCATCATTTGTAGTAGAGATTAGGCTAATCAATAAAAAAAAAGATTAGCGGCGGCGAGATAACCGCCGCTAATGGAAATGCATGTAGGGATTACTCAACGATAGCACCGGTGATGGTGTAACGTTGGGTACCGCGGATGATATAAACGCGGCCGTTCTCTACTACCTTGTATGCTTTTGGGGCAGCCGAGGTCTCTTCAATACCTTGCGGACCTGAACCGGCAGCTTTGACGCCGACCACTTTAACCAAAGCCGCCTTGTCATCGTATGCATTGATGGTAACGCCTTGGCGTTGATATTCGTCGGTGTAGTATGCGCCGTTAACTTTCGCATACTCTTGCATATCTGCCTTCGTGATGACGATTGTTTGCTCACCGGCACCGGCCTTAACGGTCTTGTACTCGAAGAACGGACCGTTCCAATTATTGATCGGCACAATCTTACCGATACCCCAGTTTGCGCCTACTGCTGCATTCGTTACGTTGACTACTATTTCGAATTCGTCATAACTATTGATCACATCGAGCAAGAGCTCCACACATCCGTACTCGTTCGGCGTACCAAGGTCGGTTCTCGTTACGTTAGATGAACCGCCGCCTGCTTCGCCGTAACCCTTCACAGAAACGAGGGTAGCTTTGTCGTCATATACATTGATATGTACACCTTGCTGACCGTATTCATCGGTATGATATACACCGTTCTTCTTAGCATATTCCAGCATGTCTTCCTGAGCGATGACGAAGCGGTTTACATTGCCCGTACCGGGATTGTTGCATGACAGTTCGAAAGCCGGCGTATTCCAATCGCTAACAGCTACGATCTTACCGATACCCCATCCGTTCTGCGCCTCATCGGTCTTGTTGGAAACCAGGATCTCGAAATACGCATATTCGCGGATAACGGCTAAAGGCAGATAGCAGGTCTTGCCCGGCTCGGTCATCTCACCTACATCCTCGCCTGTCAGGCCGTCCAGGGGATCTACAGCCTCTCCGCTGATGGCATACGCTGCCTTGAGCACAAGCGAACATGGAGCACCGGCTTGCAGATAGACTTTCTCCACACCGCTCTTACGGGCAGCATCGAGCTGAATCTCTGCGCTCTTCGATCCGGCTCCTACCAATTGCTGAACATACTGTTGACCCTTGTCATCGGCAGTCATATAGTTCACATTCAGAGCGATCTGAGCCGGAGCGCTCTCGAACTCAACTACTACGCGGTCATAAGCCGAAAAATCAGCTTCCAGCCACCAGCCCATGCCGCAATTCCATCCGGATGGGAAAGTCAGCGTGTGGGTCGCTGCGTTGTAAGTACAACCACCCCAACCTGCGTCGGTCAGTTCACCAATACCCAGATCTAATTGGGCTGCATTCATGCTAACGGCAGCAAAAGCTGCGAGAGCAAAAGAGAATAATTTTTTCATGATGTTGTTGATTTTAAAAGTGTAAATAAAACGATTTATTTTTTACGGTGCAAAGGTACGAAATCTATTTCATATCTTTAGACACTATTTTGCCGTTTATATGTGTTAAGTTGCGTATTTTATTGCATATTTATTCAAATACGCTGCAAAATTACTGCTAATTTCCGAGATTCACTTACACTTTTTTAGCAGTAATTGCACCCTTTGGCACTTTTTGATCTTTTTTAGCTCCAAATGTGAGAAAAACATTACAACCCATATCGGCAACTTATGCCCTATACGAAGGGCATATTGGGGGTATTTTTGTCCGTTTGACGGTGCAAATGTACAACAAATATTTGAAATATGCAAGGATTTGGAGGAAAAAAAGATAAAAAAAGCAGCAAACCCGGGTGGGGTCTGCTGCTTGAAGGGGCCATAAGGGTTTTAGAAGGCAGCGAAGCCGTTGGCTGTTTCGTTGGTTACTTCCAGGCGTTGGGGAGCGGGGGCTTCACCGGAGGCACAGAGGATCCGGACGGCGCGAACGAGGGTCGCCTGGTGGGTTTTCGGGGTTTGATACATATGTTTCATGATTTTGAATTTTTTAGCGTTACTTAATTTGGGTTCCTTGGGCGGTGAAGAGGTGGCCATCACGGAGAATATACAGGTGACCGTTCTGCATGATCTTGCGAGTACGCAGAGAAGCGTCATCATAGATCATCTCTACAGCCTGTTCCTCTTCAGTTCCCTCAATGCCAAAGCGGATATATTTACGTCCCGGGGCAGCAGAAGCAGGGGAGTAATCGCTCGCGTCCTTTATATTTATGTACGCGCGATAAGCACCTACTGTCACGTTCTCACCAACCTTCTTGAAGACGGTATTGCCGCTGTTGTCGAGCGCGAGGACGTAATTGTGGTTATCCTGTTCACTATAGACAGGCGCCGTGATCTGTTGATAGGTTCCGACAAGGCCATTGGCATCTGCTTTAACAGGACTGTGCGGGCCGCTCATCGTAGCCGTCAGCGTCGATCCGTCGGCCTCGAAGATATAAGGCTCGCCGGCTTCCAAATTGGCACCCTGTTCCTCCAGCACGATGTAGAGCTTACCACCCTCTTCCTGCTTGCCGGCTACTCTATAGAGCGTTGCGCCGCTAACCGATCCAGCCATCGGGAGACAGAGGGTACCGTAACTATTGGAAGTATTCTCGCGAGTGTAGGTATAGGAAACGATATCATCTTTCGAGATAATCGAAGTCGCTGCTATATCTGCCAAATAGATTGCTCCATTTGCATTAGCAGTCGTATTATCGCCATCTTTTCCATTGATGTAAATGATGATATTGGAACCATTCCAGTTATTAGCAGCAGATTTATTGAAATAATGGTACTTCCAAACATTATTAGTAGCCGGTAATTCGACTTTGTATTGATTAGATGGTCCTCCATAATCGAAACAGAAAGCTACTTTATCCGCATCCGTTTCTGTCTTATAGTAGAAACCGAAACCGGTTGCACCTGCAGAGTTTGCAGAGTTATACGAACCTTGCTTACCCAAATTCCAACCAAACCACCTATCATTTCCACTCATATTGCTGTAAGCAAGTTTGATTACATTGTGGGCAAATGCATCAAAGTCACTGATATTACTTTCAGTAATACTTGCTCCTCCACCTGCGTTATTAGCTGAAGATCCGCTCTCACTACCAACCGTAATCTTATTATCCACCTGTGCGAAAGTTGCGGTAACCTCTGCTGCAGTAGAAGGCATGATAAAGGTAGTTGTCAAAGCCGAAGTACTACTAAATGTACCTTCCGTAGCCGTCCAACCGGTAAAGACATAATCGTCGCTTGGTACCGCAGTCATTGATATTGGTGTGCCGCTTATTACACTGGAACCACTTTCAGTAGCACAAGTAATAGAACCAGAACCGCTTATTGTGTAAGTGAAGGTACTCGACACCGATGCCTCATAGTTGGCGGTAATCGTCACATCCTCAGCGGGCATTACAAAAGTGGTGGTAGGACTTGCTGGAGCATCAAAAGTGACTGCGTTCTCGGGTGAAACAGTCCAGCCGCTGAAATAATGATTGGCAGAAGCCTCTCCAGCGGTAATCGTTACCTCCGTTCCCGCCATCGCTGCACTTGCAGGACTGGATGTCGGGTCATCAGCAGACGCGTCACCACTCTTCGCCATTGTAATGGTATTCGGACAGAACACATTGGAGGTAGCGGAGATGGTAATTTGGTCAAAGGCTGCATAATGATTAGATGCATATAAACTAATATAATAATCTCCTGCATCTAATGTTTGTGCCGGAGTGGTTGCAGTAACCCATCTACTTTCTCCCCAATCATTAGAGAGAGAAATATCACCAACCACCTTAGAACATGAAGAATTATAAATTCGTATTTTTTTATCTCCGCCATTAGCACAAATAACACTAAAAGTGTACGTGCCCGCTGGAAGCGTTATCGGGAAGAATATCTGTCCACCAGTATCATGCTCTTGGAAATCGGCAAATCCGCTACCATGCCATTTAGGATAATCATCGTGTGCGTATCCGGTATGATCTGAATTTATTATTAAAGTGCTTGGTACAGGTGTGCTACCACACACATGACTATTGTCATAATCCTCGCACTGAATAGTTTTTGTGTTCGTACACGGAGAGGAAACAAAGTTAGCTGTTACGGAAACAGCTCCTGCCGGCATGGTAAAAGTCAAAGGATTATCATCCTGGTAACCGTCCACAGAAACTCCCGTTAAATCAGACCAAGAAGAGAACGCATAATAGGGATTAGGATTTGGAGTCAAAGTAACTGTTGCGCCTGCTGCATAAGAACCAATACCAACCACAGAACCATTAGTAGCAGTTGCTGTCACAGCATAAGTCGGGGCATTTTGAGTAATGGTGAGAGTACTTGCTTTAAATTTATCTCTATAACCACTTGTAAATTGAACTGAAACTATATAACTGGATGAAGAAGGAGCAGTTATTGAATACTCCAATACAGTCTCTACATTTTCCGTGTATCGATATTGATTATTTGAAAAAGATTGCTCTACAGAATTAACCAACACTTTCTGCGGCCCCACATATTTCGTGCCATCAATACTTATCTTCGGCAGCGTTATATCCATCTCCCCTTTATCCTTTGTTAACAAAGAGAAAGTATATGTTGTTGAAGCGGATAACGAAACTCCAGTACGTGTACACGCCTTAACAGTTCCATTCGAACCATTGAAACCAGTCCAATTGTCACCGTCGCGTTCTACTGCATCTTGATGTTTACCGGAATAATAAAAATCACTTCCGGTAACAATTTTATCTGAAGCCGCAATATAACCCGCACAACATCCCGCAGACTGTTCAACGTTGCCATTTTGCGTCCATTCGCCATCTTGATACCCAAAATAACGCACAATTGTCTCCGCCTTCACGGAAACGGGGAATAAGAGCATTAAAAACAATGCAGAAATTGCAAAAAAAGTAAATGATTTTTTCATATGTAGTATGATTTTAAAGTTAATATTCCAAATTCGGCTGCAAAATTACTGCTTTTTCACGATTTATACTGACACTTTTTTAGCCGATATTACACTATTTACCTATTTTATGCTCTTTTTTACGCAGGGTTTAGATAATGACTTTGGTCTTGGCGTATTTCTCGCGGAACTCGGTAGGAGAACAGCCTTTGCGCTTTTTGAAGAGACGGTTGAAATTGGTGAGGGTATTAAACCCGGTTTTGAAACATATCTGGGAGACCGGTTCATTGGTATCCACCAGTCCGCGCGCCGCATGCCCCAGACGCACATCGACGATATATTCGGCGAGGGTCTTACCGGTACGCAGTTTGAAGAACCGCGAGAAGGCGGTAGGCGACATGTTCGCCAGTTCGCTCATTTGCTCCAGACGGATCTCTTCGATATAATGAGTAGCGATATAGTCCTTGACCTTCGCCACACGCCTACTCTCCTCATTAGGTTTTACGCGCGCAAAAGAAGAGGAAGATAGTTCGCGCGCGTCATCGAACTTGGATAACTCATAGAGGATATGAAACAGTTCCGACATCGAGTAGAAGCCTTCTTTGATCTGCGAGATATGAATCAGACGCGGATAGACGGCCATGATGGCCTTAAGCGGAAAAGCAAGGCCTCGCTCCGCACGAATGAGCATCTGCTTAACGGAGCGCATGGCATTGGTATCAAAGAGTTTCTCATTATGAAAATCCATGAAGAACTGGATGGTAATCTCGTGGATATCATGCGATTGGCACTCTCCTTGCGCCCACTGGTGTTCCAGGTTTGGGGACGAGATCAGCACGAGGTCATACTCCCCCAGACGCTCCACCGAGTCGCCGACGATACGTTCGCAACCGGCGCCATGCTCCACAAAATTCATCTCAAACAGATCATGCCGGTGCAGCGGATAATCGTATCCGGCTTTGTGTCGATCCGCCACGTACATGAAATCATGCGATTCTAATGGTGTAATTTCCTGTAAAATGTCTGTATTTTCCATACTCCATGTCAAAAAAGTGCCATGTTTTAGGTCTGTTATCCAAAATCCGCTGCAAAGGTACGGAAAATTTCGGACATACGCAAGAGATCGTGTGATTTTTTGAAAAAAAGCTCACTACGTAGTGAGCCTGAATGGGTTGCAGGGCATGGGGTTATGCCTTGAGTTCCGCAGGGAGGAGAGGCATGGCGCCGCGCTGGGTGCGACGCCTGTCTCGCGGATGAAGACTCGGGAGAAGACAACTGGCGATGCTCCCTGCAAGCAGTTCCCGAAACTCGTGAGGGCGGTATTAGCAAGCGAAAAGAGAGAGGAGGGTTAGTTATTCAAACAGTCTCTATCTAGCAGGAAATTAAATACTCCAATCCGATAAACACCCTCATCGTTGTAGAAACCTCTTGTGTAATCCCCCGATATGATGACCTTGCGGAAATTATCGCTGATGTGCGTCAGAGGCCGTTGCTCTTGGTCGGATTTCTCTTTGTCCGGAAGCATGTATGCCGATTGGATATAAATGCGCTGAGAACCCCGATTAACTACATAATCCACCTCTACTTTGACGCGAACTGTCTTTCCTTCTTTATCTCGTTCCCAAATCTCTACCAGACCCACATCTACGCTGTGCCCGCGCGCACACAACTCATTATATAGTACGTTCTCCATCATGTGGCTGAATTCTATCTGACGGAAACCCAAGATGGCATTTCGAATCCCCGGATCTTCAAAATAGTACTTACTGTCAGCTCCGATGTACCTGCGACCTTTGATGTCGTACCGAAGCGCTTCGCTCACTAAAAAAGCATCCTTCAAATGCTCGATATATTTGGTTATCGTATTCACACCGATCTTGATCTGGGCTGCGGACTTGAATGTATTGGCTATCTTCGTCGGATTAACAGCCGTTCCCATAGATGATGCCAACACGCGGAATATCTCCTCCAATCCCTCCTCGTTCTGCAGGTGGTTACGCTCAATGATATCCTTTAGATAAATTGTCCGATAGACATCTTTTAGATAAGCTTCTTTCTCCTCTGGTGTTTCCATCTTGGCTACAGCAGGCAGACCACCAAACGTGTAGTAGTCATTCAGCGCTTCTGCTTTTTCTCCTCCCACACCCTCGTAGTATTCCGCAAAACTCAACGGACGAACCCTAATCTCCCATCCGCGTCCGCGAAACTCGGTTACTACATCCTTGCTCAGGAACTTACTATTACTGCCCGATACGTATGTCTGTACATCCCGCTTATGGGTCATACTCAGTAGTACGCCCACAAAATCATCTACCATCTGAACCTCATCCAAGATGACATAGCTTGTCTGCCCGTCGTGGATAAGATGACTATCAATATATTCCAACAACTTAACCGGGTCACGCAATGACTTATTGCTTATATCATCCATCGCTAAGCCAATGATATGATCTTCTTTCACTCCCTGCGATAACAGATAGTTACGGAAGATTTCAAATAGCAGATAGGACTTACCGCACCGACGGATACCGGTGACGATTTTGATCATGTCATTTTTGCTGGCGCTGATAAGCTTCTGAAGGTACAAATCTCGATTAAATTCCATACTTTATAGCATATTTTTGTGGCATGCCACATTTTTACGCTGCAAAATTACAACATTTTTTTGATATACGCAAATAAAAATGCAAAAAAAGAGACCCTAAGGGTCCCTTCTTTCGCTAATCGCTAATCGATCAGCTGCGCGGGTGAGCCTGATCGTACTCAGCCCCACAAACCTTCCAGAGGTAAGCGTTGAAGGTTTTCTTACCTCCTGCCGTGTTCTTCTGGGCCTCGAAGGCTTGCTGGTCGGCACCGATCGTGGTGAGGTTAATCGCGCGATCTGCGACCGCTGCTTT
>CADCCH010000011.1:26433-73253 GCA_902799875.1 uncultured Bacteroidales bacterium | reverse complement strand
AAGCAGAAAGAGGTCGTTACCGAACTCTTCCAGAATGTAGGCGAGAAGATCGCTAACCGCCCCGGTGGTTACACCCGTATCCTCCGCACCGGTTTCCGTCTGGGCGATGCTGCTGAGATGTGTATCATCGAGCTCGTTGACTACAATGAGAACATGCTCAAGGAGACCAAGAAAGCTGCTAAGAAAGCTACCCGCCGCGCCGGCAAAAAAGCCGTTAAGGAAGAAGTCGCTGCTGTAGCAGAAGAGGCCGCTCCTGTAGCAGAAGCTCCTGCCGCTGAATAATTGATCTTTTAATTAGAGGAAATCAAAAACGCGGCGGTATGGCTATACAGCCTAACGCTTGATGAAGAGTTGTCCCTAGAGAGCGAGTTCTCTTCGCCAACTCTTCATCATTCGTTTAGTACGAGTCCCTCGTCCTCCCGCCTTTAAGAAAACATCGCTTCGCTCTAAAAAAACGATCGAAAACTGCTTCGCAATGCGGGTGGAACAACCTGGACGCTGCATAGGTTTTCGGCAGCGAATGCAATGAGCGGTTTTCTTGTAAGCGTAGCGCGTTTTCGTGAGCAGGTGTCGGTCGTCTTTTGACGGCAGACAAGTAGATACGGAGGTTTGGCAGGTGGAAGCTTGCTTACTAACTGACAAAGATCCGGATACACGAGTACGCAAGTGCAACGTAGCGGACAAACCTGCGTGTTTTCGATTAACTCAAAAATACATCAACTATGTTCTTAGATGTAAACAATCATCAGCCGCAAGGTGTGACCATCGACAATTGCAAAGTCGGTGAGCAAGTCACCGTTTCCGGCATGATCCATAACGTCCGCGTCACCAAGTGGGGCGGCTTCATCGTCCTCCGCAAATCCCGCGGACTCATGCAGGCCGTTGTCAGCAACGACACCTCCAAGTTCTTCAACGAGACTGGCGCAGAGATCGCGATGAACGACTTGTGCCGCGAGATGGCGATCACCCTCACCGGTACGGTCAATGAGGCTAAGATCAAGGATCCTGCAGCCTTCTACAACACCATTGAGATCGCTGTATCCGAGGTCCGCGTCCTCTCCCGCCCGACAACCGCCGAGGTAGTGGATATGAACGCCCTTAAGTTCGGCGACGAAGAGACACTCCTGCGTTATAAGTTCGACAACCGTCAGGTTACCCTCCGCAACCCGCGCGACATGGCGATCCTCAAGGTACAATCGACCATCGCACGTGCCTTCGGTGAGTTCCTCGCGGCTAATGGCTTCACGCAGATCTTCACCCCGAAGATCGTGAGTGAAGGAGCAGAAGGCGGCGCGAACGTCTTCAAGATGGATTATTTCGGCAAGCAGGTCTATCTGGCGCAGAGTCCGCAGTTCTACAAACAGATCGGCGTCGGTGTCTATGAGCGCGTCTTTGAGATCGCTCCCGCCTACCGCGCAGAGAAACATGCCACCTCCCGTCACCTCAATGAGTACATCTCCCTCGATGTCGAGATGGGCTTCATCAAAGGACAGGAGGACGTAATGACACTTGAAGCGGCACTGCTCCGCCATATCATCGCTACAGTCGAGAAAGACTGTGCGCACGAGCTTAATCTGCTCAACGCGGTTAATCCCGTGCTCCCTGAGCAGGTACCGGCATGGAAACTCTCTGAGGTTCATGAGATCCTCTTTGAGAACCACCTCTGTGAAGCGGACCACCGTGGTGAAGACGACTTGGCGCCGGAAGAGGAACGTGCGATCTGCAAGTACGCCTTCGAGAAATACGGTTCGGACTTCGTGTTCGTTACCCATTTCCCGTCGGAGCACCGTGCTTTCTATGCGATGGACGACCCCGAGGACCCGTCGCTGACTCTCAGCTTCGACCTCCTCATGCGCGGTTTGGAGATTACTTCAGGTGGTCAGCGTATGCATAAAGAGGCGGACTATCGCGAGAAGATGCTGCGCCGCGGGATGAACCCGGATGCGTTCCATTTCTACCTCGATACCTTCAAGAATGGCATGCCCCCTCACGGAGGTTTTGCGATTGGTTTGGAGCGAATCACGGCTTGTTTCCTGGGCATCGCGAACGTCAAAGAATGTTCGATGTTTCCACGAGACATCAACCGCGTGGCACCGTAATAAAAAAATCGCTCTTCGGGGCGATTTTTTTATGCCTAATCACCCAAAAATCGCAAAAAAATGCGATAATACTTGCATATATCAAAAAAAAGCAGTACTTTTGCACCGTGAAAAGTGCACAAAATATAAAAATGTGCACCGCAGAAAGTGCAAATTAAATAAACAAAGCTATGATAGACGCATCATTATTGCAGTACATGAAGGAGCAGTTAGACTTGACATCGGTAGATTTCAAGCGGTATCTGTACGACCAAATGGATTGGGACAAACGCCTTCAATGCCTACTGGGTGGACGAGGTGTAGGTAAGAGCACGATGGTGAAGCAACATATCATTGAGACTCCGGAAGAGCATAGTCTGTACGTGTCTGCCGATCATAGTTACTTCACAGTTCACACGCTGATAGAGTTGGCAGATGAGTTCGTGAAGGAAGGTGGTGATCATCTGTACATCGATGAGATCCATAAATACGACGGTTGGAGTCGCGAGATAAAACAGATATACGACACGCATCCGGCATTGAAAGTGTTCATCACGGGTTCGTCGATACTGGATTTGCTGGATGGTGAGGCTGATTTGAGTCGACGTGTGATCATGCGGCATCTGCACGGGATGTCGTTCCGAGAGTATTTGAAATTTGTGCATAAGATAGATGTGCCGGTGTACAGTTTGGAAGAGATATTAGCAGGAAAAGCACAGCCAAAGGCATTGCCGCATCCGCTGCCGCTGTTTCGTCAGTACCTGCGAGACGGTTACTATCCGTTTGCTTTGGAAGGCGATTTTCAGGAACGTATGCAGAACGTGATCCGTCAGACGATGGAGTCGGATATTCCACATTACGCAAAGATGAGTCCTGCGACAGGAAGGAAGTTACGGCAGATGTTATCGATTGTGGCGCAGAATGCACCGTACAAACCGGAATCGCAAGCGTTGGCCAATGAACTGCATATCAGTAGGAACGATGTGCCGAGTTACTTGCTATTCATGGAGAAAGCGGATATGATTGGTCAGTTACGCGATGACACGGGAGGTATGCGCGGATTGGGTAAAGTGGAAAAGGTGTACCTCAATAATACGAATATCCAATACGCATTAGTAGGCGAGAAAGCGGAGATTGGCAATGTGCGGGAGACGTTCTTCTATAACCAGCTACATGTGACGCATGATGTGATATCGTCGCGTGTGAGTGATTTCAGCGTGGGGGATTACACGTTTGAGGTTGGAGGCAAGAAGAAAGGCAAGAAACAAATATCGGAAGTGGCGAACGGATTTGTCGTGCGCGATGAGATAGAGTATGCAGCAAACCAGATCATACCGCTTTGGGCGTTTGGGTTGATGTATTGATTCCCTAATCTCTAACTCGAAAATTTCTACCTCTTCTTCACAAAAAATGCTTTTTTCTTAAGATTTTACGCTAAATCCTTGTGTATGTCAAAAAAAAGCAGTACCTTTGCGGCGCTTTTAACGCGCCGCTTGCATTATGCACATGTGCGTGAAGAAACAAGGATAGAAAAAGATATGAAATACTCGCGGAGTAACTTAAATAGAGTAGGTACTTATCTGTATGCCGAAGGAGTGGATGCTTTCAAGCGTTCGGAGGCCGTACAGATAGTCAGCGACTGGCGAATGACCCATTTGCCGGTGCTTCGTGAGTTTGTGGAGAGCCTGACCACCTATCTGGCTCAGCAGAACGTAAAGTATGCCTTCTACTCCCAGCGCATCAAGCGAATGACATCGATTATAGAGAAGCTTCGTAACAACGAGGCAACCGGTATGCGGCTTGGTGGACTGCAGGATATAGGTGGTGCGCGGTTTGTGTTTGAGACGTTGGAGGATCTGCATGCATGTGAAGCGGCATTGGCGACGTTTAGTCCGGCACATTTTGAGTTGGAGAAAGTGAACAACTACATCGTTGAGCCGAAAGATAGCGGTTACCGGAGCATCCATTACGTATATAAATATCATTCGGAGAATGCGGATTATGACGGACTGCGTGTGGAGTTGCAGATACGGACGCGTTTGGAGCATAGTTGGGCAATGGCTGTGGAGACAGCGAGTCTGATTTCGCGTACGTCGCTGAAAGCGAACATCAACGACAACAGCATCTGGAGGGAGTTCTTCCGGCTGGTGAGTGCGATATTTGCGCAGAAAGAGGGATGTGCGGTGAATGCACGTTATGCGGATTTTACGCATGAGCAGTACTGCCGTGATTATATTGAGTTTTTGGACAAGCACAAGCTGCTGGATCAGTTACAAGCGTTGCGTGTGACGGTGAACGATGAGAAGACGTTTGCGCAGAGTAACACGGAGTATTGCTTGCTGCTGATCAACTTCCGGAACCAGATAGTGACGGGACGCCTATACACGCTGGAGCAGGAGGATGAAGCATCGGCTATGTTCACGCAGACGGAGCAGAGCTTGAGTGGGGACGAGGCAGTGATTCTGGTGTCGATCGAGAAGATGCAGGAGTTGCGCGAAGCATATCCGAGTTACTTCCTGGACACGAAGGAGTTTCTGTCGGCATTGGATGCGTTCAACGCGTCGTGTGCGATTTATCGAAAGTAAATGAGAGAAAACTAACATAAAAAATAAAATATATGACGGCTTTACAATTAAATGCGGACATCTATCAAAATCTGGCAGTATTGTCGGAGGATCAGTCAATGCTAAACAAGGCAGCTAAGTATATCCGTCGTTTAGCTAAGCAGATGACGGAAGACCCGACATGCATGAGCAAGGAGGAGTTTTTTGCTCGTGTAGACGAGGCTCGCGAAGAAATTCGCCAAGGCAAAGGTATCTGTTTTACAGACAAGGCTGAGATGAATGCTTGGCTTAATTCTCTTTGAGTATGTATAAAATCATATATTCGTTACGTGCAGAAGAAGATTTGCGCAAGTTAAAGAAGGATGAACCTGCTGCTTTTCGAAAGGCTGTTAAACTACTGAATGAACTTACTGAACATCCGAAGACCGGAACAGGTCATCCCGAACAACTCAAGGGAGATCGTGCCGGTCAATGGAGCCGGACTATCACGAAAAAACATCGTTTAGTTTACGAGATTTATGAAGAAGAGGTTCGAGTGGATATTTTATCATCCTACGGCCATTACGAAGATAAATAATATAGAAAACTAACATAAAAAACAAAAAGATATGTGTATGAAAAAATTAGTTGTAAGATTTTTGATGCTGCTGTTTGTGCTTGGGATGAGTACGAATGCAGCGTGGGGAAGCATGGATGGTATGGCTCCTTATTATGTGGCTGAACTTACGGCAAAGGTGTCCTCTACCGGAGGTGGTAAGGTGTATGTCGCCAAGGATCAGAATCAACCTGCAAAAGAGGCTTATGCACCGACTAGTACTCAGTATGGTGGAAGGCCAATGTATATGCCGGGAGTAGCGATATCACAGGTTCCTTTCGTGGCTTGGCAGACAGCTAGCGATGGCTATTATTTTGTTGGCTGGTCGTTCTCTGATAATGGATTTGATTTGGGCAAATTTAATCCTGGATACCCGCAAACTGAAGCATATGGTGCGTATGCGAATCTCTATGATGTATCATCTGAGAAATCAACGTTCAAAGTAATAGATGATGGTGACGGAGATGAAACGAATGATCAACCGGACTTGGACGAGAATGGTGAATACCAGTATATTACATATAATCCGGCAAGATATACTTTGTATGCTACCTTTGAGCCGGTTCGTATTTCAAAATATTCACTAAGCGGAGATAATACAAACGATTTCAATAATGGAACTAACAAATGGGAATCAACACAAGAGATAGAATATACTTTCTCAGGTGAAGAGATCGACGAGGGTGATTTTAAGTCACTCGCATTTGAACCGGAAGCAGCAGGTTGGACTGTTAGCGGACTAACGGTTGATCCGGAAAAGAAGACAGGTACGGCGATTGTCACTTTCTCAACGGAGAGTAATGAGTTTACGGAGTATTCCGCTAAATTACGTTTGACAACTAAGGCTGATATAACGATGGATGTCCTGCTGAGTGCTCGTACCCGAGTGGTTACCGGAGAGGAGACTGATTTCGCTCTGTATGACGGAAAAGTTTACAAAGAAGACGTGAATTTTGATAATTTGGCAGCAAAAATTTCAGAGTATGCTTGCGCAAAACCACTTATCAAGTTGAATAAGGATTATGAGGGTGCTTTGAATGTTAGCCAGAATCTTTCCTTGGATCTCTGTGGACGTAATTTGGCTTCTTTGACGGTAGAAGAAGGTGTTATAGTGACGATGGTAAATAGCTCCTATGGTGGTGCAATTTCCAGAAATGTTACCAATAACGGTACGCTGACGCTGATGGGCAATGAGATAGGAGGTGCGGTAACGAATAATGGCACTTTGTATCAAAATGGTGCTACTATTCATGGTGCGGTAACTAATAATGGTACTATGACAACCACGGATGGTATTCATTTGGCTACACTGACTTCTAATGGGACGTTAACTATCAACGGTGGTGTCTTTACTCCGGCGACTGGCATAGCGATTGATGTTACCGGTGGTACGGCGGATATTAAAAAAGGTACTATCAACGGTCAAACCTTTGGTATCCAATCCGCAGGTACAACTACGATTGAGAAACTGGCGGTGATCAGCGGCGTAACGGAAAAAGCTCTGAAAAGAACAGGTGGAGTATTGACCGTTAACTGCGGCAAATTCACAGCCCCTGATAATTTGGCAAGCGGAACAATTACCTTCAAATCGGCTTATTTCTTAAACGAAACGGGTAAGGAAGATGGCAAGGTTAACGGCAAGAAATTATGGCGCAATACGTCCGGTGCTGAGTACCGTAACGGATATAAATTCTTTGCCGGGGATTATTCGGAGGCTAAGAAAGCCGGTGTTTCTGTCTGCCATATCGGCGGTACTTCCTATTCGTCTCTCGAAGCGGCATTGGATTATGCCAATAACGCACCGGATCCGGAGGCTAAGCTTATTATTATCATGGATAATGATTATTCTTTGCCTGCTGGATATTACACGCTGCCTGCTAATGCGGTATTAATCGTTCCGAAAGATAACGATCAGGGCAATGAAAACAAAACGGTGGAGCGCGTGACGATGGCGGATGACGAAAATTCCAATTGGTTAAAACCGGAACGTTTCCGTACGCTGACCCTGTTAGCAGGTGTAACCTTGGATGTGTATGGTACTATTGAAGTAACTGGATCGCAATTTAGTACCAATGCTGCGTACACCAGTGCTGTATATGGTCCCTATGGCTGTATTCAGATGAACGAGGGAAGTAAGATGAATCTGCAAAATGGTTCTGAACTTCGTGCATGGGGATATGTCACCGGTGATGTTGAGCACAAAGCTGCTGATGGTAGTGTGCCGACAGGAGAGATTGATGCCCGCCGTGGCGCAATGGTGCGCGAGCAATTCCAGATGGGCGACTGGAAAGGTGCAGTGTTCTCTGGATTGGGTTTACTCGGTGGCGGAGCAGTTCCTGAAGTATTCCCATTGACGACCTATTTTATCCAAAATATTGAAGCCCCGGTGAAATACCATCCGGGATCCAAACTGAGCACAACGGCATCTGTGGCTGCAAGTAAAAGCGAACACAATCTTATGGAAACTGCGCTAAATATATTGCAAACAAATTATCTTACCATGAGCGCCAATGATATCCAGATTATTGGTGTGACTGGCGATGTGGCTATGTTTTTAATGGAGGCAGCTGCAGATGCAGAGAACACATGGGTGCGCAAATGGTATGATGCGTCCAAGGATCAGCAGGTCTATGAAATCAATAGTGGTGCCCATATTGGTAACTTGGTAATTCCATTGGTCAGCTCGCCAATGTTTAAAAGTTTCAATCCTCGTTTCCCGGATCAACTTAATATGAACTCCGGTCAATACGAACTACCGATAACCCATAACTTCAAACTGCATCTGTTAAGTGGTACCATGGACTTTACCCAATCTACCGAGCTGCTCCCGGGAGCTGAGTTGGAGATTGATAAAGAGGCGAGAGTGTATATTACGAAAACAGAAGGGATAAATAGTGGTGCACTCTATGTGTATGATGCAGACGATTGGGGAGACTATGCGGGTGGAGTGCCGGCAAGGCATGTTAAATATGCTGCTGCTTTTGACGGGGAACCTATGGCTCGTGATATTACGAATCTCGAGGATGCTACTATCTTGGTGCATGGTACTTTCGATATCACCGAAGGCGGATATGTGTACACTTCAGACGGTGAAGCTAATATCTATTCTACCAACGAAGATGCCGGTACATTCACCTTCTCTGCTAATAATACTACAGAGACGAAGAATGTAAAACAAGTAACTAACGATAGACCGACCAATTCAGATGTTGAATCGCAGACATTCAGTCCTGCGAAACTGCGTAATAAAGATGGTTCCACTAAAGAGACTTCTGGTATGCTTGCTAATCATACCACTATCTATATGAATGATGCATGGACTTCGGAAGAGATATTCTATTTTGATTGCTATGCTGCAACTGTTGATATGGCTCTATATGCGCAGTTGGTTTCTCAATATGGAAATTCGGATCCGGAAAAGCTTGGCGAATCAGTAACTCATATCTATATCAAACCACAAGAATGGGTGGAGATAGTTGGTAAACCTTCATTTACTTACGATGATAATCCTTATAATCCCTATTTGGTAGGTGTAGAAGGCAATGATGACTATACGTTCAGCGATGCCGATGGCGCCGGACGAAGATTTATTTTGGTAACCGGTAAAAACGGCGATGAATGCCAATGGTGGGAAGTAGAGCCGAAAGACAACCTCTTCCATTGTATCCATCCAGAGAATGATACCTATTATTTTTGGGATCCGGATCGTGTAATATATGAGGGCACGGATGATGAAGAACCTCTTCCCGGATGGGCAGAGAAGAAATTCACGATCACTTGGAAGGATAAGAAATGGGGAACGGAAGATGAAACGCAAGATTCGATCTTGGCTATCTACAAAGTACCATACGGTACGATGGCGGATTGGAATAGTTCCAACCCTGTCCGTGAACCGAACGACGATTATACCTATACATTTACAGGTTGGACTCCGGCACTCGCTGCGGTTACTTCTGATGTTACCTATACGGCTACCTATCAGGAGAATCCTATCAAATACACCATCACCTTTATAAATGATGGTGGTGAGGAGATTGAGCGTCACTTGTTGGCTCGTAATGAGTTCCCGGTTTGCGAGAATCTTCCGACACGTACCGGATTCATTCTCCAATGGGAACCGCAATTGGCTGCTGTAACGGGTAATCAGACTTATACGGCTACTTGGATTCCTGATGCTCCTGAGTCATATGCAATTACCTTCTATGATCACGATGGAACAAAGCTCAAACCGACAGACGAGAATCCGTACATGGTGGATGTGGATGATACACCGGAAGCACCTTCGAATCCGTCAGGTAAGCTTTCTACCATCGAATATGATTATGTATTCGACCACTGGTCGCCGGCGATTGAGCCTGTATCTGCTACCGGTCCGAAAGTATATACCGCTGTATATCGTCAGGAACCGCGCAAATATACGATTTCTTTCTATGACGAAACAGGAGAAATTAAGATTGGCGAACAAATTCTGGCTTATGGCGAAACTCCGGTAGCACCGGAAGTAACCAAAAAAGAACCGGAACCGGGAAGGAGATATACCTACGTATGGCAGAACATGGACGATGCTTCCAAAAACATCGAGACCGTGACGGGCAATGCCAATTACAAGCCTGTCTTTGACGGAGAGCCAATGGTCTTCTCTATCACGCTCAAGAGCAATCCTTCGGGTGCATGTACGTTCACGGGCGCTGGTTCCTATAAATATAATGAAGAGGTTGAGATATCTTTGAATGTTAAAGACGAAGATTATAGGTTCACCGGCTGGAGTGATGGCGTTGCGACCGCTACTCGTACAATGGTTGTTACCAAAGATACGGTTTTGGTGGCTAACTTTAACTACGAAGCAGGTGTAACAATCAATTGGAAGAATGAAGACGGTTCGAAAGATTTGGTAGATCCGGTTAAGCAAAAAGTAGGAGCTTCCACCACCTACCTCGGCGAGATTCCTACTAAAGAGGCAGACGCTGAATTTACCTATACCTTCTACGGATGGTCAACAGCTCCTAATGGAGAGGGCGATAAATACAAGAATGGTATGACGCCGAAAGCGGCGGATGGTGGTGCTACCTATTATGCGTACTTTACCAAAACATTGAACCAGTACACCGTTACGCTTCGCAATGCGATTCCGGGTGCGTGTGAGTTCAGAGGTTCCGGCGTACGTGATTACGGTACAACGGTCAATATCGTTGCTACTCCGAACGGCGATTATGAGTTCGTAAAATGGCAGGAGACCGGAAGCACGGTAGCAGACTTTAATTTGGTGGTAACGGGTGACATCACTCTGACGGCGATTGTCAAAGAGAAAGAGAAACCGGCTCCTGGAGATTTGGAACTGGATATGAATGCTACAGAGACAGTTTCTCCTGCAACTAACTATACCGATGTGGTAATTACTTCGAATGGTATTTCTGCATCCAGCCAGATTATCAATGCCAATAATATTACTCTTTACGGAAATGCTGACTTCGTGCTCAGTAAAGATTTTGCTAAACGTACTTGGTATTGCGTAGCAGTGCCTTGGCGCGTAGAAGCAAACGGTGGCATTTACATTGGTGATTCCTCTACACCGGCGGTACTTGGTACGGATATCGATATCTGTTATTATGATGGAGCCGTACGTGCTGCGCAAGGTAAAGTATCAGCTTGCTGGGTATATCTGAAGAATCAGGGCGCAGCACAGCAAATCTTGCAACCCGGTCGTGCTTACATGATAGCACTCCTAAAGACTCCGGCAAATGCACTTACCTTCCGGAAAAAAGCACTCGAACCCATTCTTACAACGGGTACAAGCGTACAACAATACAATGCTACAACCGGTGAAGTGACGGACGGAGGATGGAATGCAATCGCTAACCCGGCGCTCTTCCACGCTTACGTTAACGCAGGTTCTACGGATGCCAAGGCACAACGTTATAACTCGGCGGAAGATAGTTATAAATGGTTCGATCTGGATAAGCATAAACTGGTAGTCGGCGAGCCGATCTACGTACAAGCTCCGGCTGCTAAGTCGATTGTGGTGGATAATACGGCTGCTGACTATAATGCTGCAGCGGCTCCGGTACGTCGCGCAAAAGCACAGACAACAGCTACTCGCTTTGATGTAGAGATCACTCCTGCCGGCGCTACTGCCTATGCAGACCACTTGAGTATCACGCTCAACGAAGATAAAGAGGAAGACAGGTATATCATCGGTCAGGACCTCGTGAAGTTCGGCGTCAGTGGTAAGGTGGCTCAGATGTGGATCGACCGCTATGATGCAAAACTCTGCGTCAATGCCGTTGCACCGGAAGACGATGCAACATCCTTCCCGATGTCTCTCTTTGCACCGAAGGCAGGTGTCTACACCATCGCTATCGATCGCGAAGTAGCTACTGAGGACTATAACCTCTATCTGACTTACAACGGACAGGCCATTTGGAACCTCTCTGATGGTGCATACACGCTGAACCTCAATAAGGGTACGGATGCTAACTATGGTCTGCGTATCAGCCTCAAGGCGCCGCAAGTAACCACCGGTGTGGATGAAGCAATTGTGGATGCACAAGGCGAGACTCGCAAAGTCCTGATTAACAATCAAGTCTTCATCATCCGTGGCAACAAGGTTTACAGTATGGATGGTCAACTCGTAAAATAAGGAGGAAGAATTATGGAAAAGAGAATATATATGAGCCCTCTTATGGAGGTAGCAACAATCAGTTTGAGTAAGTGCTTGCTGGATGGCAGTCCGGTAGAAGATAATACTCCGATGCCGGATCCGAGTCACCCGGGATCTCCGGCTCGCGATCCGAAATTGTGGTAGGATCGATTATCAAAAAAATCGCATGTACGCGCAATCGTATGTGCGATTTTTTTTATGCATTTATTTGCATATATCAAAAAAAAGCAGTACCTTTGCAGCGGATTTCCCGAAAACGAGGAAAGATTTGTTGGATACTTCCTTGTTTTCCGGATAAATTTGTGAATTATGGCAAGAAAAGAATTATTCAAATCGCTCATCGCATTGAATCAGGCTGAGTTGCCGTTCGAACGTATAGAACGCGAAATAATGCTGCCTGATGAGCCGGAACTGATCATAACAGTTCCCGGTGTGCGGCGTGCTGGTAAATCGTCATTGTTGATGTTAGCGGTAAATAAGTTATTAGCTTCGGGTGTTAAACGCGAACAGATACTTTGGGTGAACTTCGATGATGAGCGATTGGACGGAATGCCCACAGAAGAGTTGGACGAAGTGTTGCAAGCCTATCGGGAGATGTATCCGGAGATGAGCCTGAAAGATGTATATATGTTCTTCGACGAGATACAGAACATCGTTGGGTGGGACCTGTTTGTGCTGCGTGTCTTCAAATCCTATTGCCAGCATGTGTATGTGACAGGTAGTAATGCAAAACTGCTTTCATCGGAGATCTCCACAGCTCTGCGCGGTTGGACGCTTGATTATGAGATGTTGCCCTTGAGCTTCCGTGAGTGCTGTCGGTTCAAAAGGATAGATGCGCAAGGCTATCTGGAGAGCGATAAGGCAAAACGTTATGCTGCGATGGAGGAGTATATACATGGTGGCGGGTTTCCGAAAGTGGTATTATCACCCGATAAATCGATGAAGATGCGTTTGCTGCAAGGCTATTTCAATACGATGCTGTTTAGGGATTTAGCAGAGCGTCATAAGATAAAGAACATAGAAGCGTTGCGGTATTTTCTCAAGCGTGTGATGCTGAACTTGACGAAGACAACTTCGATCAACGCTATCGTGAATGATATGCGGTCGAATGGTGTTTCGGTTAGCAAAGATGACCTGTATAATTGGGCAGATTGGGCAGTGGAAGCGTATATGTTCGTGCGTTTCCCCAAATACAGCTCATCGCTGGTGAAAGAGAATCAGTCGCTACGCAAGTACTATGTGATAGATACGGGAATGCGGCAGGCTGTATTGATGCCGCAATCGGAGGACAAGGGCAAGCTGCTGGAGAATATCGTGGCGTTGGAATTATTTCGCCGTCGTGGTGCAGAGCGGAAAATATTCTACTGGCAAGAGGGGCATGAGTGCGACTTCGTCGTTCAGAATGGAGATCATGTAGAAGAATTGATACAAGTGACATGGGATATGACCGACGAAGCAACACGCAAACGTGAGATGGATGGAATATACGAGGCTGCGCGAGGAACCCTGTGTGACAAACTCACTATCGTGACGCGCGACCAAAAGGAGATAATAGAGGAAGACAGAGGCAGGATAGAGGTAATAGGCATCGATGAGTGGCTTGTTGCGAAACATTGATATCCTCTTCCTTCTGTGGATACCTTTTTTACTGCAGTCTCAAAAAAATCGCATGTACGTGAGAGCGTATGTGCGATTTTTTTGCCCCAACGCTTGCATAGTTCAAAAAAAAGCAGTACCTTTGCAGCTGATTTGCGATAATATACTATCTGTAATCGCAAGTAGTAATAGATAATGCATAATATAATATCTGTTATCGATGTATGAGTTTGAGCAAATATCTGCAGGAGAATTGATGGCGCAATTGGCGCAGCGCTTGCAAAGTAGGCGGTTAGAAAAAGGCTGGTCCAGACAGACCTTAGCGGACTTGTCCGGTGTGCCTGCTCCGACTATCGCGCGCTTTGAGCAGCATCATGCGATTTCTTTGCGGCAATATATCGATTTGGCGATGGCATTAGGATATACGGATTCTTTAAAAGAGTTAATGCAGGCTCCGATATACAAAACTATGGAAGAATTGGAAACGATTCGAACTAATCAAAATCGCAAACGAGGCAGTCATGCAAAACGTGGATAAACTATACGTGAAGTATCACGGTCGATTGGTCGGTACGCTGATGATGTCGCCGGATAGCGAGTCGGCGGTATTTCAATATGCCGACGAATGGCTTGCGACGGGGTTCTCTATTTCGCCGTTAGAATTGCCGCTTCAGAATAAACTCTTCATTGCTCCGCGCGCTCCCTTTTATGGTAATTTCGGTATTTTCGAAGATAGTCTGCCGGATGGATATGGACGATATCTGCTGAATCGTATCTTAAAAGAGAAAGGCATAGACGATTTTCAGTTGACGCCCCTTCAGCGTTTGTCTATTATTGGCAATGCCGGAATGGGCGCGCTGTGTTATGAGCCGGCCAATAGCCCGATAAAAGAGGCTGTGTTGCCAGAGTTGGATGACTTGCAGCAGTTAGCCTTGGATGTGCTTTCTGAGAAGCAAACTCAAGGCGCGGATGTGCTCTATTTTAATAGTGGAAACTCCGGTGGTTGCCGACCGAAATGCCTGTTACATAAAGATGGAAAAGATTGGCTCGTCAAATTTCGTCATACCTACGATCCAAAGGATATCGGTGAACAGGAATACAAATATATGAAATTGGCGGAGCGATGCGGAATAGAGATTCCGGAATGTCGTTTGATTCAGGGTAAGTATTTCGCTTCGCAACGATTCGATAGAACGGATACCGGAGAGCGGTTACATGTCGCTACGGCAGCAGCCCTATTAAGCGAGAGCATCAATCCACCTCGTACGGATTATAAAACCTTGCTGAGTTTAACCGGTTGGCTGACCCAATCGCCTCAACAAGTGGAGCAGATGTTTCGCAGAATGGTGTTTAATGTGTTGATACAGAACAAAGATGATCATGCGAAGAACTTCTCCTTCATTTGGCAAGAAGGCAAATGGCGATTATCTCCTGCCTATGATTTATTGCCTTGTGTGGAGGGGTACCATGGACAGCATGCTACGTCCGTTATGGGGCAGGGTAATCCAACGGAGCAAGACCTGATTGCAGTTGGTGAAACCATCCGTATCAATACCAAACGGGCCAAGCAAATCATCGAAGAAATTAAAACGCATTTATGAAACACATACGATTAGTACTTAATATTATGCTTCTCGTGTGCATAGCAAATATGCAGGCTCAGGAGATGTCTGTTGCGGAACGCAATGCTGCCCAAGGCTTCAACGACACTATCGACCGCCTCGCCCCGGATTTTGTGACAGTGTTTAAGCAGTTTCTCTCCTGCCGAAAATAATTTTTTTATCCAAACGCTTGCATAGTTCAAAAAAAAGCAGTACCTTTGCAGCGGATTTTGTAAATGTCCATTAATATTAATACGGATTAACATTATGAAGTTCTACGACAGGGAAGCGGAATTGGAAGTTCTGCATTCGATAGAAGAGCAGTCTCGTAATAGTGCTACGTTTACCGTTCTGATGGGACGTCGCCGCGTAGGCAAGACTTCGCTAATTATGCGTGCTACACAAAGTGTAGAGTCGGCTTATCTATTTGTTTCGAAAGATAGCGAAGCGTTTCTATGTCAGAAGTTTCAGCGTGCCATAGAGGAGCAGTTGCATATACAGGTCTATGGTACATTGACCCATTTCCGCGACTTGTTTGAGGTTATTATGAGGGAGTCTGTTACACGTCCTTTTACGCTTATCATCGATGAGTTTCAGAATCTCTATAAAGTGAACTCAGCTATCTTCAGCGAGATACAGGATATATGGGATCGGTATCATACACAGTCGCATATCAACCTCATCGCGTCCGGTAGTATCATGTCGCTGATGAAGCGAATTTTCGAGAATGAGAATGAACCGCTCTATGGTCGTCCTACTTCAAAAATGACTTTGCGGCCGTTTGCCATTGATACTTTCAAGCAGATTTTCCGTGACCATTGTCCGAACTATAAAAACGAGGACTTGCTTTGCCTCTATATGCTTACCGGAGGAGTAGCCAAGTATGTGGAACTCCTGATGGATGCAGGTTGCTATACAAAGGAGAAAATGCTCAATTATGTCTGCCGCATGGATTCGTATTTTTTGTCAGAGGGTAGGGATTTGATCAATAACGAGTTTGGCTCGGATTATAACACCTACTATTCCATCTTGCAGCTCATCGCCTCCGGTCTCAATCATCGTAGCGATATTGATGGGGCGTTGCAGAAGGATAGTGGGGTCTTCTTGCTTAATCTTGAGAATAACTTTGGGATGATTTCGCGCATTCGACCTATCCTTGCTTCGCCGAACTCCAAGATATCTTCGTATGAAATCACAGATCCTTTCCTGCGTTTCTGGTTCCGTTTTATCTGTCCGTATCAGGCTTTGGTAGAGAGCGGACAGTTGAGGCTCTTGCGAGAAAATATCAATACCCACTATGAGCAGTTCACCGGCCGTACGCTGGAGCGTTATTTTCAAATGCAGTTGATGGAGTCAGGTCAATACTCGCAGGTAGGTAACTGGTGGGATAAGAAAGGTGGAAATGAGATAGATGTGGTTGCGCTGGATGAATTTAACCATTCCGGCTTGATTGCTGAAGTCAAACGCAATGAGCGCAAACTCAGTATATCGAAGTTAGAGGAAAAAGTAGCGAACCTTCCTGCTGGGACGTTTGGAAAGTATCAGTTCGTGTTAAAAGGCTTATCCATAAACGATATGTAGTTTGATTTGAATTTTATTACTTTTAATAATAAAATCATGAAAGCGATAGATAATCCATTTAATTCCTTAATCCCGAGTAAACTATGTTGCGAAAAATCCATACTATCCTATCATTACTCTTGTTAGCGGCATCTGTTTCTGCCCAGGAACCCGCCATGTCTGTTGCGGAGCGGAATGCCGCACAAGGCTTTAACGACACTATCGACCGCCTCGCCCCGGATTTTGTGACAGTCAGTCTGGTAGTCTGCGATCCGGATGAGGTTCTCTATTCAACGCTTGGTCATGCCGCGCTGCATTTGCAATGTCCTGTTTTCGACCTCGATTATATCTTTACGTATGAGAGCGAAAATGTGCGGGATAAGATAGGAACGTTCCTTATGGGTGATTTGAAGATGGGTATGTATGCCTTCCCGACACCCCTATTTCTGGATGTGTATCGTTATTCCGGTCGCGGAGTGAAAGAATATACGATTAATCTCACTCCCTTGCAAAAACAGAACCTCTGGCGAATCATGGACAACCATGTGGCAGAAGGAGCAAATATTCCTTACGATTATTTCCGTCGCGGATGTGCGAAGTCGGTTGTTCACGTTATGCACGAGGCAATTGGGCATACTGCTATCCATTATGCGCCATGGTCGGATAAATATACGCAGCATACGATGCGTGAAATCGCATGTTCATTTGTGGACAACTCTCCGTGGTATGAGTTTGTATCGTATCTTTTAATTGGCTCAGAAGCAGATAAAGACTATCCCTGCGAGCAGAAACTGATTGTGCCGACCGACTTGGTGGAGGTATGGCAACGTGCTACGTTTGATAACGGCAAGCCGGTATTAGACAGTGAACCCCGCGTTTTGCTGGAGGCTACGCGGCATAATGAGGGCACATGGTGTACACCGCTTTTGGTGAGTATTTTGCTACTTCTTTTGGCTTTCGCGCCCTGGAAGGCGGTGGATTATGCCTTGTTAGCTTTGTACACGGCGATAGGTGCGGTGATGACATATCTGATCCTTTTCTCAAACCTCCCGTGTACCGATTGGAACTGGCTCATCGTTCCTTTTAACATCCTGCCGGCTATTTTTTGGCATTGGCGTAAGTATTGGGCTTTGCCTTATGCGGCAATCCTCATTATCTGGTGCCTCGTGATGATAGGCGAGTTCTTCTGGGGACATGTGCTCGTCGATTGGCCGCATATCATCCTCGCCCTCTCCTTCATCGTCGTCCTGGTAAAACAACATTTCCATGCTCCTTTCCGATTACATCTTCTCCCCCGCCATGCGCTATGAGGCACATCGGCTCTATGTGATCCTCGCCGATGACGAGGATGAATTCGTCTTCGGCGGATTTCTTGGCGCTGCCCTCGCGGCGGTGCTGCTGGTAGATACCGACGAGGGAAACACCCGCGGTATATGCCTCTATACCGACGCCGAGAAAGAGCAGTTTTTCGCCCGTTACGACCGCGAGGTGCTGCGTGACGACTGGGGCTATCTCTCTGCCGAAATCAACCAACTGCGCGATAACTACGTCCAGCTCGTTGACGGAAAGCGCTCCCTTGTCGAACTCTGCCCCAATAAACGCCTCTTTTCCCTCGCAATGGAACTGCTGGTGGCTTACATGCACCGGCTGGTGTTGGAGCCTTTTGGCGAACATATATGGGTCCCGATGCCTTGGAAAATACCTTTCGCACAATGGCTCATCGATGCTGCCCGCGTCGAGACACGTCGCCAGCGATTACTCCAAACCGACTGGACCGATGTCCAGACTGTCATCCAGCTGGCGGATATGCCGGACGAGACGGAAAAACCCACCTTCTTTTTCGAAGGTGAGAAAGCCGCCGACATCATGGAGCGGTACCTCCTCTGGCTCTCCGACGAATATGTAGCAATGAAGCAGGAGATACCCGGTGCGAAGATTACCTCTGCAGACCGCAAATATATCTTCTCGCAGGAAACCGACTGGGCACTCCTGTCCGATGAGATAGACCAATTGGATGCTTCCGAAAAGCAAGACTGGCTCCAATGGCAAAAGGAATGGACCAAGTTCCTTACTGAACGACTCCTGCCTAAGAAAGAGCTCCGTTTCTGGGCGGATGATGTGCCTCCGGAGGTCCAAGAACATCTCCTCTACCATCTCCAATTGGCCGAGCAGCATCCTGCTCATTTCCGCGACCTCACTACCGCTGTCTATGCCATGCGCCAACTCGGCTATATCCGCCGTAAATGCGGGGATAAAGATATGCGCCAGTGGCTCAGCGAACACCTCAAAATCAATTATATGGAGCGCAACAACGCCTCGCAGTTCCGGCGCGCCATGAAAGAACACGGACGCTATACCCCGGAAGTGCGTGACGAAGTCATAGCCCTCGAGGCTATGGGGTACTTCCGCTTTCAAGCTCCTTCAGAAGAATAACCCGCACGAAATTCGGAAACATCGTTACCCGCTTGGGATCCAACAACGCATCCGGCTGCCCCTTCAATTGGGCATTCCATCGTGCGCGTAACTCGCCATATCGCGGGTGCGTTTTATCCTTAATAATCATGCTCGCCCCACGACAGGCCTCTTTCCATTTCTGCGCCTGTACCTCCTCCGCGCCACGACGCGGATGACGCTTGTAATCGCGTTTTTCCTTAAAATAGATTTCCTGGGGACCGTACTTAATCAGCGTCCCGTCGTCTGCTCGGTATTCTTTCAAGCGGCTCACCACTTCGGAATCCCGTTTCAATTTGCCGCGTAGCCAATCAAAGCCTACGCTCAGTTCTGCTTGTGCCATAATTGCTTAGAATCGTTAGTTATAATTTATTAATAAGTTTGATATTTGTTGGATATATGTTCGATATCATCGGTACGACTACCTAACGTCGTCCTACCCACACCCCATCATCGAGTTTTGTCTATTAGGTCGGATTGTATCCGACAAAAATGTCGTGAGACTGTGAGACTCTGAGACTCTTTTTGCAATCGCCATAAAACCAGCATGATAGGTGTAATCCGGAGTCTCAAAGAGTCTCAGAGTCTCATGGCTTAACATGCTTTTCGGTAATGACCGTACTCGATTTTCGAAACCATTCCTTGCTCTTGCCAAGCATCATTCCATCGGATGACGGTAGCTCGTGAGATGCCCTGACTTTTTGCCTCGGTTATGAGTTCTTGGAGTTTGTATTCGGGTTTCAACTGCTCAAACAGCACCTTCCTCTGATCCAGCGGCTTTATCTCCGGTACCACCTCCTGTGCATCCCCGTCAATCATCCTATACGCCGCCGCCATATGCAGCAACATCTTATTCCCGATCATCTCTGCCGTCTCATAATCCTCATCTGTGCAGAAAAAGGTATTGCGCCTTTCGGCGATATTTTTATCGCCGTTCTCTTCTTCTGTTGCCGGCGAATGGCATTCGCCGTTTATCCCCCTCATCGCCGTCAATATCATCGCGATGCGCTCTATCTGCACCGCCATTCGTATCACCGCCGAGTGGAAATTATCCCCTAATAGTCCGATCAACGTCCCGTACTCTGTTTCCAGATGTTCGCCCAGCCGCTCTTTCTGCGCGTCCGTCAGACTCCATTCCCGCTCACCCGCGTTCATCAGTGTCTCGTACGTCCGTAATAGTCGCTGTCCTACAATCTTCGGAATAGCACTCTGCCCGCCTTTGGATTTTACGTACCGTTTGTCGAAACCGTTCGTCCCGCGTATCACCATCGTCAGCAATCGGCTGAAGTATCCGTTCTCTACGCTCGGTACCAATGCCTTGTACTGTCCGAAAGTACCCGTTAGCAACATACTCAGCCTTGGATTCTTAATCTCCGATGCGCCTTTGCATCTATTCCGACTAATCGCCTCGTGTTCCGCCGCCTTACGTAAAACTGTGTTATAGTTCGCTGCACCGGACTTCCAGATATCCGTAATCACGCTGCCTTCACTCTCGTGCATATACCCGACACCGCCTTGTTCTTCCAATGCCTTATAAAATGCCGCTAACGTACTGTCGCCTGCAATCAACATCGGATACTGCTCGTCCACCACCCGCGCCATCTCCAGCGCCTGGTTCGCAATACCCTTACCGCTCGCAGCTGCAGCCAGAATAAAACATTGCAGATTCGCGTAGTACTTCTTGCCCGTCGGACCATACGTAAAATACAAATTGGGTACGCACGCACTCGCGGCCGCAAGCGTCGCCATCAGAATAATGTCCTGCTCTTCCGGCGTACTTGCCAGCGAAATCATCTGTTGTACACTCTCAGGAAGTTTTTGCATGTCGATATGCTCAACAATGCGGAGGTCTTCCTGTCCCTCCATCAAATTAAGGTTTGTAATCATAATAATTAAAGTTTTGGTTTAACATTTTCGAGGTCTCGCAGTATCGAGGTCTCGTGATCTCTATTATATAATATATACGGCCCCTCAAGCTCTTTTCGTACATGCCTTTGTTCCGCTTTATACCCCTCGCAACAGCAAAACAATGTGTAATCTGTTTGCATTTAGCTTCTTACAAAAACCTATTTCCCTACTGTCTCATTTTTTTCGAAAAAAACTTGCATATATCAAAATTTTTTTGTATCTTTGCAGAAAATTTGAAACCCTATGGCGAACGAATCAGTTATCAAATTATTTGAAGGACAGAAAATACGTGTTGTGTGGAATGAAGAACAAGAAAAGTATTATTTTGCAGTTCAAGACATTGTGCAGATCCTAACGGATAGTGTGGATGTTAAACAGTATGTTAAGCGTTTACGTTCACGGGACAGTGAGTTGGATTCTGTGTGGGGTACAATTTGTACCCCCCACCAATTTGTATCCACAGATGGGAAAAAGCATGCATTATGATAGACTATTTTATGTCCAATGACGCACTGTTGCAATATGTAGGCAAGCAGATGCAGCAGATGTCCATTTGTGGGGACAAAAGGTAGGTACAGTTCTTTGGAACGAGAATCTCGTATGTGCGGATTTTTGTAAAATAAATATTGCAATTTTGTGATTTTATTTACTTTTATTGTATAAAAGTTGTATGTTTCAAAAAAATGTTGTAACTTTGCACGCTCAAAGTGCAAAGGTATTTTTTATATACGCCTGCACGTAATAAAGAGAAAAATAGAAAATTAAGATACAAAAAAGATATGACAACGCAAATATACATACAGAACCAACCTATCGCTATATTGTCCGTCAATAAAGAGGATTATATATCACTTACGGATATGGCGCATAGCCAAATGCAAGAGCATATCATCTTTAAATGGATGAGCCTGAAGAGTACTATCGAGTATTTGGGCGAATGGGAAGCTTTGTATAATCCGAATTTTAATTATACCGAATTCGGTACAATTAGAAATATGGCGGGCAGTAACAATTTCGTGTTGTCAACTAAAACGTGGATTGAACGCACCAATGCGATAGGTATTGTAGCGAAAACAGGTCGATATGGAGGTACGTATGCCCATAAGGATATAGCTTACCATTTTGGTATGTGGATTAGTCCGCGTTTCCAGCTGTTGTTGGTTAAGGAATATCAACATTTACAAGAAGAGAAGCAAAAAGCCATTGGATGGTCTGCAAAAAGAGAGTTATCGAAGTTAAATTACCATATTCATACGGATGCGATTAAAGAAAATTTAGTTCCGCAAAATATAACTTCGAAACAGGCATCGTATATTTATGCAGATGAGGCAGATGTACTGAATGTGGCGTTATTTGGCATGACCGCAAAAGAATGGCGTGAGGCGAATCCTGAGAAAAAGGGAAACATAAGGGATTATGCTACCATAAATCAGTTGATTTGTTTGAGCAATATGGAGAATTTAAATGCAGTATTCATCAATGAATCCATGCCTCAATCGGAGCGACTTATAAAACTGAATCAGATAGCAATCCATCAAATGCAAGTGTTGGAAAATGTTACGTCTCAGAAGATTCTTGCTGAGTAATTTTAGGATTATTGTTAATAATTTTTGACCAAAAGAAATAATCCGTTAGATCCGTGAGATCTGTGGAAGTAATTAGATAGAAAATAATTTAATGATACAAAAAGATAATAATTTAATGATACAAAAAGATATGGAAACAAAAATTTTACAATCATTCAATTTAATTCGTCGCGGAAGCGGGGCACGCCTAAACCTCTTCCGCTATACGGCGATGGAGTGATATATCTACTGTGACAAGGCAATTAAGGAATGAGTGAGACCATAAAGATAGAGCCTTTCGATTATTTGCGTCTGCTTGCGCAGGTGAGGCGGCGTGTGCAATTGGCTCAGCAACGCGCAGTCTATTCGGCAAATGATGAATTGTTGCGGATGTACTGGGACATCGGCCATCTCCTTTCCGATGCGCAGAAACAGATTGGCTGGGGCAACGGTGCGCTCAAACGGCTTTCTGTGGATATGCGAAACGACTATCCCGAGATAAAGGGCTTTTCTGTGCGTAACTGCCAGTGCATGATTCAGTTCTATAATGAATATAACCAAGAACTGACCCTTCCGAAAGACGGCAAGCCAATTACGCAACTGCCGGTTGCGCAATTGGATAAACCAAATACGCAACTATCGGTTGCGCAATTGCCCAAATACAATTTCACGTTGCCGGTCACGCATTTGCCATGGACGCACAATATCATCCTTATACAGCGTGTCAAGGACATCAAAGCACGTTATTGGTATATGGTACAATCCATTACTAATCACTGGTCAAAGGATTATCTGGCAGATGCTATCAAACAGGATGATTACAAGCGGCATGGTGCGTTGGCGAATAATTTTGACATGGCTTTGCCCCAACCGGAAGCAGAGGAAGTCAAGTCCATACTCAAAGACCCGTATCTGTTTGACATGCTGACGTTCAAAGATAAATTTGACGAGCGTGACATTGAACTGGGCTTGGTCAAAGAGGTGGAGAAGTTTTTGCTCGAAATGGGTACAGGCTTTGCATTTATGGGCAGGCAGTATCATTTGGAAGTCAGCGGCGACGATTACTATATTGACTTGCTGATGTACAACACATTCATGCACCGTTATATGGTCATCGAATTGAAAAATACGGAGTTTATTCCAGAGTATATAGGCAAACTCAATTTCTATTGTTCGGCTGTTGATGATATATTGTGCCGTGAGGGAGATAATAAGACAATAGGTTTGTTGCTGTGCCGTACCAAAGACAAGATCAAAGCCGAGTATGCCCTGCGTGATATCAGCAAACCCATCGGTGTATCGGATTACGAACTCGGCAATTTATTGCCCAAAGACTTGCGCTCTTCTTTGCCTTCCATTGAAGACATCGAGCGCGATTTGAGCGAAGAATGAATTTGCTACAAAAGATAACAAAAAAGATAAATTATGAAACTACAAAAAGATATGGAAACAAAAATTTTACAATCAATCAATTTAATTCGCTATGTTAGCGGGGCAAGCCTAAACCTCTTCCGCTATACAGCGATGGTATTGGTGCTGTTTGTCCTCGGCATCGGTCAAGTGTGGGCAGGTTCGGCGTCTACGCAGGCAAGAGCCTATCTAAAAGATGGATCTCCTTCCGGTTCTGGAAAAGTTTACATCGCAGCTAACAGCGCGACTGCGCCGAGTGATAATCAATACAAGGACTGCACCGCAGATGGAATAACCATGGACGGAACTTCTGGTAAGAACAAGAAATCTACATTTTATTTTTATGCAAAGGCCAAGACTGGATACAAGTTCACGGGATGGTATAAAAAGAATACTGATGATTCTTTTACATTGGTAACGGCTGATGCCTCATGGAGTGGAAGCGTTACGTCTCCGTCTTCGGAACCAACAGTTGGAACAAGTTATACTTATCTGGATCGTTACGCAGAGTTTGTGAAGATTGTCAGTTATTCCTTTGTTGTACCGGAAGATGGATCATTTACGATAACCAATGATGGAAAACCTGTGGCCAATTATGCTACAATAGAAGCCGAAGGAGTGGTACACGTTAGTGCCACTCCCACTGAGGGTTACCGTTTTGGCGGATGGTACTCTACAACAGACGGAGGTATAACAAGAAAGTATTTTGCATTTACGCCGGAAACAGATTTATCCTTTTCTGATGATGCTACTATTGGGGCTGATTTCAGGCTGGATAACGGCGATGCTTTATTCAGTGTCGTGAACGGAGGATTGTATGATAACTTAAATTTGGCTACAACTGCAGCAAATTCCGTGTCGCCAAACATAGTTCTTGTTGCACAAGATGGTATCTTGCGTAGTGGAAACTATACCATTCCCTCCGGAGTGAGCCTGCTTGTTCCTTATAACAAAGAAACATCCATCCAAAAAAAACCAACGATAATTAATAAAGATTTGGCATTGTCTGTCTATCGCAAGTTGGTTTTTGAAGAAGGCGCAAATATTACTTGCAATGGCGCAATATGTGTTGGCGGTCAGCAGATGTGTGCGAATGGAGGCGCTCCCAGTGGTTATACGTGTGGAGCATGTGGACAAATAGACATGTCTGCAGGTGGACAGATTACTCTCAATAGCGGAGCTAATCTATATGCGTGGGGCTTTATTACAGGACAGGATTTAAACCAAGGCAATAATACTGTTGGCGCTGGAACTATTACCGCCAATACGGGATCGACGGTATGGGAATGCTTTGCGGTGGGTGATTGGCGTGGAGGTACTGCCAGTTCGAATATTATATCTACCCGTTTTTTTCCGTTCCAAAGTTATTTTATACAAAATATTGAAGTACCTTTAGCTATCAAGAACGGCGCTAGTGAGAAATGCTATGCGGCGGTAAATGCCAGTGGTACTAATTATCAATTACCAGCAACCGTAATAGGAGCAACAGATGCATTGTTTAAATTAACTGATGAAAATTCATTAGTGCGTAAATGGTTTGATGCTACAACAGATTTGATTTGTTATGAATTGAGCGGAACGGCTAATTTGGATGCAATCAAGATAGAAAATTTACCAGTAATAGGCACTATTAATTCTAGTGAATTTGATTTGCCGATTACCAGTAATATGCACCTTATTCTCACAAATAGTAGCGTGACACTGTCCAAACCTATGGTAATGCAACCGGGTGCGAAGATTGAGATTAAAGAGGATGCCTCTGTTACGGTTGCAACCAAAATATATATCTATGACAATGACAACTGGGGAGCATACGCAGGACCAAACTACTATTTCCATAATTATGGAAATGCAAATGGTATTTTGACTCGTCATAAAAATCGTGGAAACGGACAATCGAAAGCATTGTTAGACGATGCTCAAATTATTTTGGATGGTATGGTTGCGTTTGGTACCTCAGGAGAACTCTATTCTACGGCAGGAGGAGCAGATATTATGGGTAATGGAGACGGGTATATTGTGTTCCCATCTTCTATTGTGACTTCTTCTGAGAAAATCGATGCTTTTACCAGTAACGGAGATAAAGTGTCCGGAGGTGTTGCGGTCAATCAAGCCAATCTCTGCAACGAAGATGGCTCTTATACCAAGGCGATTGCTTCGACTACTTTCCATAACGTAAATGGTCGTTGGTTTAAGTCGGGTAATCAAAACGAAAATGCCGACCATACCTATAACTTCACTTATATAGCGAGTGGCGCCGTTAGTGGTACGGGCGGAACAGATGTCTCTCCCAATACCCATAATGCTCTTTATGCTCCAGATAAGACCGGTTTGACGGCAGGTATGAAATGGTGCAATGTGGAGCAAGATGGTACCTGTAGCAATATCTTTAATGCAACGCAGGCACTCAACGAAACACCGGCAAGCGATATTCGCTATACCTATCCGTCGGATAGTTGGCTGCAGTTGCTCAGGACAGAAACGGAAGGTGTCTATGGCGGTTCGGATAATAGTCTGTATGCCGTAGATGGATGTGCGGTTAACTCGCTCGGATCCGTGGATGAGAACTGTTTGTATACCATCGGCGGCGTAAAGAAAGCCCTCGTGAACGGCAAGTTTGTTGCACTTGCAAAGAACACTGCCGACGAGGCATGGCATGATGTAGCTAACCCGACTAATTACTATATCAGTTTCGCCGGTTGTACGTGGCATCCCGCTACCAAGTACGCGGGCGAAGAGAAAGCCTATAGCGTAGAGGGTGGTATATACATCTGGTACAATAACGACTGGCTGTTAGTGGAACGCGAAGATCCGTTCTTCTTCGACTACAACGACCAGAACGTAAAACGCTACTATGAATACGAAAACGGCGAGTGGGTGTTGGCAGAACCCAAAGTGCGCGTAACGGATGCTATCGAGACACGCGAATTCTTCTTCCTGCCTGAAGCTTTTGCTGTTGCTAACGGCAAAAAGAATGCCACCATCACTATCCTCAAAGACATCAGCGGTATCGCAACAAGTTTATCCTTCACGGCTGCCAACACCACTTGCACCCTTGACCTCAATGGTCATACGGTGCGAGGTACAGCCAACAAACTGCTTAACATCAATGGTAGCGGTTCGACCTTTACTATCACTGACAGCCAAACAGGCGGTACACTCAAGATGACCGGTACTCCAAATAACGCCTGTTATTATAATGTATATGTAACCAATGGCAGTCTTATGCTCAATAATGGCACTATTTCTGTTGACAATGCTGCCGCTTATAGTGGTGATAATTATGCTCTATGTGCAGTTGGCGTGGCATCCGGCAAGTCGTTTACAATGAATAATGGTACTATCAATGCACGTGTAGATAGACGTGCATACGGCATTGAGTCAAACGGAACAACAAACATCAATGGAGGTACCATCACATGTCAAACACTTAGATATGCATACCCGTACGGTGTGCAGGTGAAAGCTGGTACCACAACGATCAAGAACGGAGTGACTATCACCACTACCGCCGGAACAACATATTCCTTCCCTGTTTACCAGACAGGCGGTACATTGAAAGTAACGGGCGGAACTATGACAGCAACAGCTCCAACCACATCTAACGACTCTTATTTCAATAGTGCTATTCGTATTGACGGAGGAACAGCGAACATAAGCAATGCTACGTTATCTGCCACCGTGACAGGTAATTCCAATAGCAAAAATGCCTATGGTATTTACAGCAAAGGAACGACTACTATTAGTAATTGTGTTGTGTCTGCCACCACCAAGACCAGTGGTGCATATGCGGTATATACAGCCGGTGGAACGACTACTATCAAATCCGGTAAGTTCAAAGCGTCAGCCCCAAGCGCAGTAGCAGGAGTTTATAAGAATGCGGGTACTATTACTATTGAAGACGGATATTTTGTCCAAAATACCAATTTGGAAGCAAACTTAGCGGCAAACAGAGGTGTCTATAAGTTGACTTCCGGCACAGAATACTCAGAAGGCTACCAGTATGATATAGACAAAGCATATACCTTGACATGGGTTACTGATGGCAATGACCTGACAGGAAACTACACCAAAGGAAAGACCCGGGTAGGTGCAACGATTACAATGCCAAGCACTCCAACAAAAACCGGATATACCTTCAAGGAGTGGACACCAACTCCGGCAGCGACTATGCCTTCGGAGGATAAAACCTATACTGCAACTTGGACTCCGAATACCAATACGAAATATACGGTTAAACATATGCGTGAGGCACTTGACGGAACATATCCTGCCGGTCTGACTGAAACAGAAAATCAGACCGGCACCACGGCTACTGAAACCGCTGCCTCCACCAAGTCTTACACCGGCTTTACGGCACCTGCCACACAAACCAAAACAATCGCTGCCGATGGTTCAATGGAGATTGCTTACTACTACACGCGTAATAGCTATACTTTGTCATGGGTAACGGACGGTGATGCACTGACGGGTAGTTATACAAACGGTAGCACAAAGTATGGAGCAGCAATCACGGCTCCTAACACTCCGACGAAGACGGGTTATACGTTTGCGGGCTGGAGTCCGGCAAAGGCAGAGACGATGCCTGCGGCTGCTACCGAATACACGGCTACGTGGACCATCAACCAATATACGCTGACTGTTCTATCTGCAAACGAGACTATGGGCACAGTAACCGGTGGCGGTAAGTATGACTACAACGCGTCTCATACGATCACGGCTACTCCGAAGACCGGTTATAAGTTCGTGCAGTGGAATGACGGTAATGAGAATGCCGAGCGTTCTGTGACCGTTACGGCAGATGTAACCTATACGGCTACGTTTGACTATGACATCGCGAACTATACCGTTAAGCACTGGCAGCAGAATATCAATAACGATGAATATACCGAAGTTGTAACTGACAGGCAAACGAATTTATCCGGAACGATTGGTACTACTACAACTGCGGAAGCCAAGGAATACACCGGCTTTGATGCACAGCCGTTCTCGCAACAAACGATTGAGGTTAGTGGTACGGTTGTTAATATCTATTATAATAGAAATACCTATACTATTACATGGGTAGATGGCGATGAGAATACGATTAAGACCGATGAAAAAGTAAAATACGGTGCTACACCTTCCTACACCGGCGAAACGCCGACCAAGAGTAATTCTGAGACGCAATCGTTCGTGTTTAACAATACTTGGTCTCCGGCAGTTACTGCTGTAACGGACAATGCAATCTACACAGCGCAGTTCAAAGCATATGACTTGGATCTCCATGTGACCGAGCAGGAGCAGAATACGATAAACGAAGATGTTACCATTACCACCACTACGGTAGAGAATGGCGGTACGTTGACTGTCGGCGACAAAAATAATGGAGTAACGCTGCAATCGAACACTATTATTGTGGAGTCCGGCGGTCAGTTGGATGTGGCTAAAGGAGGAAGTATTAATGCAGATGTGTTTATCATCCAGGCTACTACGGAGGATCAAGGCGAAGATAACGCAAAAGAAGAAGTACAGGTATCCGGTGAGTTGAGCGAAACCGGTTCCAAGAACCTTCACACTATCTATTATGATCTTACCCGCAAGCATGGTACGGAGAACTTCCTTGCCCGCGTATGGTATGCTGTGGCTGTACCATGGGCTGTGGAGACTCCGAACTATGACAATGGTGGTGTATTTATCAAGCGTGGTGAAGAATTTATTCCGCAGCGTTTGGGTGCTACCTTTGATCTTCTCTCGTATGATGGCGAATGCCGTGCTACGAACGGCGCAAGTGCTAACTGCTGGGTATATCTGGAGGATGAGATAGATGCTGGTACATCACAGCCAGTCATGGTACCGGGTAAATTGTATATGATTTATCTGACGGAAGAGACTTCTACTATCCGCTTCAAGAAGAAAGCAGGCGTGGATATTCCTATTCATACCAATTCGTTAGAAGTAACTGCATATGCAGAAACAACTCCCAATGACGGAAAGGATGCTAACTGGAACGGTATTGCAAACCCGGCTACGTACCGTGCTTATATGAATGTAAGTGTGAAAGGTTTGGTTCAGAAGTTTATTCCTGGTACGCAACCTCGCGATCGCGGACGTTATTTGCCAATTAATCTAAATGATAAGCAGTCGGTAGGACAACCGCTATTTGTGCAGGTGGATCCGGAGGCAAGTACATCTGTTGTCGTAACACGTACTCAAAATAATCCTTCTGCATTAGCTCCGCGCCGTGTACAAGCCCAAAGCGACCCTGAGGTGCGTTATGCGATCAGTATAGCCGCTAACGGTAAATTGGCAGACCGACTCTACATCCAAACTGCGGAAGAGAAGGAAGACAAATATGTCATCGGAAAAGATATGTCCAAGATGAGTGTTAGCAGTTATGTAGCGCAGATGTGGGTGGATCGCTATGATTCTAAACTATGTTTGAATACAGCAGTTTTGGATCGTGACAAGGCGTCCTATCCGTTAGGCATATACGCTCCACAGGCAGGAGAATATAAGATCTTTGCGCCTGCTGACATCGAGACGAACGATAATATTTACCTCACATTGGATGGCCGCGTGATATGGAATTTGACAATGTCTCCGTATTATGCATCGCTGGAGCAAGGTACAACCACACGCTATGGTCTGCGTCTGGTACGCAACACCCCTGCAGTTCAAACAGGAGTGGATGAGACACAAAGTGGTAAGACACAATGCATGAAAGTCATTATGGACGATCATGTCTATATCCTGCGCGGAGAAGAACTCTATACGATAACCGGTCAAAAAGCTAAATAAGAATGGAACAGAAAAAGAAATATCTTACCCCCTGGTTGGAGGTTATGTTCGTGAGTACAGCTGATATTATGAAAGCAAGCGATCCGTCCGATACTCCGGATACTCCGGGTGCGCCAGAGCGTCAACCGAAAGCATTCTAAATCTATGAGACGAGTACAACACATATTTTGCGTGTGCGCGTTCCTTATTGGAATATGCGCACATGCGCATGCGCAAAAAGACGGATCCACGTGTTATAAGGCTATCCCTATCGGGAAAGACTATACCGTAAATATCTCTTCTGCTCAAACCGTTTGGTACTCTGCGCGTACGTTTGATCTGCCTCTGGCGGTCTATTTTATCCCGCAGAATGAAACCGATCCGGCACCCGAAGTGGAGATGGATTTTAGTTGTACGAGCGGTATATATTCAGATCCGATAATCTGTATGCTTTTCTGCAAAGGCGGTACAGTCACAATGCCTATGCCGCATAGACCGCCGTTGGATACCACAAGGGTTGAGGGACAGCTCGCATATTATATCTCTATGGGTAAGTCCTATCGTGATTTACTGCTTAAAATGGGTGTCGATTATAATGTGGATGTCGTAATAAAGGTTACGTATCACTCTGCAGGATCTATGAGCATTGCTCCGGACGGTATGTTCTCTTCATGCGTAGAGGTGGATAAGATTGTTCATTTGGGTGATTCGATACCCGTGGAAGCCAATGACAAAGAGAGTTATGTGATTGTACCTTATGTACAATGGCAATACGACTCCATCCAGTATGAGTGGACAGGAACTACGCCCTGTATATTGTCTGTTGGTAACAACTGCTCTTTTGATCCAACCAGCGCGACAGATGACGCTATCATGGATGGTGGACCCAATAGCCCCTCTAATCCTATGCAACCCGGAGCTAAGTGGAAAGTGACCAGCGGTTTGCTTATGGACTATGTTTCCGATACGGTAAACTATCCCAATGAGGCAGGTATGTTTTTTGCAAAATTCTATAGCAGTGCGCCAGGCGGTATGAAAATCACCAAAATACCTACATTACCTCCTCGAGCTGATGCGATTATTATGCGATATGATCATACCTATGCGCTGAACGCCCACGATACGGTTGTCTATGCTATGCCAAAGACTTGGGTTCAAGATCTGCAATTTACTACACCTACAACGCATCTTTTCCGTATGTATATTGCTTCGGATCCTGATTTTTCGCAGTCTCATGTGATTGACTCCTTGCTGTTCAGCCCCTCTAATGATGGCCATATTTTAGGTCTATTGGGTACCCAGTTGAAAGAGTATTGGAAAAAAGCCATTGACCAGTACCTCTATGTGCGTTTTGATTGTTCAGAAGCGACAACAGTTACTCCTGCCCTTTGGAAAATGTCGGAATGTGTTAAGAAATGGAGTGTATTGCCTATAGGAAGAGATGTACAGTTGCAAAAAGGAGATTATGAATCCGGTCAAGTGTATTATCGTATTTACTATGCTTCTTGGCGGGGAGGCGATGTCACTTTCCAATGGAAAAGTACTCAAAACGGATGTACTGTCTATATTGGGGATAATTGTTCCTTTGCTCCTTCTTCTACAGACGAGCATGTGGTCATTTGGAAGTCGCTCAGTAAAAACAGTAGATGGACTATACCGGCTTCAACCATTGAAGAATGGGGAGAAAGAGTAGATGAGGAAGGTTATCTCTACGTTCGTTTTAATGCGAAGGCTGCGGCTAAGATGCTGATTACATCTACCGCTCCCGCTGAAACTGATCCGGAGTATCCCACGGCAACTGTTATAGTGGGATGCGATAACTCGAACCAGTTGTATGTAGAGGTGAAAAAAGCCCAAACAGTCATCATCAAAAATGAGGCAGGAACGGCGGTCAAAACCTTTACGGATGCACAACCGGATTATAAGTACTTCCTTTCCGAATTGGGCTCCGGGACGTACACCCTGCAAGGCGAAACGGAGACCATAACAATTAACTTGTAAATGAGAACAGATATACGACATAGTATTCTTATCTTGACGATGCTTCTGCTGTGCATCTTGCCTGGTGTTATTCATGCCCGGCAAGCGGCAGGTATCACGCCGGATAGGGCTACGCGCGTGTCTGCGCCTACAACCATCACTGTGCAGAGCGGAAGTAACTATATCCGTCTCGAGTCCGCCAATCTGCCGGCTACGGTGACATACGTGGCGGATACGGCTTTCGGCCCGCTTCCTATGGCACTCGTGATGGGCGATACGCTTGACGCCCAGATGGTGTTCGACACCTGCCACATGGCCTGGAGATGGTCCATCGAGCAAGCCGAGAGCGATAAGATCGTCGAAATAAAAGCGCATGAGAATGCGTCTATCTTTGTGCAACCTTACGTGTGCCAACCCACCGCCAGCGACACCACCGCTATCTTGTGCGGCGAGTCCTTCGTCTGGAGAGGCACTACTTATACCGAGAGTGGCGATTATCCGATCACCCTGGTCAATGCGGAAGGATGTGACTCCATCCGTACCTTGAAATTGACGCTCAATAAGCCGACGCACGGGGAAGAGACTATAGAAGAGTGCGACTCACTCTTCTGGCACGACCAATGGTACAAAGAGAGCGGTGATTATACGTTCGAGACCACCAATGTCGCCGGTTGCGACTCCACGGTGACGCTCCATCTGACCGTCCATCCATCCTATCGAATCACATTGCCGGACACAACGTTGTGCGAGACGGAGATGGAAGAAGGTTATGTATGGGGCGATACAGTTATCCATGATTCCGGTACATACACACGGAGCTTCAAGACGGTATTCGCATGCGATTCTATCGTAACGCAGACGGTGACGATACTGCTGCCGAGTTATGGTGGTGCTATGGAGGTAACGGCCTATGACAGTTACACGTGGATTAACGACGTAACCTATTATAAATCGATTAGTGGCCCGACCGGATATCTGGCGAATGCAGCAGGATGTGATTCTATCGTAACGCTCAATTTGTCCATCCGTCATATCGCTGTCAATGACACCGTATACGATACTGTATGCATGGCAGCCGGCGAGAGTTATCCCTGGAAGGGTAAGAGCTATACGGAGAGCGGAACTTATACCACCGACACCCTCCATGGTCCGGCGGTGAGCAAGATATACATGGATACGCTGCATACCCTCGTGCTGACGGTGAACAGAACCTATGCCGTGGATACGGTTGTTTCGATTTGCGCAGACGAATACACCTGGCGCGGAACGACCTATACGCAGAACGGTTCCTACCCGTATGAAGGTAAGACAACGGCCTTGTGCGACTCGATCGTCACGCTGCATCTGACGCTCAAACAAGCGACGGCCGGCGAACAGACCGAGACGGCGTATGAAAGCTATAAGTGGCACGGTATAACCTATACCGAGAGCGGCGATTATACCTACGAAACGAAGAACGTGGCGGGTTGCGATTCAGTTGCTACGCTGCACCTGACTATCCTGCCCAAACCGATCGTCTATGATACGATCACGGAGTATTTCTGCCCGAAGAGCGGTATAGTGGAGCACGTGGATACACTGTCGGATCCGCATGTCCGTTACCTGGCTTACGTCTATGAGAAACCGCGTGCGGAACTGTACATGGACGGCGTGCTGAGCGATGAGACGAGTGCGGGTGCAAACGTGAATTTCGAGCGCGTGCTGAGTAATCTCGATGCCTATTACATCGCGCCGCTGACACCGGTGGAGCTCATCAACTGGCGCTATATGCCGACCGGAGGTCAGTATGAGACCCTGACACCGGGTGCCGGACCGCAATGGATGAATGCCGGTATAATCGCAATGGATGTGGTCTTCCGCTGCGGCTACCGCTACTACAGTGCGTTTACGGTCGGTAAGATGACCGAAGAGGTAGCGACCCTGCCGGTCAGTGATCAGCCGATTAAGCGGATCGAGAACGGACAGGTGGTCATCCTCCGCGGTGGCGTGAAATATACGGTTTTCGGAACGAAAATAGAGTGAATTATGAAAAAGATAGTTAGTATCGTACTTTTAGCCATGGCGATCAGCGCCTATGCGCAAGAGCCCATGGCGGCACCCCAACAAACGCAAGATAACTGCCCCGGTAAGTTGGAGAGCTCTCCGTATTACTACTGTGACTGTTACTGGAACTCGTCCACTTTTGCTCTGCCCTTGCAGATGCAGGTGACGGACACGATGTGGTACACCTCGACCGTGGATGATCTGAAGCAAGGTCTGGCGGCCTATTGGTTTGCCGACTGCTCGATCACGTTTGAGGTCTATGCCTTCTGTAATTCGAAAGCCCCGACTATCGAACTGACGGTTGGTGCGAACCAGATGCGTGAGATGGATATAGCGACCATCAACCGTAAGTTAGACGAAATGGGTGATCAGGCGCGTGTCTTTTCGGAAGTGGTGAAGCCGCGTATAAGAATGTATCCCAACGGCGGCACCGGTACGGCCTATTGCTATCCGTACGATCAGGGACCGCATTCGACCTGCGCTAATGCGCTGCCGATGATTCCGCGTATGACCTATGTGTGTGACCAGACGGAGGAGGTATATGAAATCAAGCCGGCAAGGATCTCTTCTACGGGCGTAAGTTTCTTCCGCTGGAAGCAGAAGAACAATCTGGAGAGTACCGTATGGTTGACCCAGGGTGCATGCGACGGTACGGAGATCGGTCGCGCTGTGCTGAGTGATTCGATGCGTGTGTTTATGCCGGATTCCATGGCGATGAAAGCCGCCAAGACTGCCGGTCAGAGTGTTTTTGTGCACGTGACCCACGATGACGGCTATGTAGGACGTATCTATTATCATAACGTCATCAAATGGGATGTGCAGACCATCGATACGACGCTCTGCCAGGGTGTGGGATTGGTACTGCCGGATACGATTTTGTACGAAACAACCTCCTATTCGAATGATACCTTGTGGATAAACGCGGATTCGTTGGCGAGAACCAACTATAACCTGACCATCGAGATCCCGGAGACGCAGTATGATACGCTGCGGCTGAAAGCTAAACAAACGCCGTATAACTACCGCAACCAGATGATTCCGAAGAACGGTTGGGGTGATTATGATCTAACCATCCACCGCGGTGGCCGTTGCGATGAACACGTACTGCTGCATGTGATTCACGACACGGTTCGCTCCGAGCAGGTGATTCACGATGAGGTATGTGTGGGTAAGACCAAAACATACGACGGTGTGACCTATTCGCGGGATACGGTGTTCCAAGATTCGTTATGGTTAAATGATGGCGATACCTGGGCGGTACGCCATATCACCATCACGTTCAAGGAGCAGGAACCGGAGTACGATACGATCAGCGTGAAACCGAGTGAGTTCACGGCGAACGGCTATTGGTACGGCGCACTGGGTATGATGGTGAAGCACTATGGCGATACCCTGATTGTGAAAGAGAAGAAAAACACCTGTACTCGATGGATCTACCTGACGGTACTGGAAGCCGAAGAAGGTACGTCCACGGATATTCGCGAACCGGCTTATCCTTCTGCTCCGTGCAAGTATATACGGGACGGAGTGCTCTATATCCGTCGGGACGGAAAAGAATACGATCTGTTAGGTCGTCCGATCAAGCAATAACCAAACAATTAACAATAATATATAACTAAAAAGATTTGTGATGAGGAAATTTCTATCATTTGTTGTCGCGCTGGTCATGGCTATCCCTGTGATGGCTATCGGCCGAAACGACGGATCCACCAAAGCCAATGCTATTGACTTTGACTGGAAGGCTCCGATGACGCACGATGGTGGTACGAAATGGTATGTGGTGTATCTGGATCCCCTGTACGAAGAGGAGACCCCTGCGCTTAATCTCTTCCTGGCTAACAAGGATCCCCTTAATGAAACGCACACGGGGCTGAAGGCTACCGTAGCCGGACAGACGGAAGAGAAATCATTCGTCATCGGACCTAAGCAGCAGAAAGTATGGTCTGCTAATGCTACAATGTTGGTTCGATTGAAGCAAAAAGAAATTTATCTGACTTTGACATCCGACGGACCTGTCCTGATGAGTGCTCGTGTATTCGAGGCTCAGGATCTGGATGAGACCTGTAAGGATGCGTTTAACTTCAACTGGACAACCGGTATCACCAAGCCTGCCGGAGTACCGATCTGGTACAAAGTGGACATCAAAGACGCCAAGGCTAACACCACGCAAGATGTTTGCGTGATGGTGGTTAACAACGGTACGAAAAAACTGACGCTCATTGCCGGTCAGTCTCTGGACTGCCCGTCTTCGGGTGTGACCAAACGCACCATCGAGTTGGCGGCGGGAGACACCTTGCGTGATACCGTGCCGAACACGATGCTCAACGGTGTGGCTTTCGATGAACTGTATGTCAGCTTGGAGAACGACCAACCGATCTCGGTCAAGGCCGAGTATGCAAACCGTCCGGACCTGCCTGTCATGCCGGGCGATACCTCCGGTACGTATTACACGCTGAAGAGTGTACCGGATACTTCGCTGCACACAACGGACGTAACGACCCTCAGTGCCGGTGTGCCGTATTACTTCAAGTACAATGTAGCCCAACTGAACTCCCTCGCCAAATACGAGCCGGAGTTTACCTTCCGCAATCTCGGTACGACGCAGGCTACGATCGAGCGTAAGATGGCGTTTGACGTGGCGGCTTACGTAGCCCAGGGCAACACCCTCGTGCTGGACGCCAATGAGGAATCGGTCGAGGTGATCACCAAGAACACCCTGATCGGTTTGGACAACCAGTTCGTCTATGTAAAGATCACTTCGGACGCGGATGTGCAACTCATCAGCCGATTCAAACATGTACGGGAGGGAAAGGCGTGCCGTACGAATATTGACTTCAACTGGGACCCGGAAGGACTTACCCAGAGTGCCAACACGAAGTTATGGTATGCAGTGGCGGTTGCCGACGCACGTGATAACCTCGAGGATATCATCGTACATGTGCAGAACCTAAGTGACAAAAAAGCATCCGTGAATGCTTCTTTGGCTTTCTCCTGTCCGTATATCGACCTGCAGGAGGTGCATCATACGATTGCAGCCGGAGCCGAAGAGAAGCGCACCATCGCTTACTCCACTTACGGTATGATGACGGATACGGTGTGGATCGGTGTGGAGACCAACCAGAACATCAGGTTCTGGGCTACGACCAAACCGGCGGAGACCCACGAACCCGATGAGGCCTGCTTGACTGCTACGAAGTTCGATTGGAAGAGTGGTGTGGTACAGCATGCCGGTGATACCGTATGGTATAAGATCTCGATGGATGAGGTGCGTGAGCAATCCGCTAAGTTCCCCACCGTCTTTGTACAGAACCTGAACAGCAGTGCACCGGCGAAGATCACGGCTGAGCTCTCGCTCGAGTGTCCGGATGATATTGAGAACCAGAAGCGCTCCAAGACGCTGGCTGCCGGTGCATCGTACAGCAAGCAACTGTCGCGTAACCTCTTTGAGAACATCGTACAGGATACGATCTATCTGCGTGTGATCACGACCCAGGATATCGCCTTGCAGGTCCGTTTGACCGAAGAAGAAGAGGGTGCCAGCTGTTCGTCGGCTATCCCGTTCAACTGGGTAGCCGGTAACTCGCAGAGTGCTAACCAGAACCTCTGGTACGTAGTGGATCTGCGCGAGGTGATGCAAGGCGGCAATGATATCCGTCTCCATATAGAGAATAAAGATAACGAGACCTGTAAGGGTGTAGCGCAATTGCTCTACGAGTGCCCGACGACATCTGTGCCTTCCGTGCAGAATTTCAGTCTCAAACCCCATGCAGAGAGAGCTATCACGATGCAGAACAGTGCGTTTGAGACCCTGTCCGACAGTGTGGCATACGTCAATGTGCAAGGTACTACCGCGCTGCGTGTTTGGGCGGAGATATTCCCGAAGGAGGATTTCGATACGATCTATGCAGACGGTCTGACGCTCATCCCGCTGCAGTGGGATACGCTCTATACCCAGACGGTGGATACAGCCTGGTATATCGTTCCGAAATCGGAGATAGACAAACTGGAAGACCTGGAGGATAAGGTGAAACCGGTAGCCCATCTGTGGAATATCGGTACGGAAGCCACTACCTATAAAGTAGAGGGTGCTTTCGCTTTCCCGATCACCAAGAAGATGATGACCAAGAGCAAGAAACTCGGAGCCGGCAAACACTATTCGGACACCGTTCCGTACGGTACGTTTGAGCAGATCCTCAAGAAAGACTCGATCATCTTGCGCATCACGCGTCCGAAGGGAGGCAGTGACTTCCAGTTCCGCGCCGAACTGGTGAATGCCTTCACCGGTAATACCCGTGCCGACGCCCTGCCGATTCGTCTGGGTGAACGGTATGAACAGGAACCGAACACCGAGATGTGGTACAAGATCGGTACCGCAGACTGGAAGAAAGATTCGACCTTGTTCACCAAACGCCTGAAGACCTTCACCAAGAACATCGGTACCGGTACGGCGGAAGTGACTATCTCGGTATATGACGGACTGCTGTCGAATGTGGACATCCTGGAAGACTACGGACTGGGAGACTTCCGCAAACGTAAGATTAAGAAAGGCGAGAGTAAGACCCGTTCTTTCCCTGCGCAAGCGGTATATGGTTTGAACGACGTGGAGATGTATATCTCCATTCGTACCACGGATGCTATTGCCTTTGGTACGAAGTTCAATGGCGAATATGCACCGCAAGCGGTAGACCCGAAGCAGGCAGAAGCCAAACTGCTGGCACCGAACGTAGAATACGTCATTCCGGGTGATACCCTGGATCACTGGTATATGCTATGCGTGCCGTATATGTATCATAACTATATCTACACCGATAGCGCGAAACTGAAATACAGCGTGAACGGTACGGCCCATGTGGAAATGACCGCTACGTTCCAAGATACGATGAACTGCCAGATGCCGGTTCGCAAGCGTACGCTCAATAAGAAAGGCGGATACATGGAGGAAAGCAAACCGCTTAGTAAGTTGATCCAAAAAGGCCTCGATAAGGCCGGTATTCCCTTTGATATCGAAGGAACAGAAGCATCCTTTGTGGACAGTCTGCTCCATCTCTATCTCACCAAAGACTCGATCACCGCTTATTTCCGCGTGAAGACCGATAACGAACTGAAATTTACCATCCTCATGGAGCAGATCACGGGCGATCAATGCGATCATCCGATGCACTTCGACTGGGAGCATGGTAATGTGAATCAGGCCGGAGGAAACCCCTGGTATCTCGTCAAACTGGATTCACTCATCATTCCGGATTCGTGCGATTTGCGTCTGCACGTAGATAACTGGAGTGCAGAGGAAAACAACGTCACAGCCGATCTCTATTTTGATTGCAACGATCCCAAGACGACCGGTAAGACCTATGCGGTGGAAGGGAACGGACAAGATACACTGGATATCGACCGTGACTTCTTGCGTACCCTCGGTTGGGCGGACCTGGTCATCAACTATTCATCCGATAAGCCCTCGCATATATGGGCTGAGTTGATTAAGGACATGGCGCGCGACACGATTCCGGATACGATCCGGGCATTCGTATGCTACGGTGGTAGTTATGAGGACACGATTCGCAATAACCAGAAGACGATCGAAAACATCGTCAAAGATACGACCTGGAACGATTTCGTCAGCTTCCAGGACGGCGTCGTGATGAAAGACTCGATGATCACGTTTATCATTCGTCCGATCATTGATCCGGAACTTCTCACCGTCGATGCGATGAAGAATAAAGAGGCTGCTCCGCTCTTGGTACAGGGTATGCAACTCTATGTCAAGGCTTCGAATGATTCGCTGGATGCCTACTATAAAGCACTCGGCGCAGCTCAAGATACGATCATCGATATCGATACTGTTTATTGGGCTAAACCGGTTTATAAACCGAACGGCGACCTCGATGAAACGACGGAGGCGGAACTGGATCTGAATGCCTTCTATCCCAAGACGCAGGAATACGATACGCTCTTGCTCGTCATCAAGGGTGAGTGTGAGCGCGTCATTCGTCAGGACTATATTTTCCCGATCGAACCTTACAAGTACATCAGCAGGGACGATACCATCTGTTCGACGCCGACCCTTAATCCGGATACGATCGAATGGCAGGTGCTCGTAGTCGATACCCTGGGACTGGATCGTCAGGTAGATACGATCGTGACCTATTATACCCGTACCTTACCGCCGACGATCTTTACCGCGGATCAACTGATGGCCAAACCGATTGTAGCGAACGGTGCGGCGATCGATACTACCTTCACGATTCGTGCACTCAAGCAACAGTTCGAGGACGATCCCGATGCCGATGAACTGACGATGAAAGTGACGGAGATCAAATGGCAAGTACTCGTCGGTACCGATTGGCAGGATATGCCGTACACCGTCGGCGAGACAGAGACACTGGTTACGATGCGTTATGTGATCACCACTGAGTGCGGCGACGTGATCAATAGTGAGAACATCGACTATACCCTGACTCCCGGTCCTCCTTCTTGCCAGAACGATACCGTATGGATGACGACCCCGACGCAGGCCTGCGTGACCTATCATTGGGATAAGGATAACCAGGATTATACGGTTTCCGGTACATACTATTATGATGCAACGGACGAACCGGTAGGTACCTCTTGCCATAAAGTATATGAACTGAATCTGATCATCAACCAGACCTATACGATGCCGAAAGATTCGGTTACCAGTTGTAACAAGTACGATTGGCGTGGGGTGACCTACACCGAGACCGGTATCTATTTCGACTCGCTGACGACCAAGGCCGGTTGTGACTCCGTTTACGTCCTGGATCTGACGATCAAAGGTGCATCCTACATCGATTCGCTGGATATCAAGGCGTACTATGGTTATCGTATCGTGATGATTAACCGTAACCAGATCAACAAACTACCGGGATGGCAACTCGACTCGCTCGATGTGGAACATCCGGAGTATGTGACATGGCATGAGATAGACCTGAGTGGTAACGATAAGGTGGTCGGAGACGGTGGTTATTACTATAACCTGCCGAACGGAGATCCGCTCCCGACGGGGTATCAGTATTATGCTGTCATCGATGTGCCTGCATCGGTAAATGCCGAGTGTGGTGTGCAGGGTAAAACCAAGACCATCACTGTAGCTGCTACCGCTGCGGCTCCGGCAGTCGTTCCGTCGCTCGCAAAACCGGGTGAGACGGTTCGAGTGATCAACCTCGATCCGGAGGTGGAGACAACGATACGCCTCTTCACCGCAGAAGGTCTACTCCAAAAGACGTATACATCGTACGGACAGACGAGCTTCCCGATCCAAGCGGGTGATCTCGGATTCTATCTGGTTGAGTTGTCGGCAGACAGTATGAAATCAACTTTACGTTATATCGTTAAATAAAGGAGGTAGCACAATGAAGACTATAAAAACAATTCTTATTGCAGCCACCTTGATCAGTGCATCTGTTGTGTCGACTCTCTCGGCACAGCAGGAAGCACAACCCGCTCAGCAACCTGCGTTCAAAGTGGCTATAGGCGACTCCGTAATGATTAAACGTGAGTGCCAGAAGTACCTTACCGGAGAGAAACCTTCTGTTTGGGTATGGGATAAGGTACATACGGTTCGTCAGCTGGGATCCAAACGGTTCCCGGAGGGTGTACTGTTGATGAATATCTATTCATGGATTTGTGAGGAATGCTTGATTCCGGTGAATGCACAACCGCAAGAACCCCTTGAGGCAGCGCCCGTAGAGGAAGCGCCCGTTGAGGAAGCTCCTGTAGAGGAAGTTCCTATAGAGGAAGTTCCTATAGAAGAAGAACCTATTGAAATAGAGGAACCGGAACCTGTAATTGAACCGGAGCCGATCGAGCAACCGGCACCGGAAGTAGAAGAACCGGCACCGGCTCCTGCTCCTGCACCGGAACCCGTGGTAGAACCCGAACCGGAGAAGCAAGACACACTCCGATCGGTACAGAACTTCAAACAGAACTACGACCGCTTCACGATTGGTGTACGCGGTGGTGCATCGGCTTTGATGCATCACGCCGATAAAGGTAACTGGACCTGCGGTGGAGACGTGGTGCTCGATCTGCAATATGCGCATTATTGGGCCAACGATGCCCGCCTGGTGGATCTGGGTATCATTGCCGGTCTGGGTATCGGCTACCAACAGAGTGGTTTGAAGACCGAAGACTTCACGAAATTCACCAAGGGAACGGTGGATTATACCGTATTGGCCAAAGGGATTAAGGAGACGGATCACCAACTCCAACTGGAGATTCCGGTGCTGTTCTCCATCCTGGCAGACAACGGTATGTTCTTCAATATCGGACCGAAATTCATGATTCCGGTTTATACCCCGTATAAGCAATCGGTGAACCAGGAAGAGACGCATATCTCCGCTTACTTCCAGGAGACCGGAATCACGGTTCAGGACAACCCCGTAACGGGTCAGTACACCGGTCAGCAACCGACGGAGAAAAACGGTATCCAGTTCAATATCAACATCATGTTGACCGCTGAGATCGGATACGAGTGGATCCTGAAGTCCGGTAACTCGTTCGGTCTCGGTGCATACGCGAACTATAGTTTGTTCAATAGCTACAAGAACACGACCAACCAGGAAGGACTGTTCAACCTGACCGCTCCGACCGAGACGGATAAGGCGCACCTGGAGGTATTGTCCGCTACCCATGCGTATGCAGATAAATTAGGATTCTTCGATGCAGGTATCAAACTGGCTTATCACTTCAACTTCCCGAAGAGACAGCCAAGACACTATCGCGCATCTAAACTGTAAACCACGGTGATAACACTCTGTATAGAAACCAGTACCACTGTTTGTTCGGCCGCCATCGTCAAAGATGGCGAGCCGATCAAGCAATGTATTAACTATGAAGGCAGCAATCATGCGCGGTTACTGCCTTTGTATATAGAGGAACTGCTCGCCTATGCGCGGGAACAGGGCCTGACCATCGAGGCGGTAGCGCTGTCCGAAGGACCGGGTAGCTATACCGGTCTGCGTATCGGAGCCAGTACCGCCAAAGGACTCTGCTACGGACTCAATGTACCCCTCATCCCCGTACCGACATTGGAGGTACTCTGCGAAGCAGTAAGAAAACGATTAGCGATGAGCGATGAGCGATTAGCGGTTATGATCCCCATGATCGATGCCAGACGCATGGAGGTTTATACTTCGCTCGATGGCGAAACAAAAGCTGTCGTCGTGGAGAACGAAGACAGTCTCTATGCCGGCGACCAAGACGTCTATTACTTCGGCGACGGAGCTGCCAAATGTGCGAAGGTGTTTACCCGCCCCAACTGGCATTATATCCCCGATATCGTACCTGAGGCGAAGTACGTGGGGACGTTAGCAGAAAGCGGAAAGAAAAAAGTGGAAAGTACGGATCTCGCGTACTATGAGCCCTTCTATCTCAAAGAGTTTGTGGCCGCACAGAGTCACGTCAAAGGTTTGAAATGAGAATATCAAATTTCAAATATCAAATATCAAATATTATCGCGTTGTGCGCGATAATCCTTTGTTCATGTTCGACCCAAAAGAACACAAGGGCAACGCGTTCGTTCCATCAGACGAAAGTCAAATACAATATTCTATACAACGGTAACATCGCGTACGATGAGGGCTTGAAGGCCATCCGTGATGCGAATACCGACGATTACAGTCGCGTACTGTATCTCTATCCTGTGTCTAATCATAAGGCAGCGGAAGCATCGGCAGGTCAGATGGACAAGACCATCGAGAAATGCCGCAAGTGCATTAAGTTGCACTCGATCAAAGCGAAACCCAAACGCGACCCTAAAAAGGCGAACGATCCCAAATATAAACTGTGGCTCCAATCGGAGGAATTCAACAAGTACATGAACCTGGCATGGTTGCGTCTGGGACAGGCGGAGTTCCATAAAGGTGATTTCTTGGGAGCTGTCAGTACCTTCAATTATGTCATCAACCACTACCAGAACGATCCCGATATGATCGCCCAATGCCAGTTATGGATTGCGCGGGCGTATGCGGAGATGGGCTGGCAGTACGAGGCGGAAGATATGTTGCAACGCGTGCAGATCGATGCACTCAGTCGCAAGCATGCCAAACTCTATTCGGCCGTCAAAGCCGACGTGTTGCTGCACGGCGAGCATTACCGTGATGCTTTGCCGTTCGTCAAGATTGCCTTGCCCTTCGAGAAACGCAAGATCTACCGTCCGCGTTTTGCGTACGTATTAGGTCAACTGTACGAAAAGGAAAACAAGAAAGACGAGGCTATCCATGCCTATAAATCCGTGGTACGAATGGCACCACCCAATGAAATGGATTTCAATGCCCGCATCCGTATGGCGGAGTTGGGTGGCAAGAACAGTCTGCGTAAGTTGCGAACCATGACCAAGCAGTCCAAGTACAAAGACCGCTTGGATCAAATCTACGGAACGATGGGAAATATCTACCTCGCCGCAAAGGATACGAACGAAGCGCTGGCGATGTACGAGAAAGCTATCGAGCTTTCCGCCCAAGGAGGAACCGCCAAGGCCGCCATCTTGGTCCGTGCAGGAGATATCTATTTTGAGCGTCATGACTATGTCAAGGCGCAGCCTTGTTACCGTGAGGCAGTGACCATCCTGACGGCAGAGAACCCCGAGTACGAACAAACGCAAAAACGTTCGGAGGTGCTGGACGAACTGATTGTCTCTTACACCCAGGCCCAACTGCAAGATTCCCTCCAACGACTTAGTCACTTACCCGAAGAAGAACAGCGGACCATCGTCGATAAGATCATCGCGGACCTGATCGAAGCCGAGAGACAAGACTCGATCAAGGCCGCAGAAGAAGCACGCGCACTCGAACGCGGGGACGGAGAACTGCAGAGCGTCAATACGATGAATATGCTCGGTGGCGGTGGTATGCAGAAAGGCGAGTGGTATTTCTATAACCCGCAACTGATCAAACAAGGACAGCAGGAATGGCGCCGCAAATGGGGTAACCGTCCGTTGGAAGATAACTGGCGTCGTAAGAACAAACAGGTGGTGAATGATGAAGGGATGAACGGATTAACGGATGAAGGAATGAGTGAATTAGAGATAGAGGGTGACTCTACCATGCTGGCGAATGATTCCCTTAACGCTAATTCGCTAATCTCTAATCGAGCTGAGACCGACGCCCATAAGCCGGAGTATTACCTGCAGCAGATTCCGAAGACCGAGCAGGATTATGTCACCAGCGACAGTCTGTGGCGCGAGGCGCTGGTGGCACTCTATTATATCTACCTTGATAAGTTGGAGGACGAAGCTTTGGCGGCAGAAGCCTTACGGACTCTGGACGAGAAATGGGGAGACCATCCTTCGGTTCTGGATATCCATGAGGACGAACGCTTGCGGGCATTACGTCATGACGAGGCATATATAGCCCGAATGCGGAAGATGTTAGACGAGCAGGATTCACTCTATGCAGCTACTTATACCGCTTACACGAAAGGTCAGTACGCAACCGTCAAAGCCAATAAACAATACGCACAGACAGAGTACACTCAGAGTCGGTTGATGCCCCGTTTCCTCTTCCTCAATGCCATTTCCGTGGCGCGAACCGAAGGCCAGCAGGCATTCATCAACGAACTGCAGGAACTGGTAGCCGACTATGGTTCGACGGAGTTAGGTTCGATGGCGAAAGATATGTTAGCCATGATGGGACAAGGTATGGAGAGTCAGAAAGGTGGTGCTACCGGTGACCTCTCCGAACTGCGTGGACAGGCCGATCAGACCGAAGAAGAGGAGACGGCTGGAGCGAAGGAATGGTCTGAAGACCGCAAACAACCGTCCGTGGTACTGCTGATCATGGCAGAAGCGGATGAAGATGCCCTTAATAACCTGCTCTACGAAGTGGCGTTGTTTAACTTCAGCCAGTTCCTTATCCGTGACTTTGACTTACAGAAGATGCCGGTATGGGGTGAAGGCTGCGCGCTGCGTATCAGCGGTTTTGCCGACATGGACGAAGCCGAATGGTGGATCGGGCTTGTCGAGAAGAACGCAGAGATGGAGCAAGTACTGACCGGTATACAAATAAAGGCAGTTACCGAAGTAAACCTGCCGCTG
>CADCCH010000011.1:0-26417 GCA_902799875.1 uncultured Bacteroidales bacterium | reverse complement strand
TAAAAAAAGAGAACCGAAGTTCTCTTGTCGGGGAGACGTGATTCGAACACGCGACCTCCGGTCCCCCAGACCGTTGCGCTACCGGGCTGCGCCACTCCCCGTCTTTCGATTTTTTCGAAAGCGGGTGCAAAGGTACTACAAAATTTTGATATACGCAAATTTATTGCACTTTTTTTGACGAAAATAATGAAAAAATTCTATATTGAGACATACGGATGCCAAATGAACGTGGCGGACAGCGAGGTGGTGGCAGCTATCTTAGAGACGACGGACGCGCAGTTGACGGAGTCCATCGACGAGGCCGATATCATCTTACTCAACACCTGTTCGATCCGTGACAATGCCGAACAGAAGGTTATTCATCGTCTGCAGGCACTCAAGACCAAAGCGATTGTTGGCGTCATCGGTTGTATGGCGGAACGCATGGGACAGGAACTGATCGATGAGTACGATGTGGATTTTGTAGCCGGACCGGATGCATACCTGGATATCCCGAATCTGTTAGCGCAATGCGAACAGGGACATAAGGCCATGAATGTGGCGCTCAGTACCACCGAGACGTATCGGCAGATTATCCCGGCACGTATCGGTCGCTCTATCTCTGGCTTTGTGTCCATCATGCGTGGCTGCAATAATTTCTGCTCCTATTGCGTGGTGCCTTACACCCGCGGTCGCGAACGGAGTAGGGACGTGGAGTCCATTCTCAATGAGGTGCGCGATCTCCAGGCCAAGGGGTACAAAGAAGTGACCCTGCTCGGACAAAACGTCAATTCCTATAAGTTCGTACGCGAAGACGGTTCGGTTGTGGATTTTGCGGACCTGTTGGAGCTTGTAGCTGAGGCTGTACCCGATATGCGTATCCGTTTCACGACCTCTCATCCGAAGGACATGAGCGATAAGACCCTCGAGGCCATCAGTCGCCATAAGAACCTCTGTAAGTTCATCCATCTGGCGGTTCAGTCGGGTTCGGATCATATCCTCAAACTGATGAACCGTAAGTACACCCGCGCGTGGTATTTGGACCGTATTGCCGCCATTCGTCGGATCCTGCCGACTGCTGCTATCAGTACCGATATCTTCTGCGGTTTCCACGATGAGACACTCGAAGATCACGCCCAGACCCTGAGTCTGATGCGCGAGGTGGGTTTTGACTCCGCGTTTATGTTTAAGTATTCGGAACGCCCGGGCACGTACGCGCATAAGCACCTGCCGGATAATATACCCGAAGAGGAGAAGATCCGGCGTCTCAATGAGATTATTGCACTGCAGAACCAACTCTCGTTGGAGTCCAATCAACGCGAGATTGGTAAGACGGTCGAGGTGCTCGTAGAGGGATTCTCCAAACGCAGTCACGACGATATGTTCGGTCGTACGGAGCAGTACAAAACAGTCGTATTCCCGCGTACGGACCAGAAGATAGGTGATCTCGTGCAGGTACGTGTTTTGGAGGCTACTGCTGCCACTTTGAAGGGCGAAATTGTCTGATTTGGCGTAAAAATGAAGAATTTTTGCACTTTTTTGCCAAATAATTTGGATATATGAAATAAAAGCAGTACTTTTGCACTGAAAATAAAAATTTTCATAGTTAAGGTTTAGGTTTAATGGCGAAAGGAGGCTGTGAAGTTTCCTTTCGTTTTTAAACAAAAACCGCGAATGGGCTTACAGCCTTATTATTTTTTTTATGATGGAAGAGACCAAAAATAACTCGCTTGTTCCGGATTTGACGGATGCGGAAGAGGTGCGCAAAGCCATCATCGCCAGCGAGATCCTGAATAGGAAATATTAAATTTGAAATTTGAAATTTTATATATATTATGGCAGTAACGTACATGACCGAAGAAGGTCTGAAAAAATTAAAAGAGGAGATCCAGCAGTTGGAGACGGTGGAGCGCCCACGTATCATTGCCGCTATCGCGGAAGCACGCGAGAAGGGTGATTTGAGCGAGAACGCAGAGTATGACGCCGCCAAAGAGGCACAGGGTGTGTTGGAAACAAAGATCGCATTGATGAAAGCACGTCTGGCGGAAGCCCGCATTTTGGACGTAGCGGACATCAAAACCGACGAGGTGCAGATCCTGACCAAAGTGCGCGTACGCATGCCCAACGGCATGGAGAAAACTTTCCATCTCGTTACCGAAGGGGAAGCCAACTTAGCCGAAGGTAAGATCTCCGTCACCACCCCGATCGCAAAGGGTCTGATGGGTAAAAAAGTGGGTGAGATCGCTGAGATCCAAGTGCCTGCAGGAGTAATGAAACTGGAAATTTTGGAGATTTCGATATGACACTCTTTACCCGCATCATCAAAGGTGAGATCCCGAGTTACAAAGTAGCGGAGGACGATAAGCACTACGCTTTTTTGGATATCAACCCGCTGACTAAAGGTCATACGCTGGTCATCCCGAAATTGGCCGAGCCGGAGGCAGATTATATCTTTGACCTCACGGACGAACAGCTGCGAGACCTCATGGTGTTTGCTGCCAAAGTAGCCCGCGGTATCAAAGCCGCTACAGGTTGCAAACGTGTCGGCGTTGCTGTCCTGGGCATGGAGGTGAACCATGTACATATCCACCTCGTTCCGATGAACCACGAGAAAGATATGCTCTTCTCCAATCCCAAACTCTCGCTCCCGTCCGAAGAGATGGCTTTCATCGCCAACTCGATCGCCGAAGCAATTGAGAAACTCTAAAAAAAGAAAGTCCGCATTTCGCGGACTTTTCTTTTATACACCTTACACTACCAGATGGAAACCCTTTCATCTGGTTTTATGTACATCGGACTCTCTTCCGTCACGTTCCAGGCTTCGTACCAGGCGTTGATCTGCGGTAATGCACCGTTCACACGCCATCTGCCCAACGAGTGAGGATCACTCTTCGTACGTTGCAGGATCTCCTCCGGACGGATGTTACCTGCCCATACATTCGCGTATGCCAAGAAGAAACGTTGAGCCGGTGTAAAGCCGTCGCGTGTCTGCAGACGATCTTTCTCTGCTTTTGCCTCTTCATTGAGCGTGAAGGCCAGGTACGACACCTGCAGACCACCGTGGTCCGCGATGTTCTCACCGAGCGTGAAGGCACCGTTGGCGTGTACACCGGGTGCTACCTCGATCTTATTGAACGCCTCTTCCATCACTTTGGTGCGGGCATCGAAGGCCGCTTTATCTTCGGCCGTCCACCAGTTAGCCATGTTTCCGTCCTTGTCAAACTGGCAACCCTGATCATCGAAACCGTGCGTCATCTCATGTCCGATCACCACACCGATGGCGCCGTAGTTGAACGCATCGTCCGCACTCATGTCGAAGAACGGATACTGCAGAATACCGGCGGGGAAACAGATCTCGTTGCTCGAGGGATTATAGTACGCATTCACCGTCTGCGGGGTCATGTACCATTTTTTCTTATCCACCGGCTTACCGAGGTAACTCAGACTGTACTCCTGTTCGAACTTAGCCGCCCGTTGGAGGTTGGCATAATAGGTGTCTTCGGCATTGATATCGAGCTTATTGTAATCGCGCCATTCGTCCGGATAACCGATCTTGATGGTCATGGCGTTCAGTTTCTCCAAGGCCTTGTCTTTGGTCTCGCGCGACATCCATGCCAGGTTCTCAATACGGATACCTAACGCGCGTTGCAGGTTATGCACGAGCGCGAGCATACGTTCCTTATTCTCCTCAGGGAAATATTTCGCTACGTACATCTGTCCTACCGCCTCACCAAGCGTGCCGTTCACGATACCTACCGCACGTTTCCACAACGGACGCGGCTCTTGGGTGCCGGATAGAACACGACCGTAGAAATCAAAACTCGTCATGTAGATTTCCGTCGTCAGGTAGGAGGCTGCTCCTTCGATCACTTGCCAACTGAACAAGGTCTTCAGGTCCTCTAACGGTTCGTCTCCTAACATCTTTCCGGCCTCCTGCAGATGAGGAATCTGACCGACAGACAGGCTATCTAACTCAACACCGAGCGCCGCAAAATAAGTCTTCCAATCGACCTGCGGAACGAGCACTTGTAACTCGTCGATAGACATCTTGTTGTAGTTGCGTTGCGGGTCACGAAGTTCGACATTCGAGTAAGCGGCTTTGGCCAGACGGGTCTCCATGCGCAGTACCGTTTGGGCGCGTTCTGCTGCCTTGTCAAAACCAAATAAACCGAACATTTTCTCTACGTACGCCACGTATGCCGCACGGATCGAACGGGTGTGCTCGTCTTCGTCCAGATAGTACTCTTTTTCTCCTAAGGAGAAACCGGCCTGGTATTCATTGAGGATATTCATCGAACTGTTCATCGCATCCGCATCGACGTACATTGCCCATAATTGATAATCCATCGATGCACCGAGTATGGCACTCAGCTCCTCGCGAGACGAAATAGCGGCAATCTGCTCCAAGGTCGGTTGCACCGGTGCAATACCTTCGGCATCCCGACGTACGGTGTCCAAAGCGAGGTTATACATATCCCCGATTTTCTGGGCAATCGAACCCTGCTCGTGCTTCTTCGCAGCAATCTCCTGAATCAGACCGTTCACCTGCTCCAGGTTCTGCAATCCGAGTTTATCGAAGGAACCGAAACGACTGTATTCGGGCGTCAAAGGGTTGTTCGCCATCCATCCGCCGCAGGCGAATTGGTAAAAATCATTCTGGGCTACAACGGTCGTATCCAGGTTCTCCGGATGAATACCCGTTGTCTGTTGTTTTGTACAAGCTGTAGTCATAAGCATAATAGCTGTCAGCGTAAAAATTAGTTTTTTCATATAGTTGAATTGTTAATTGATGCAAAATCGACTGCAAAGGTACAAAAAAATTTGCATATATCAAAATATTTTTGTAATTTTGCGCCGCAAAATCTGTAATAATATGATACTCGACAAATTAGAGAATGCGGACTGGTATTACGATAGTGTACCGGGACTGAAAGAATTCATGAAATTCTACAACGACAATGACCTCGAAGAGATGCCGGCATGTAAGATCTACCTGGACGGCAAGGACCTGTTTGTGAACATTTTGGATTTCAAGGGTAAAGAGGAATCCAAATGCCGCATGGAGGCGCATAAGGATTATCTCGATATCCAGATCCCGCTGGGTGATGATGAGATCATGGGCTGGAAGGCACAAGTGGACTGCCAAGAAATCACCCAAGAGTACGATGAGGGTAAGGATGTAGAGTTTTATGGCGACCAGGCAACGGCTAAGTTCACCGTTCCTGCCGGTCATTTCGCAGTCTTCTTCCCATCCGATGCGCACCAACCGGGTATCGCGCCGGGTAAGGAGTACCGCAAACTCATTGTCAAAGCACGTGTAAACCAATAAATCATCTATACCATGGCTACCAATAAAGAAAAACACCTGAGAATTATCGAGCGTGATCCGTACTTGAAACCGTATGAATACGCGCTGCAGGGACGTTATGACTACGCAGTCAATAAAGAAAAAGAGCTGACCGGCGGTCAACCCTTGGCTGAGTGGGCAACCGGTTACCTCTATTTCGGTTTGCACCATACGCCCGAAGGATGGGTGATGCGTGAGTGGGCACCGAATGCAACGGCTATTTATATCAAGGGTGATATGAATAACTGGACCAAGGACGAAGCCTATCGTCTGCAACCTGTCGGCAACGGTGTGTGGGAAGCCAAACTGCCGGAGAAAGCCATCAAGCACGAGCAGCTCTATAAGCTGTTGGTAGAATGGAACGGCGGTTACGGAGAGCGTATCCCGTCCTACGTGCGCCGCGTAGTGCAGGACGAGCAGACTAAGATATTCTCTGCCCAGGTATGGGATGAAAAGCCATATGAGTGGAAGCACCGCAACTCTGCGAAGGTAAAGAAAGTAGGTAAGGACGGACTCTTCATCTACGAGTGCCATATCGGTATGTCGTCCGCGGAGGAGAAAGTGAACAGTTACGAAGATTTCCGTATCAACGTCCTGCCGCGTATCCAGGAGTTAGGATATAACTGCGTGCAGATCATGGCGATCCAGGAGCACCCGTACTACGGTTCATTCGGTTACCATGTATCCAATTTCTTTGCAGCCAGCAGTCGTTTCGGTACGCCGAATGAGCTCAAAGCCCTCATCGATGATGCGCACGGTCGCGGGATGAAGGTCATCATGGACCTCGTACACAGTCACGCTGTGAAGAACGAACTGGAGGGTCTGGGTAATTTCGATGGTACAGGTTACCAGTATTTCCATGACGGTGCCCGTCGTGAGCACCCGGCTTGGGACTCGCTCTGCTTTAATTACGGCAAGAACGAAGTGCTGCATTTCTTGCTCTCTAACTGTAAGTTCTGGTTGGATGAATACGATTTCGACGGTTACCGCTTTGACGGCGTGACCTCGATGATTTATCTCAGCCACGGTCTGGGTGAGGACTTCAACGGTTATGACAGTTATTTCGGCGGCAACGTAGACGGTGATGCGCTGATGTACCTGACTTTGGCCAATAAGGTCATTCACGAAGTGAAACCGGACGGCATTTCGATTGCAGAAGAGATGTCGGGTATGCCGGGTCTGGCTTGTCCGTTTGAGGACGGTGGCGTCGGCTTCGACTACCGTCTGGCGATGGGTATCCCTGATTTCTGGATCAAGTATATCAAAGAGGTCAAGGACGAGGACTGGAAAGCCGGTCATATCTACTACGAGATGACGAACCGTCGTGAGGACGAGAAGACCATCAGTTATGCCGAGTCGCATGACCAGGCGCTGGTGGGCGATAAGACCATCATCTTCCGTCTCATCGATGCGGACATGTACTGGCACTTCGAGCATGGTCATTCGACCTATATGGTGGATCGTGGCGTGGCGCTGCATAAGATGATCCGTCTTATCACCGCTTCTACTATCAACGGCGGTTACCTCAACTTCATGGGTAATGAATTCGGCCATCCGGAGTGGATCGATTTCCCGCGTGAGGGTAACGGCTGGAGCTGCAAGTACGCCCGTCGTCAATGGGATCTGGTGGATAACCCCAACTACTATTTCGCAGACCTCAACCGTTTTGACGAGGCGATGATCCATTTGCTCAAGAAGCACCTCATCTCTCAGAATCCGACGGCCGAGGAGAAGAAATACATGGTGGGCAAACACCTGCCGTGGGTGCTCAAGTGGGCGGACAATGAGGGTGACCAGGTGGTAGCATACTCCCGTGGTGACCTGCTGTTTATCTTCAACTGGAACGGTCAGAAGTCCTTCGATGATTACGGTATCCTCGTGCCCTCCGGTAAGTACCAAGTGGTGCTCAATACGGACGCCAAAGAGTTTGCCGGTTTCGGTCTGGCGGACGACAGCGTGGAGCACTTCACTAACTACGATCCGCTGTACGACAAGGACGGTAAGGGCTGGCTTAAGATGTACCTGCCCGCACGGAGTGCCGTGGTATTAAAACGGTCGTAATAACGATATAACGTAATAACGATATAACAAAAATAAATAACAATGCGAGTAATTATTGAACCTTCGTATGACCTGCTCAGTCAGTGGGCTGCGAATTATGTAGCAAAACGTATCAATGAGTTTGATCCCAAAGAGAGCAAACCTTTCGTGCTCGGTCTGCCGACCGGAAGTTCGCCGCTGGGTATGTATAAAGCACTCATTGAATTGAATAAAGCCGGTAAGGTATCCTTCCGCAACGTTGTTACCTTCAACATGGACGAGTACGTTAACTTGGCCGAAGATCACCCGGAGAGCTATCACAGTTTCATGTGGAATAACTTCTTCTCCCACATCGATATCCGCAAAGAGAACGTCAATATCCTCAACGGTAACGCCGACGACCTCGCTGCCGAGTGCGCACGTTACGAAGAAAAGATCCGTAACATCGGTGGTATCCACCTCTTCCTCGGTGGTATCGGTCCGGACGGCCATATCGCGTTCAACGAACCGGGTTCGTCCCTTACCAGCCGTACACGTAAGAAAGAGTTGACGACCGACACGATCATCGCCAACAGTCGTTTCTTCGACAACGATGTGAATAAAGTGCCCAAGACCGCCCTCACCGTAGGTGTAGGTACCGTGATGGATGCCAAAGAGGTGCTGATCATGGTGAACGGACATAACAAAGCCCGTGCTCTCCAACATGCTATCGAAGAGCCGATCAGCCACATGTGGACCGTTTCCATGCTCCAGATGCACCAGCACGGTATCATCGTGTGCGACGAGGCAGCCTGCGAGGAACTCAAAGTGGGTACATTCAACTACTTCAAAGATATCGAGAAGAATAACTTGGATCCCAAGACACTGTTATAATGCTGGAGATTTATAATTCATTATCACGCTATAAAGAAACATTCAAACCGCTGCACGAAGGACACGTAGGCATGTATGTCTGCGGTCCTACCGTGTACGGGGATGCCCATCTGGGTCACGCTCGTCCGGCGATTACGTTTGATTTGCTCTACCGCTACCTGCAGTACTTAGGTTACAAGGTACGTTATGTGCGTAACATCACCGATGTAGGACACCTGGAGCACGATGCGGATGAGGGGGAGGATAAGATCGCAAAGAAAGCACGACTCGAGCAACTCGAACCGATGGAGGTGGTGCAGTTCTATACCAACCGTTACCACCGCGACATGGCGGCGCTGAACGTGTTACCGCCGTCGATCGAACCCCATGCGTCGGGTCATATCATCGAGCAGATTGCATTCGTGCAGAAGATCCTCGATAAGGGTTACGCGTACATCTCCAACGGTTCGGTCTATATGGACGTGGAGAAATACGCCAAGGACTATCCGTACGGTAAGCTCTCCGGACGAAACCTCAACGATATCGTGACCGAGACCCGTGAGTTGGATGGTCAGGACGAGAAGAAGCACAGTTATGACTTTGCCCTTTGGAAGAAAGCCGCACCGGAGCATATCATGCACTGGCCTTCACCGTGGTCCGAAGGATTTCCCGGATGGCACATGGAGTGCTCCACGATGGGTACGAAATACTTAGGGGAGCAGTTCGATATCCACGGCGGTGGTCTGGACCTGATCTTCCCGCACCATGAGGCAGAGATCGCACAGTCCTGCGCCGCACTCGGTCATGAGACCGTCCATTACTGGATGCACAACAACATGATCACGATCGCGGGCAAGAAGATGGGTAAGTCTTACAATAACTTCATTACCCTCGAGCAGTTCTTCAAGGGCGAACACCCGCTGCTCTCGAAGCCCTTCGGACCGATGGTCATCCGTTTCTTCATCCTGCAGGCACATTACCGCTCGACGGTCGATTTCTCTTCCGAAGCCCTCGAGGCAGCGGAGAAGGGTCTGCAACGTATGCAGGAGGCTTATGCCCGTTTGCTCAAACTGCAAGCCGGTAAAGAGACGACCGTTGAGGTAGCCGGGCTGCGTGAACGTTGCCAAGAGGCCATGGACGATGATCTGAACACTCCATTCGTGATCGCAGCGCTCTTCGATTCGACCCGTGCGATCAACACGGTATGGGATGGTAAGGGTACGATATCCGAAGCGGATCTCAAAGAGTTACGCGAGGTATGGAAGACCTTCGCCATCGATATCCTCGGTCTGCGTCTGGAAGAGCAGGGTAGCGGGGATGAGAAGATGAAGGCCTTCAACGGTGCCATCGATCTGCTGCTCGGTATCCGTCTGCAAGCCAAACAGAACAAAGACTGGCCCACGTCCGATAAGATTCGCAACGAACTGACCGCACTCGGTTTCCAAATCAAAGATACCAAAGATGGGTTTGAGTGGTCGATCTAAGATAATCTGTCTTTGTTCATTGTTCGTTGTTCTTTGTTCCTGCGGAACAAGCACGTCGCAAGAAGAACAGGCTGTCGTCGAAGACAGCCTGGTTTGGTATCCCGGTCGGACGTTTGACTATAAGCTCAAGTTCAATGATTTGCAACTCAAGCAGCATGCGGTGGCCTCCCAAATCGGTTTATCCAGGCCACCCAAGGACCGGACCGATGCCGCGTCCATGCGTAAGCAGTTGGTGGAGATTACGACGAACGAGAACTATATCGTGGACAGTCTGACGCACTCCGTGCCGTATCTCATTCCCTCCGCGAAGCGTGAGTTGGATGCCATCGGGGCCGAGTGGGCGGATATACTGCAGCGCAACGGTCTGCCGCATTACCGCTTCTATGTGACCTCTGTCTTACGCACCCAGGAGGATGTGAAGTTCTTACAACGCAGCGGAAACATCAACTCCACCACGCAGTCCTGTCACTGCTACGGAACGACCTTCGACCTCGCGTACATGCGTTATGATAAAGTAACGCGCACGCATATGTACATGCACGAGGATAATCTGAAACTCGTCTTGGGACAAGTGCTGCTGAACCATCAGCGGGCAGGAAAGATTTACGTCAAGTACGAATGGAAACAGAGTTGTTTCCACATCACTGTGCGTCAGTAGTTTTCTTTTCGCAAATCTCCATCAGACTACAATCCGAGCAGTTCTCTGTCTCGGATTGTTCTTTCTTGCAGTCTGATGGCTGAAAACTGATATCTGACTTCTTTTTTGCCTTGCGGCGCTCGTTAACCTCGATGAGCGTCAAGATCCCGACTGCCATTAGTATGAATGCAATGAGTGCTTTCATTCCATCATTTCATCATTCCATCATTTCATCATTTCATCATTCCATCAATTCATCATTATCGACCCTGTCTTCTTCGATCACGAGGTTATCGATGATGAACTGTTGACGCTCGGCGGTATTCTTACCCATGTAGTACGCCAGCAACTCATTGACGGAGTCTTCTTTACGTAAGCTCACCTGATCCAAACGGATTCCATTCCCGATGAAACCCTTGAACTCATCCGGCGAGATCTCTCCCAGTCCTTTGAATCGGGTGATCTCCGGGGTCTTGATCTTGTTCATCGCCTTGATACGTTCTTCTTCGCTATAGCAGTAGATGGTGTTGCTCTTGTCCTTGACACGGAAGAGCGGAGTCTGGAGGATATAGACGTGTCCTTTCTTGACCAGATCCGGGAAGAACTGCAGGAAGAACGTCAGCATCAGCAGACGAATATGCATACCGTCCACATCGGCATCGGTCGCGATGATGACCTTGTTGTATCTGAGTTCATCCAGACCGTCTTCGATGTTCAGCGCTGACTGCAGGCAGTTGAACTCCTCATTCTCGTACACCACCGATTTCGTTAAACCGTAGCAGTTCAGCGGCTTACCGCGCAGCGAGAACACCGCCTGCGTGCGTACGTCACGACTCTTGGTGATCGAACCCGAAGCCGAAAGACCCTCGGTGATGAAGATACTGGATTCCAAACGCAGATCATCGTCCGAATCTTTGGAACTCTTGACAGGCTTGGTGTCGTTGAGGTGAATCTGGCAGTCACGTAACTTGGGGTTGTTGACCAGGTTCTTCTTCGCCCGTTCACGAGCGGCCTTGGTCACACCCGCAATCGCCTTGCGTTCTTTCTCGGAGTCCTGGATCTTCTGCAGCATCACTTCGGTCACTTCCGGGTGCTTGTGCAGGTAGTTATCCAACTGCTGCTTGACGAAGTCATTGACGAACTTATTGATACCGACTCCGCCGGTAGGACTCATATCTTTCGAACCCAGTTTGACCTTGGTCTGGGACTCAAACACCGGTTCTTCCACATTGATCGCAATTGCTCCGACCACACCGTTACGGATATCCGCCAACTCCTGGTTCTTATTGAAGAACTCCTTGATCGTACGACCGATCGCCTCACGATACGCCGCCTGGTGCGTACCGCCTTGGATGGTGTGCTGACCGTTGACGAACGAGAAATACTCATCGCCGTTCTGGTCCGTATGCGTGAGGGCGATCTCGATATCTTCGCCTTTGAGGTGGATAATCGGGTAGAGCGGACTGACGGTCATGTTCTCTGTCAGTAGGTCCAGCAGACCGTTCTTGCTTACAAATTTCTTCCCGTTATAAACGAGTGTCAGTCCTGTATTCAGATACGCATAGTTACGCAGTAACTCCTCGATATAATCATCGCGGAAATGGTAGTTCTCAAACAGTCCTTTGCTGTCGTCCGGCACGAACTCAATGATTGTACCGCGTTTCTCGGGACCGGTATAATCGACGATGTCCGTGTCGTGGGTTAACTTACCCTGCGCAAACTCCGCCCGACGCATCTTCCCTTCGCGGTAGGACTCTACGGCAAAGAAAGACGAAAGGGCATTCACCGCTTTGGTACCTACACCGTTCAGACCAACGGACTTATGGAAGGCCTTGCTGTCGTACTTACCACCGGTGTTGAGTACGCTCACCACCTCCACCAACTTACCCAAAGGAATACCGCGACCGTAGTCACGTACGCGTACACGACCGTCCACTACATCCACCTCGATGGTCTTACCTTCGCCCATACGGTACTCGTCGATCGAGTTATCGATACTCTCTTTGATGAGTACGTAGATACCGTCGTCGGAGTGCGAACCGTCGCCTAACTTACCGATGTACATACCCGGACGACGCCGGATATGCTCCATATCATCCAGGTGGATAATGTTCTCTTCACCGTACGATACGGCTGCGCTAATTATTTCGTTTTCTTCTGCCATAATTCGATTACAAATGCTTTTGCGGCCTCGTGGTCGTTGGGGATGACCCCATCCAGGATCGCATCTTTGATTGCGCTCTTCAGTTCTCCAACCAGCGAACAGGGCTCCAGATGGAATAGTTCCATGATCTCCATGCCATCTACCGGCGGTTGGAAATTACGGATGCGGTCGCGTTCTTCCAGTTCCACCATCTTCTGACGTACCAACTGGTAGTTCTGATGGAAGCGGGCTTTCTTCTCTTCGTTGCGACTGGTGATATCCGCATCACAAAGCAGCATCAGATCTTCGATGTCATCTCCTGCCTCGAAGAGCAGTCGCCTTACCGCACTGTCCGTCACCGTGTCTTCGATCAGGTTAATCGGCCGCATGTGCAGATCCACCATCTTCTTCACGTACTCCATCTTCTCGTTCAGCGGCAACTTCATCTTCGCGAAGATCTTCGGTACCATCTTGGCGCCGATGTAGTTGTGATTCCGGAAGGTCCAACCTGCTTGCGGATCCCAAGCTTTACTACGTGGTTTACCGATATCGTGCAGCAGAGCTGCCCACCGTAACCAAAGGACTCTGTCCTTTCCTTCATTCTTTAATTCTTTAATTCTTTCACTCGTTAACTCCGAGACATTGTCGAGGACTTTAAGCGTATGATAGAACACGTCCTTGTGTCCGCGACCGTCCTTTACTTCGATACCTTTGAGGGCCGCCAGTTCGGGGAAGATCAGGGGTAGCAGTCCGGTTTTGTCCAGTAAAATAAACCCTTCCGACGGTCGGCGACTGAGGATGATCTTATGCAACTCCTCCGCAATCCGTTCTTTGGTGATGATCCCGATGCGTTCTTTGTTACGCACGATCGCATCAAAGGTCTCGCCGTCCAGGTTAAAACCCAACTGGGTCGCAAACCGTATGGCCCGCATCATGCGTAAGGGATCGTCACTAAACGTGATATCCGGATCGAGCGGCGTCTTGATGAGGCAACGCTCCAGATCACCCATGCCGTCAAACGGATCGAGCAGCTCTCCATACTGGAGATCCCTTCCTTCATTTGCACCATTAAGCGAAGCGTCACCATTTGCACCATTATTCAAGCATATCGCCATGGCGTTGATCGTGAAATCCCGCCGGTTCTGATCCTCTTCGAGCGTACCGTCTTCCACAATCGGGTTGCGACTGTCGCGCGTATAACTCTCACGCCGCGCACCGACGAACTCCAATTCCAGATTCCCGCGTTTCACCTGCGCTGTACCATAGGTTTTGAAGACAGCCAGATGCGCTTTCTTACCCAGTTTCTTCGCTACTTCTTCAGCTAACAAAATCCCTGGTCGGTATTCCGGTGTTCCGGTATTCCGGTGTTCCGAAGAAAGACAAACAATATCGATATCCGTACTCTCCCGATGCAGGAACAAGTCCCGTACCCAACCGCCGATCACGTAGCATTCCAAACCCAATTGGTCGGCTGTTTCACCTACCAATCGCAGCACGGGATTTTCTATTTTCGGATCGCTGATACGCATATTTTGCAAAATCGACTGCAAAATTACAAAAAAAAAGCGAATTATGCAAATTTCCCGCGGGATTTTTTTCTTTGGGGATTTTTTTTCTTTGGGGATTTTTTCGCTTTTTCTTGCATATATGCTAAAAAAGTGTTACCTTTGCAGCCGAAAAATATGATAATGATGCGTGTTTTGGTTAGACATAGCATGGCCTTTGCGGCTTTTCTGTGCATGACTGCCTGTCATGAGCAGGATGTTGCATTGCGTGAGGTAGATACTTTGATTGCAGAGCGTCAGGAAGTGCAGGCACAGTATCAGGCGCACTTGGATTCCATGTTATTGGAACTACCATACAAGCGGATGACGGACGAGGAACGTTTTGAATGTTGTGGGCGATTTTTCGATTTGTATCGCGGTTTTGACCTGGATTCGCAGTTGGTATATGTGCAAAAACGCATGGGTTTAGCTGCGCATTTAGCCGATCCGCACTTTCAGCAACAAGCGCAGATGAACCGAGCCGAGGTGTTGATGCGTTCGGGTATGTATTATGAGGCATTGCAGAATTTGGACGATGTGAACAAGTCTGCAATCGATCCCGTTTTGCGTCCCTATTATTACCATTTGTGTCGGACACTATATGGGCTGATGGAAGATTTTGCGGTGACTGAACGCGAGCAAAATTTGTACCATCATTTGACGCAAGATTATCGCGACTCCATTTTGCGAGTAGAAGAAGCGGGTAGTTTTATTCATGCCTTGGTTCATGCCGACGCTTTGTATGCCGACGGACATTTTTACGAGGCGCTGGAAGAATTGGAAAGATATGAATCCTCCGGTTTAGTTCAAGCGAATCAGTTAGGTATCTTATCTATTACCAAAGCCCAAATATACCACGAACTTGGTGATCGAGATTCAGAGAAACAGCATCTGATTATCTCTGCCTGCTCAGATTTGAGAGGAGCTAAACGTGAGTATGTTGCGTTGCGCGATTTGGCCATTATGCTGTTCGAAGAAGGAGATATAGATCGATCGCATGTGTATATCCATTGTTGCATTGCGGATGCTAAAGCCGGTGGCATGCGCAGTCGTTCGTTGGAAATCAGTACAATATATCCTATTATTGAAAGTGCCTATCAGCGGCAAGAAACGATACGTGTGCGGATGTTATATGGCCTGATTGCCAGTATTGCTTTGTTGGCAACAACGTTGAGTCTATTTCTCCTTTACAGCGCACGAAAGCGTATGCAGTTGGCCCAAAGTAACCGCATCCGAACTGTCTACGTAGGTCATTACATGGAGATGGCTTCTCAACTTATTGAGCGGTTTGATAACTGGCGTAAGACGCTGAACGCACACGCCAAGGCCGGAGATCTCAAACGTCTCCAGACCGATCTTGCCTCGCAACACTTCACCCAAGAACAACTCAATATCTTCTATCGTGACTTCGACGAAGCCTTCCTCGCTATCTTCCCGAATTTCGTGGAAGAGATTAAAGCATTGCTGGTGGATGGCGCGGAGTTTAGTACCAAACCCGGTGAACGTTTGAATACCGATTTGCGTGTGCTCGGTTGTATCCGCTTAGGTATTACCGATAGCAAGCAGATCGCTTCTTTCTTGCGTTATTCACTCTCTACAATTTACAATTCTAGAACCCGAATGCGCAACTTGGCCAAGGGAAGTCGGGATGAATTTGAGCAAAAAGTCGCTACTTTTTAGTACTCCTTTTGTTTTTTGTATAATGCTGTAATTAAGTGAATTGGTAAATTTTATATTTGTTAATTCACTACTTTTTGCATGTGCACTATTGCGTATGTAAATGAAAAGCAGTACCTTTGCATCGCAAATGCTAAAAACATATTGTCTAACCCTAAATGATTTGTATTATGAAAAAAATCTTTTCTCTTTTGGTAATTGCAATGTTTACTCTTTCTACCATGATGGCTCATCCGGGTCGTTTGTATTTAATTGGTGATGCAACTCCCAATGGTTGGGATTTACATACGGCCGCTCTTATGCTGACTGTTGAAGATGGTGTGTACGAATGGGTGGGAGATCTCTCTGCCGGTAATCTTAAGTTTCTGGAGAATGAGGATTGGATGCCTTCCTATGGTCCGGCTACGCAAGGAGAGGCTTTGGCTTCCGGCACCATGGTGAAGCGTGAGCAGGAGTTGCAGGATAATGATAATAAATACAATGTTTCAGCAGGCCGCTATTCGCTTCGTATTGATTTGAGAGGTGAAGCCCCGCAATTAACCGTCGAAGACGGTACCGGTATGGAAGATAAAGGATTTAGTAGCCATTATCCCGTAGCTATTTATCCGATTGGTGATGCAACCGCTGCCGGTTGGAGTCTTGATAACGCTATCGAGTTGACGGAAACAGCCTTTAACAGCGGAATCTACCAAGGTCAAATTGCGCTTCATAGCGGTGAGTTAAAATTCTTGCATCAGCGTGACTGGGGTAAAGCCTATGGTGCTACGGCAGCAAACGCGCCGATAGCGGACAAAGGTGCGTTTGATATCATGATTACCGATGATAGCAATGATAACAAGTTTGCGGTTTCTTTGGCAGAAGAGACGACCTTTTATGTTACGGTAAATGCCGTTACGAACCAACTTGTTCTTTCGCTTAATAATCCTTCCGGTGTGGAGAATACATTGGTCGAGAACAAAATCGAAGCAGTATATGATCTGCAGGGTCGTATGGTAGCTCATTCGCCGGTTGGCCTTCCTGCCGGTCTGTACATCCTCAAGGGGACGCATCAATCGCATAAAATAATCGTTAAGTAATATCATATTATGAAGAGACTATCCAAATTCTCCATACTATGGTTGTTTCTTGCCTGCACGCTTTCTATAAGCGCGCAGGTAGGGGGCGTCATAGTGGATGAAACGGGTGAACCTATCATAGGTGCCAGTATCTTGGAGAAGGGAACGACCAACGGTACTATTACGGATTTTGACGGTAACTTCACGTTGGATGTAGCGGAAGGAGCCACTTTAGAGATCAGTTACGTTGGTTATGCCACGCAGTCTTTGAAAGCGGCTGCCGGCATGCATGTCGTGCTCAAGGAAGACACGGAGGTGTTGGAAGAAGTCGTGGTAGTCGGTTACGGTGTGCAGAAGAAGAGCGACCTGACCGGTTCTATCTCACAGGTAAGCGAAAAAGATCTGCAGAAGACTCCGGCTCCTTCTTTGGGCTCGGCACTCGAAGGGCGTGCGGCAGGTCTGCAGGTAACGGGTTCCGGTGCGCCGGGTAGTAACGTGAGCCTGAATATCCGAGGTATCGGTAGTATTAATAACTCCCAACCGCTTATCGTCATTGACGGAGTGCCGACAGATGTCCCGCTCAATATGATTAATATGGACGATGTCGCTACGGTAGATGTACTCAAAGATGCGTCGGCAACCGCTATCTATGGTAGCCGCGGTGCGTATGGCGTGGTTATTATCACGACCAAGAAAGGAGAGAATGAGAAAGGGCATATCTCCCTGAAGGGCTCGTTTGGCTTCGATCAGTTACAACGTACCTTACCGCTACTCAAGGCCTATCAGTTTGCATCTTTGCATAACGAGATGATGGCGAATGCCGGTCAACCGCAGAACCCTGCTTTTGCGGATCCGAAGGCGCTTGGTGACGGTACGGATTGGATGTCGGAGTTATGGCAGTTCGCCCCTACGCAGAACTATAGTCTCAGTTATTCAGGCGGAACGCAGAAATCCAATTTCTATGTATCCGGTGCGTTCTACGACCAGAAAGGTATCATCAAAACGACCGCTTATCGCCGTATCACGCTGCAGTTCAACCACGATACTCAGTTGCTCAACTGGTTGAAGTTTGGTCATAAACTCAGCCTCAACCACGATATCAAGTCCGGCGGAGAATATAATATACAGAACACGATGCGCGCGTTACCTACGCAGGCGATTAAGAATGAGGATGGCACATGGGCCGGTCCGGTAGGCCTCGCGATGTACGTGGGAGATATCGCCAACCCGGTGGGTAAGATGATGGAAAACACCAGTTCTACCAAAGGTTATAATCTCTTAGGTAATATCTATGCCGAGATCAAACCGCTGGATTGGTTGATTTTTAAAACCACCTTTGGTATACAGGTCATGTACTGGGATCAGCAGAGTTGGACGCCGGCGTACGATTGGCAGCCGATAGCGCAACCCGAATCGCAAGCTTTCCGTTCGTTCGACAAGAGTATCACTTGGTTGTGGGACAATACGCTGTCATTCGTAAAGACCTTCAAAGACAAGCATAACTTCACTGCCATGATCGGATCGTCCATGCAGGCGAATGACTATGAGTTCATGAGCGGCGCCGTACAGGGCTTTGTGTCGGAGAACGCGCGACAGCTCAGCAACGGTCTGTTGGAACCTACTATCTATGGTAATAAATCCGATTGGGCATTACTCTCGTTCATGGGACGTGTGACCTATGGATATGACAACCGTTATCTGTTGACAGCCACCTTCCGTGCGGACGGTTCGAGCCGTTTTGCGAAGAAGAACCGTTGGGGTTATTTCCCTTCCGTGGCGTTGGCTTGGCGCATGAGTGAGGAACATTGGTTTAAGAAATCCTTCTGGCTCACGGACTTCAAATTACGTGCTGGTTACGGTCTGACGGGTAATCAGGCGAGTGTGAGCAATTATGCGTATGCCAGCAAACTGCAGACCGTGCAGTACTCGTTTGGAGACAAGCAGGTAGGCGGTCTGGCACCATGGGAGTTGCCGAATCCCAATGTCCGTTGGGAGACGGTGGAACAATATAATGTCGGAGCGGATTTTGCTTTCTTTGACCAGCGTCTGCATGCTACGGTGGATTGGTATATCAAGAACACCAACGATATGTTAGTGCCGATGTCCGTACCTATCAGTAGCGGCTATTCGGACGAGGCGGTGCCGAGTATTAATGCCGGTAAGATGCGGAACACGGGTGTGGAGGTGAGTCTGAACAGTCTGAACTTCAAGAAAAAGAATTTCACCTGGACTACGACGGTCAATTTTGCCTATAACCGTAATATGATCTTGTCGCTCAACGATGATGTACCGATGTATTTCGACTGCAATATCCATAAGGTCGGTTATCCGGTTGCTGCTTTCTACGGCTATGTGACGGACGGCATTTTCCAATCTCAAGAAGAGGTGGATCAGCATGCGGTACAGACGATCGGTAGCGATCCGTACACCAGCACCCAACCCGGTGATATCCGTTTCAAGGATATCAACGGCGATGGTGTGATCAACGAAGATGACCGTACTATCCTGGGTTCTCCGACACCTTCATGGACTTTCTCGATGAACAACCGCTTTGAGTTCTACGGCGTGGATATAGAGCTGTACCTGCAGGGAGCAGCGGGAAACATGATTTATAACGGCAACCGTTCAACTTTGGAGGCTATGTCCGTGGCGCAGAACCAGTTAACTTCAACGCTCGATCGTTGGCGTCCGGATTATCACTCCACTACGATGCCACGTGCCGTGTTCTCTGACCCCAATAAGAACAACCGCGTCAGTGACCGTTTCCTCGAGAAAGGAGACTATCTGCGTCTGAAGAGTATCACGATTGGTTACACGCTCCCAAAACATCTGACGAGCAAAGCGCGTATGGATGAGGTACGATTCTCTGTTTCCGGACAGAACCTCTACACATTCACACGCTACACGGGTCTCGATCCGGAGGTGGGAGGCAGCGGTATAGACAGCAATGTCTATCCGTTGACGCGTAACTTTACGTTTGGAATTAACATCACCTTCTAATGCATATGAATATGAAAAAGATAGTATATATAGTAATAGCGTTAGCGGTTATGTCCTGCAATTTCTTGGAGAGACAACCATACGATTCGGTCGATACGACGAATGGATTCCAGACGGCAGCAGATGCCGAAGCAGCGGTGAACGCTTGTTACCAACCGCTTCAATGGGCTAAATTGTACAATATGCGTATATGGACGCTGGATATTATTGCTAACGAGAGTGAGGTAGGAGCCGGTGGTGGTACGGACGGATTGGAGACGACCGAGATGGCTAATTTCATTGCTACGGCCGATAATTTTGCCGCTTTGGACTTATGGCGCGGACCGTCTCCCGGTATCTTACGCTGCAATTTTGTGCTCAAAAACGTGCCGGGCATGCAGATAGATAATGATCTGAAGAACCGCATGCTGGGTGAAGCGCATTTCTTGCGCGCACATTACTACTTTATTTTAGTGCGCCTGTTCGGCGGGGTACCGATGCCGATCGAACCACTGACCTCAGACAGTCCGCTTAAGATGGCGCGAGCCACGGCCGAAGAGGTCTATGCGCTGATCATGGACGACCTGAATCAGGCGATAGCACTTTTGCCGCAACGGAGCAGTTACGGTTCCAAACAGATCGGCCGTGCCAGCCGTGAAGCCGCAATGGCTGAGATGGCGCGGGTGCATCTGACCTATACGCACAAGTACGACGAAGTGGTACGGCTCTGTCAGGAGATCACCGCCATGGGCTATCAACTGGCACCGGACTATGCCGATAACTTCAACCCGGCCAAACAGAATGGAGTAGAGTCGATATTTGAGGTGCAGTACTACGGTAAAACGAATTATGATTTCTGGGCCAATGAGAATCAGGCATCGTGGATCAGTACTTTCCAAGGACCGCGTAACTCCGGTATGGCGGCCGGTTGCTACGGTTGGAACCAACCTACGGCGGAGTTTGTCAGCCAGTACGAACCGGGGGATTTGCGTAAAGACAAGACGATTTTCTATGCCGGATGCCCGACTTTTGACGGATATACATACTCCAGCAGTTACTCGAAAACCGGATATAATGTACGCAAGTTCCTGTTAACCAAAGCCCAGTCTCCGGATTACAACACGAGTAATCAGAACTGGATCGTCACCCGCTACGCGGATGTGCTGCTCATGGAGGCGGAAGCGCTGAATGAGTTAGGTCGTACGACGGAAGCGGAAGCACCGCTCTATCTGGTGCGCAAGCGTGCCGGTCTGACGAGCCGTGCGCAGATAGAAGGCCTGACACAGGCACAGATGCGCGACAAAATCATACATGAGCGCCGTATCGAATTGGCCTTTGAAGGACACCGTTGGTTCGATATGTTGCGCTATCCGAATAACTACGCCCTCACTTTCCTGCACTCCGTAGGGAAAACAAATGCTACTTCCAAGCATCTGCTCTTCCCGATTCCGATGCAGGAGATCGAAGCGAATGAATTATTAACGCAAAACCCGGGATATTGATATGAAAGATTGTAGATTTATCTGTTTCATACTGTGTGCGTTATGTCTCTTCTCGTGTAAGAAGCCGCAGGATGAACCGCAACGCGATGAAGCATTGGTGCTGACAGCCTTGCATGATAGCGTGGTTTGTAACAGCCGCATGGGTGACCAGACGGCGATGCAGCTGACATGGACAGCCGGAACGAATCACGGTACGGGTTCGGCTATTGCCTATACGATCGATATGAATCTGGCGGATAGCGCTTTGGAAGACGGTTTGCATTTCGAGATCGGTCGAACGATGGACCGTACCTTTGCTTTGACCCATCGCCAGTTGATCGACTCGGTGCTGCCGTTCTTTGTGGCAATGAAGGACAATGAGCCGACACGTTTTGCCTTGCGGGTACGTGCCAAAGTGCAGATGTCGGGTGAACAGCAGGTGTCGGAGATACTGCCGGTGTCTATCGTGCGGTATCTGGCAGATACGACCTGTCTGTATCTGATTGGCGACGCTATGCCGAACGGATGGGATAGAGACCATGCAGCACAGCTGCAGTGGGATATGAGTACGCTCTCGGGCTATACCTGGACCGGTAAACTGCATAAAGGCGAGTTTAAAATCCTGACTACTACTGAAGATTGGTTGCCTTGCTACGTGCGTGATTCGCTGGATGAGACACGTATGGTCTATCGAGCCACAGAGGAAGATTATCCGGATCTGAAATGGACTATTGAAGCACCGGGTAGTTATACCATCGACGTGGATACCAAAGCGCTCACGATAGTTATCGCCGTCAATGAGATTACGGAGATGTATGATCATATCTATATGATCGGCGATGCGGCTCCCGGCGGATGGAGTTGGGATAACCTGACGCAGATGCAGCATCCGGAGAGAGACCTGTTTATCTACGAAGGCCCGCTGAACGCGGGACAGATCAAGTTCCCCACCGAGATCAAGTCCGATTGGTCGGGCGAGATGCTCTTTGCCCCAACTCCTGATTGTCCGGTTTCGGAGAACGGTACATTTGAGATACACACCGGTGATCCGGATAATAAATGGGTCGTTCCTGCTGCAGGTAACTGGAGCATCACCATTAACATCCAAGACACCACAATATCCTTTAAGCAATTATGAAAAACATGTATCCTATACTACTGATGACATTGTTGGTTGCCACAACGGGTTGTAATATCAACGAACCGACGCAGGATCCTGTCACCTACGGTGAAACCTATATCCCGTACCTGATGAGTACGGATAAAGCCTGCTATGCCCCGGGGCAGAAGGTGTCGTTTACACTCAATAACCTGCCGGAAGGTACGGTGAAGGTGCGGTACCAACATCTCGGTCAGACGCTTAGCGAGCAGACCGTCACGGCCGCGAATGGGAAAGACAGTGTGTTTGCTACTATCGGTATCGATGTGTCGTCCGATCCGGTTCGTTTCCCGCGTAACGGTTTCCTGTCCTCTTACGGAGCCATGTCCGATAAAGATATAGCGACTGTCATGGATGACCTCAACCGCTATCATATCAACTACGTGCAGTTCCAGGATTGGCATTGGAAACACCATCATCCGCTGGGTGGTTCGGCTACCCAACCGATGGATGTGTGGACCGATATCATTTCTCGTAACTGCTACCGCGCAACGGTGCAGAGTTATATCGATGCCTCGCACGCACGTGGGATGAAGGCCTTGTATTACAATCTTGCGTACGGTGTACTCGAAGATTATGAGACCGATGGTGTGAGCCGCGAATGGTTGCTCTATCTGGATCAGAACCACCGCACGCCGGATTATCACCCGCTCGGTTCGCCTTTTAAGAGTTCGATCTATCTGGCTAATACCGCCAATGAGGACTGGAAAGCCTTCCTTTCTGCACGCAACGATGAGGTGTTTGCAGTCTTCAATTTTGACGGCTGGCAGATCGACCAACTCGGTTACCGTCTGGTGCCGGTATATGACTACGAGGGTAAGGCTGTGAACTTGGCCGGTACGTTCGGTTCATTCATTAGCTATATGAAAACCAATCAACCGAACAAGCGAATTGTTATGAACGCCGTCGGTCAGTACGGTCAGCAGGGACAGATTGCTGCGTCGCCGGTGGATTTCTGTTATACCGAGGTATGGGATCATAGCGATGCGAACGGATACGATATCTTCCGCGATATCATCACCAATAACGCTGCATGGTCAAGCGGCAAGCAAACCGTGCTGGCGGCATACCTCAACTATGACTTGGGTAACAAAGGTCGCGGATATTTCAATGCCCCGGGTATCATCATGGCAACGGCTGCGGCGATGGCATGGGGCGGTACGATCCTCCAGATGGGTGAACATATGCTCTGTAATGAGTATTTCCCCAAGGAAGATCTGGCGATGTCGGGAGAACTGAAGCGTGCGATGATCGCGTACTATGACTTCACGGTAGCGTACGAGAACCTGCTGCGTCCGGAAGTTGCGGTAGCACAGATCAATACCGATTGGTTTGGCGTGGATGTAACCTCGGATACGGTAGTGTTCAACCAATGGGCTCCGCAACTGGACCGGATTGCTACGGTCGGCCGTCATGTGGGCGGCAAGGATGTGATACATCTGCTGTCCTATCGTAATGCAACCCACCTCGATTGGTGCGACACGAACGGCGATCAGGGAGAACCGGACCGTCTCGCAGATATGAAGATCAAGGTCGCAGCCTCCAAGCAACCGACTCGCGTATGGTGCGCTTCGCCGGACGATCAGCAAGGTGCGGCTATCGAATTGCAATTTAGCTATAGCGGCGGACAGGTCGAACTGACCATCCCGGCGATGAAATATTATTCGATGTTGGTATTTGAATATTAATTCGTTTAATTTGGTTAATTCGTGAATAGTATGAAAAAATATCTTTTGTCTTTGTTCTTTATTCTTTGCTCAAGGTCACTAATGGCCATCGAGACTGTCGAGTCTCCGTCTCTGAATATGAAGGCGTATTTCGATGTCCGAGACGGCCGTCCGGTTTATTGGTTGTTGCACAAAGGCGATACGGTCATTCGTCCTTCGTACCTGGGTATCTCTCTTCGCGGAGAGCACTCACGCGGAAATTTCAATGACTATAAGGAAGAACAGACGATCGAGAGTAATACCAACGGTCTGATGAACGGCTTTGTGATGACCGGTTCCGAGCGTCATTCGTTCGATGAGACCTGGCAGCCCGTATGGGGCGAGGAGCGCACGATCCGCAATCGTTACAACGAGATGCTCATTACGCTCAAGCAACCGGAGAAAGACCGGTATATCCGGATTCAGTTCCGTCTCTATGATGACGGTTTAGGCTTCCGCTATATCTTCCCGCAACAGCGTAATCTGAATTACTTTGTCATCGAAGAAGAGCATACGGAGTTTGCTATGCCGGGGGATATAACGGCGTATTGGATCCCGGGTGACTATGATACGCAGGAGTACGAATACACCCGCTGTAAGCTGAGTGAGATTCGTGGTATTCAGGAGAAGACCAGCAAGGCCAATCTGTCCACGACCAATTTCTCCACAACCGGCGTGCAGACGCCTGTACTGCTCAAGACCAACAACGGCAAATGGCTTAATATCCACGAGGCAGCGTTGGTGGATTATTCGTGCATGCACCTCAACCTCAACGACAACAATATGGTTTTCACCTCATGGCTCACGCCGGACATCGATGGCACGAAAGGTCATATCCAGACTGATGCCGTCAGCCCCTGGCGTGTGATCATGGTAGGGGAGAAAGCGCAGGATATCCTCGCGTCCCGTATCGTGCTCAACCTCAACGAGCCGTGTAAGATCGAAGATACCTCTTGGATCAAACCGATGAAGTACGTCGGCGTATGGTGGGAGATGATTGCCGGCATGCGCGATTGGTCGTACACCTGGGATTTCCCGTCCATCCATATCGGTAAAACCGATTATACCAAAGCCAAACCCCACGGCCGTCACGGTGCGACTACCGAGAACGTCAAGAAATACATCGACTTTGCTGCCAAGTACGGTTTTGACGGTGTGCTGGTCGAGGGTTGGAATATCGGTTGGGAAGACTGGTTCGGCAACGAGAAAGATTTCGTTTATGATTTCGTCACCCCGTACCCCGATTTCGATGTAGAAGGTATACATGACTACGCCAAGTCCAAAGGGGTCAAGATGATCATGCACCATGAGACCTCCGGTGCTATCCGTAACTACGAACGTTGGCTCGATACAGCCTACCAGTTCATGAACAAGTACGAGTATCCGGCTGTCAAATCCGGTTATGTGGGCAATATCCTGCCTATCGGAGAGCACCACTATTCGCAGTTCATGAATAACCACTATCAGTACTGCGTGGAGAAGGCCGCAAAGTACCATATCATGGTCAACGGTCACGAAGCCGTTCGTCCTACCGGTATCTGCCGCACCTGGCCGAATCTCATCTGTAATGAATCCGCACAGGGTACGGAGTATCAGGCTTTCGGAGGTTCCGCTCCTAACCATACCACCATGCTGCCTTTCACACGTCTCATCGGTGGTCCGATGGACTACACACCGGGTATCTTTGAGAATGATATCCATAAACTGAATCCGAACTCCAATTCCTGGTGTAACACCACCTGCCGGATAACTACGAGCGTTTCCGCGATGCCTTCCAGTTTATCGTCGATGTGCCGGTGGAGTGGGATGAACCGTATTATCTGGAGGCAGAGCCGTACGAGTACGTTACTATCGCGCGTAAGCAGAAAGATGTGGACGCATGGTTCATCGGTTCCACCAACGGCTACGACCCGCGTACGGCGACTATCGATTTGAGTTTCCTGCCGGCCGGTAAGAAGTATATCGCTACTATCTATGCCGACGCCAAGGATGCGCATTATAAGACCAATCCGCAGGCATATACCATTACCCAAAAGACTGTGACTTTCAAAACCAAACTCAAACTCTTTACCGCCGCAGGAGGTGGCTGTGCAATCAAAATCACAGAAAAATAACGAAATACGTGCTTATTTGCAAAAAAATGCAAGAAAAATTTGGTCATGTCAAAAAAAAGCAGTACTTTTGCACGCTTTTTCGTGAAAAAAGCACGTTAACATTAATTAACAATTCAAATTTAAGTCTAAATGGCAACAAAGATTCGTTTGGCTCGTCATGGTCACAAAGACTACGCTTTCTACCACATCGTAGTAGCAGACAGCCGCTCGCCGCGTGACG
>CADCCH010000010.1 GCA_902799875.1 uncultured Bacteroidales bacterium | reverse complement strand
TGCTACTGTGTACGCGAACAGACTCGTGTACTTCTTCTGTGCCGCAAATCCGGCTTCGAGGGTAGCTCTTTCGGTCGGGTCAGCCAACGCGGTCTGTGCGGCCTGTGCCGCGGTCTTGAGTGCCTCTTGCGAGAGGATGTTTTTGGCGTGATTTGCCTTGGAGGGGTTCAAGAGGTCGACACCTAACTGCTCTTTGCCACAGGGGCAACGTTTGAAGTAGAGCGTTTCCGACTTGTTGAATTTACCCTTTACGCGGGCAAACATGCCATGTAATGTAATCTTTGCCATACTTAATCGTTAAAATTGATTGATAATTGGTTTTTCATGGTGCGTTCTAAAAACGCGAGGTGTTTTTCTTGTCCGTACTTCTGAGCGAAGAGGATACGGGTGTGGGCTTCGGCTGGAGATGGAGTATGACCCGAGCGGTCCGGTCGTGCCTGTACGATATGCATTACGCCTTCTTTCCCGGGGTAGCGGCGAATATAGAAAGGGTCTGTTCCCATCAGAATGCCGGTCACCGATTCTATACCCGGGTCAAACTCGACTTTTGCCATACCTATAGCCCTTTCTTGGTGGCATCGTAGGTCTCCACCGTTTTGGTCTGAATGACTACCGAGGTATCGCCTCGCTGCAGATACTGGGACTCGTTGGTGATGACGCGAGTGACATTACAACTCGTCATCACAAGGGACGTCATAATGACTGTCATAAGCAATAGTTTTCTCATGGTTCGTACTTTTTTGAAATCCGGTGCAAAGATACGTCAATACTGAACAATGTGTTCCTTTGCAGGTGGAAATTTTATCAAAAAATCGTATCTTTTACGTCTTTCTGCCTCTTGATAGTACCATCTGAGGCAATATTCCACGCGTTGCGTGTACATTCCATGCTTTTGGGCTACGATTTTTTGTGCCCGGATAGCAGGTGTTCCTTTGTCTCGTTCGATGAAATAGGCATCTACGATCGCTTGGTTTTGCTCTTCAATCTCATGCCGCTTCTTCGACATATAGGTGCCGTTCGATGGTCGCACCAGGTACGGCACGTCGTATAAAGGGTAGTTACTCATAGTTCTTTCCTTTCTTCGTTTCAATAACGCGACCATCACGGGACCATCTCCCGAGAACGAGCCAATGAACTCCCGTGCTTGTCTTGTTGTTTAATCGTTTATAAGTTTAAATTCTCTGATGATTTGGAGTTTGAGGGCAAGGGCTTCTTCGAGGGTGTAGATACCTGCAAGTCCTTTGTACCATGCGACGACCATCTTGGTTGTCTTGGCTACGTCGTCCACAGCGGGTGAACCGTTGTAGTTGGTTGGTTCAGCATCGCGAGCGTTCACTATAGCGTACCATGGATTGGGTTCTACCGGTTTGCCTGCACGCTTACGGTCTCGGATGAGACGATAAATGCGGTGTTGCATGTGGATGGTACAGGCGTTCCAGAGTTTTGACTCGCATTTAGCACGCATGTTGTGAAACTCTAACGGTGGATTTAATAACTCCCAAAGATATTCAAATGATGACCGGTTTAGAACCGGAGCAGTTTTATTATCTATGTTCATCATCAATGTTTTTCTTTTTTAATAGGGGGTTGTAGGGGGAAAGTATTTTCTTTTTACCTTCCCCCCATGACCCTTTAGTCAATGACTTTGACGGTGAGTTTGATCTCGTCGGGAGTCCAATCGGGGTGTGTAGCAACGAAGGCGTCGTTGATACCTTTCATCTCGCGCGTGAGGGCGGCTTGGTACTTACGACTTTGCTCTTTCTGTTCGTTTTTTTGTCGCCAGCGGATGGCTTCTTCGCCTTTATAGCGATTGTAGTTGGTCATATCAATGACATCGGTGCGCTGGAGTTGGAAGGTACCTACTCCAGGGATGGAGAACTCACCGCGGTCGAGGCCTTTGGAGGAAAGGATAGCAACGGCTTCGTCAGCAGCTTTGGAACTGATTTCGTCAATACGTGCTTTGAGAGCTTTTTCTTGGGTGCGTAACTCACGCAGTTCTTTAAGATTGGTAGTTTGCATAATGATTGATTTTTAATAGTTAAAATTCCATGTGGTGGGTCATGTCGTACTCCATCGGATCGTGGGAGGGGTCGCGGTAGTACTTGGCAAGCATGGCTTGGAAATCGGGTTCGGACATAGCATGCCAGCGGTCAAAGTCGGACCGTTCGAAGATCTGGAGGTTACCGAGTAGATCGCGGAGTAATCGTTGTCGATCATCGTAGATCTTGTGTTCGGCACGCGAGAGCCAGATGAGGTTAGAGGCTCGGTTGTCAGAAGTGATACCGTTGAGGTGGTGGCACTGATAGCGATAGCCTTCCTCGTCGGTTTGTTGTTCACCGATCCATGCGAGTGCCACGGCGATATGGAGGTAGATGTTTCCATGATTGCGCATCTTGTAGTACCTCTGTTCGCGGTTGCCGTTAAAGCGGTTACAAGGGCATGTGTCAAGGATGGGTGCTACCGGACGGTAGATCCAGATGAACTGACCTGTCTCATGATCTTTGACGAGGACGTGCGAAAAGGGACGCCCATCGAAAGTGACGTAGAGGGGTCTGTTGCCTGTGCGCGTCATGTCGGGCACACGGCGGATTTCGGTTCCATCCGGGAGCATGTCGCTGAGTGGATGGAGAAGGATTGTTGTTGTCGCCATTTTAATAATTGTTTTAATGGTTACTAAAATGGCTACCGGTAGCCGTTGATTATCGTTCAACGTTGAAATTTCGGTGCAAAGGTATATGAAAAAATGCAGTCACGAAAATTATGACTGCATTTATCTACTGCATTCTACTTTAAGGTAGAATTATTCTACTGAATGGGATTTATTATTCTACTACATTCTACTTGCGATATTTGGCAAAGTTGCCGTATTTGTAAGGCAGATGGAAGTGAGCATTAAGCAGATCGAACAAGATGGTTGTTTGGAGATTTTTGGAGTCCAGATAGCCGAGAGCTTCGTTGGTGCGAATCGCTTTGATAAGGGAAGGGGCGTGGATGGACGCGAGGCGGAGTTCGTCTTCGACGGATTGGGCACGTCCTTCTGCATAGGCTTGTGGTGTGATCCGGGAGAAGAGGGATGGTTTCTCGGTTTTCGGTTCATCGGAAACGAGGTGAACATAGAGATCAACGACCAAATGGTTTTCAGATTTTTTTTGTCATAGTTGTAAAAAATTTTTAGTTGTTAATATTGTTGATTTTATCATGACAATCGCCCGCTGAAACGGGCGATTGGATTGGTGTTGCAATGTTATTACCTGTGAAAATATGTGTTAAAAAGATAGATTTTCACACCTAATACAAGAAGCCGACCACCCACAACGGGAGTTTGTGACCATACGGAAATTCCATATCGTCAGCCAGAATGTACGAATTGGGCAGATCTGCTATTTGCTCGTAGTCTTTATCTGCTCCACCCACTTCGAAGGTGTACTTACCGTCAATCTTAAAATCACCATGATGCTTGCCGTACTCTACCAAATGAGCGAAAGCCAGTTGGTTGGCAGCAAAACACTCACGAACAGTTCCGATATTGGGTTCTTGAGCGGCTAAAGCATAAAGCATATTGCTATTGTCCATGAGCACCTTATCCGGTTTCTGCATTTTCTTGGCGTTCGCATAATCGGAATAGATAAGCCGAAGAATCTTAGCTTTGTCCAGATAAGTGAGGTACTCCAAGATGGTTGCCCGTTGCAATTCGCTTTGCACGGACAGACGTTTGATATCGATATCGTACGGCACCGAATTCGCTAAGATATTCACCAGCGCTTTGATTTTCCGCGTGTTCTCGATGGAGACCTTACATATACGCGGCAGTTCGTCGTCGATAATATAACTAACCGTGTTCTCAACTGCCGAATAATAATCCACAATGTTCTTCAATTGCAGGAAATACGGATAATAGCCATATTGCAAGTACTCCGAGAAATATTGGAGCGGCCGACATTTATCAGTCACCTCTTCAACCAATGGCCAGGGATTTTCAAGAATCTGCTCCAACGTATATCTGGGCAGGTCGATGTTCTTATAAAAACGCAAGAACTCCCGGAAACTAAGCCCGGGGATATCGTGATTGATACACCTTCTGCTCAAATCGGCATCGCCTTGCTGCATACTCAATAGCGAACTACCGCTAATAACGATTCGCATGTCCGAATATAAGTCGGTCATCTCTTTGATCTCACGACTCCAGTTGGGATATTTGTGGATCTCGTCTAAGAACAGATGTTTACCGCCTGTTTTATAGAACTGATCCGCCAGATCAAGCAAGGTGTGCGAAGCAAAATACGCGCCATCACAGGAGCAGTAAAGCACCGACCTGTCCGAAACAGAATAGTGCTGCCGGATATATTGGCGCATAATCGTACTTTTACCAACACCCTTGGGACCACGTATCGCTAACAGAGGCACATCCCAGTTAATTTCCGTTCCACACTGACGAATAATTGTCATAGGCGTTTGTTTGTAGTAACGTCTGTGCTTGTCAATCAGATTTTTCATAGCTTAATTTGCTTTATGTATTGAGCATAATTTTACATTTTGTGCTTTCTACAACGAACACATATTAACTGCTCGTGTTTTTTATATTGAACACGAAATCCGCTGCAAAGTTAGTGTAAATTTTTGACATAAGCAAATTTTTAGCCCATAAAAGTTTAATTTTGTTAATTTTTTTCGAGTTTTTGATTAGTACTGTTGCGATAATTTACGAACATAAACATAGATAAACCTAAATAAAGCATCGTGGATCAATTTTCGTTCACAAAGGACACAAAGGGAACGAAGATTTTCAGGGCTGACGGCTGACAGGCTCGTCCTTCAATATTCCGATTGGCCTTTATCTCATCCATGTCTCGTTCCCCAAAATCTCAACTTGCCGAATGAAATTGTCTCAACTTACCGAACAAAACAGTCACAACTTGCCGAACGAAACTGTCTCAACTTGCCGAACGAAATGGTCTCAACTTGCCGAATTTTGCAAAAATATTTGCATATTTCAAAAAAAAGTAGTACCTTTGCGCCCGAAATAAAAAATTAAAGTTATGAAAGGCTATAAACAGCGCATTGCAGACCAATTATTGGAGAACAAATTGGCAGGTAAAGGGGCAGTTCTTATCATCGGACCTAAATGGTGCGGAAAGACAACCACAGCCAAACAGCAATCACATAGTATCTTGGATTTAAGCAAGAAACTTGTTTTGGAACAGAGCCGCCAAATGATAGATATCAATCCCGAAAGTCTGCTTTTAGGCGACACGCCACGTGTTATTGACGAGTGGCAACTTATACCTTCATTGTGGGATGTTGTTCGTACGACGGTAGATGAGAGAAATGAGTTTGCACAATTCATTCTGACAGGAAGTGCAGTTCTCCCCGAAGCGGAAGACACTTTACATAGCGGAACCGGTCGTATAGGAAGACTGAAGATGCGTCCTATGAGTCTTTACGAGTCAGGAGAAAGCAAAGGCGAGGTGTCTTTAAATGATTTATTCAATCAAGCAGACATTGCCGTTATCCCTCATGACATGCCTATTGAGCAGATGGCATTTCTTGTTTGCCGAGGAGGATGGCCTCAAGCCACTTTCTTAACAGGAGACACGGCTCTTGATCAGGCAGAAGATTATTTGGAATCACTGCTGAATGTAGATATACATCGTGTAGACAAAGTTCAGCGATCCTCAGAAAGAATGCGTTATATCATGCGTTCTTATGCCCGGCACCAAGGTGCACAATGCCCAATTAGCATGATTCGGTCAGACGTATTATCCAACGATAATCAATCTGTTTCAGACGACACGATCAGTTCTTATTTGGATGTACTGAACCGATTGTTTGTCATAGAAGATATGCCGGCATGGAATCCCAATTTACGATCCAAGGCTGCCATCAGAACTTCCTCAACGCGCTACTTTATTGATCCGTCTATATCCACAGCGGCATTGGGAATATCTCCCAAAGATCTCATCAACGACCTAAACACGTTCGGATTCATGTTTGAGACATTAGCAGCAAGAGATCTTCGCATCTATGCAGATGCTCTCAAAGCAAAAGTATATCATTTCCGCGATAGTAACGGATTGGAATGTGACATGGTTATCCATCGGCGAGACGGCTCATATGGCTTATGCGAAGTGAAGTTAGGAGGACCGAATAATATTGAGACAGCAGCAAATAGTCTTAAGAATGTAGCAGCAAATATAGACACGACAAAAATGCCGGCTCCTACTTTCCTAATGGTGTTAACAGCAGTCGGACCATATGCCTATCGCCGGAAAGATGGCATATATGTTGTTCCAATAGGCTGTCTCAAGCCATAGAAATTGTATAAAATCGTCTTGATAGTAAACCTTGATTTACAGCCGGATGGCTATTATTACAGTTTTTACAAACCCCATAATATGGAGATTAGAGAGAGGGTACGACAGATGCTATGATTTGAAAATGAAAACGCACGCGTAGGGGCATAGGAATGCTCCGCGCGTGGGGTGACGATAAATCAATAATATGTATTGGTGCAATTTAATTTGAAGGCTTTAGGTGAATACCAGTCCACGCCCAGTTGCGTTTTTCGTCTTTTATTGTAATAGTAGTAATCGATGGATCTATTTCATCAAAGATGAGACCGAACAAGCGATCCGAACTATAATCTTCGGCATGATGAACATCTAATTTAAACTTGACATAACCTTTCTCTCTCGTCCACTCTCCCATCTCTTTTACTTTCAATTTAATATTCTGCGAGCCATTTGATGCAATTAGATAAGTACGAGAACTTACCTCAAAGGTATCAAATCGAGGAACCACAAACCACACTGTAATATAGCCTGATCCTTGAGTAACCGCATATATATTGTCTCTGCCACTATCATCAGTTCGGGGTTTCGAGGTCATACGTCCGGCATGGAGCTGTCGGGCATCCGCGGGAACCGGCTTGATCTGTTGGGTTTGAGAAGAAGTCGTTTGGACGGCTTTCTTATTGTATGAACTTGACGTAGAGGAAGATGCTTTATACTTATCTACAGTAGTAAGATATTTTTTACTTACATACCCTTTTTGTCCTGCGTAATTGATTTCAGCATAATCATTGACGAATTTATAGACTACAACTCTTTCTCCTTTCTTAAGCTTGCCTAATGTTCGGGCACTGGAATTTGGCATATTTCGCACATTCAACGTACTGGCATTGCATATATACGTGGTTGCCTTTCTACTTGTCGTTTGTTGATTGGTCTGCTTTGCGGTTGAGCTTTGCGGTTTGCTTCTTTCTATACCAGCCATCAGAATCATCAAGATTAGGATAATCAGTATATAGAGAAAAGAGATAGATGAAGGTTGAATATCTGCAAACTTTAAATCTTCATCGCTTTTGAAACAGTCTACAATGGATGTAAGCATAAAGTATCCGCCCATCGCGATTACAAAGGCAAAGTCTATAAAACCAAGGATATCGGATGCAAATAGCCCTCCGATAACTCGCAAGACAGCATATATGCCGCACGTCGCAATTACAGTCCATTTATAGATATCATGCTCCTTTCCCCTGCGTTTATCTGTTACATCAAGAATAGTAACTAGTGCAATCAAATAAATACCCATGACAACCCATCCTAATAACTCCCAAAGCCAGTAAGAAAGACATAAAGCAATCGGAGCAAGCATAAAGACACTTACCATCGGCCAGTGATACTTTACTCGCGAGAGACCTGAGACACAGAATGGGATGATGAGATAGTAAAGATACCATCCGTACCTTGCAAAATTTTCTTCAGGACCATACGAAATATACTTTCCCAAAGCTCTTACCAGCTCCGGATTCGCCCTCAAAAAAATCAAAAAGAGTAACACCCCACTAAAGAAGGGTAAAGAGCGTAGGTAGTAATAGGCATTTTTCTCATTTGAATTATACATAATTATTTAGTTTATAAGTCGTTAATAATGAATTGTATGTTTTGTATATCATTGTACATCGTTTGCGCAATGTTTGTTGCCGAGGAACAGAAGGTTTGCGCATCAGACAGGATTCGTGATGCAGTTGCTTGGGCAATACGCTCATAGTTTATATCATCCCATCCCTCTTTGGCGCTCGCTACCATATTATGGAGGTCTGTAGCGTTATTCTGTATGTCATCTATGTACGCAAATATGCGATTTGATATATTCATCATAGGGTTAAAAATCTTTGTTCCAATATCCGGACATCGCATCTGCACAATGCCGAATAGTTGTTGCAGCACCGGCACCACAAGTTGATACTGCCGAACTGTACGAATAAGAGAGTGAGCGCAAATGCGTCGCTTTGGAAAAGAGGTCAGCAGCACGACTCTGCACTTGGTTATAGGCGTTTTTTACGTGTTCCACTTTTTCTTCTTGTTTGGCGACATCGTTCTCAAGCGAGTTAACGACCCGTGACCAGTATTCGTATTCTCCGGTAGAGTTTCCATTCTCGTCCGTGCGTTTGCAATTAGACAGGTTCCATCTTGCGTCCTCTAACCGTGATTGCATATCTTTCAATTTGAGAATTTCTCTTTCAAAGATTTGCTTAACAATACTAAGTGCTTCTCTGGCTACCTGCTCGAAGTAAAATGTCTCGGATTCTATATCCGATAAGGTTTTATCTTGCTCGGCACCAAAATGCTCCATCTCTCGCGCTACATAGTAGAGTGTCTCCAGGTTAAAGTTTGCGTTGTAGTTAGCCATATTATATGTCTTGACGGGCTATATCCTCGGCTATATCCAATTGAGATTGCATTACTTGTGCATAATGCTCAAATGCCTCAGTAATACGGAATAAATCTTTTTGTTTTTGATCCAGCATTTCCATAAACCGCATACTGACATTATCTTGCCATACTTCATTGGTAACAAACTGAGAGTGATTACGTACACTACTATATGTCGCCATGAGACGTTCACGTGCGGATTTCAAATGCGCGATATAATCACGCATGTACTCCACTTTTGTTAAATCTATTCCATTTTTAACCTGTTCCATGATTAGACTTTATATCTTTTACCTCGTGCTACATATTCACGTACCATATCAGCGCGCTTGCGCACTGCGCCCTCATAACGCGTAAACTCATAGATTAACTCTTGAATGACACGTTCTTCTCTTTCGAGCATAAGCATGAATGCTTCTGCCGAATCATCTTTCCATTGTTGGGAGAAATCCGCTGCATGCGCTTTTACCTTGTGGTAATTTTCCTGCAAATCTCCCGCGGCCCAACGTAAGTGGTCGGCATACTTATATAGTTCTTCCGCGTTCTTTACTCTTGCTTCATTCATATTATGCTTCGAATTTTATTGTATTATCCATAATATATTTTCCCACATCCTCTCCACGGCGTACTACATCACTCAATTCATCTAGCATTAATGGCACGATAAATTGTTCTTCATTCGGCTTGGCTGCATCATAAAACAGGGTACGAGCCCGATCCGGATCAATCGGAAGATCTTCCAATTGGGCATTTAATTCCAACGTAGTATTATCGGGCCAGTAAGAGAACATCTTGGACTGCTGGAAAATAATGTAATGGAAATCTTTCGTTATAAGTCCCAAATTCTCCATATCATCCTTTGTATTAATATGCAGCACGGTATGTACATCGAACATTGTGCCTTCTCGCAGAATAGTGGCTAAAGCATCCAAACCCGTCAATGATTCTTCGTTGTTTGAACGAATGTTGGATGGAGCTTGCCAATTATTCCAATCTATTGGAGACTTTTCAGATGGTTTCAGTTCTGTTGTATCAGTGATGACAAAATTGGGGCGGAACACTTCCATTGTATTAGCTCCTAAGATATAGAGAAGCACATTTTTCTGCTCTTTGTTCTGGATTTGTTTATACAGTTTCAATAGGACATCTTTCAATTGTTCATTATCAATAAGATGGATGTAGTTATGCTGCGCAAGGTTCTCTAATATCTTTTGAACTTGTTCCAATGGATCCTTCTGCACTTGTGCCCAACGGTTACTAGTAATGGTTTTAGGGGCACTCCACGCGTTCGCAATATACACTTCAGGTCTATCTTCCTGATTACTTACCATTTTATCGGTAAAGATAATGCCCCTAAGGGTTGTTAGCACCGTACGCATAGTCAGTTGTTGGGCTTGGTCGCCGCCTTGCGAGCCATACAGCAACACATTCTCATGCTGTCTTTGGTCATTCAATTCTGAACCAACCATGGTGCTACCTATGGTATTCGCTCCAAATTCCATATAACTATGAATCGGTATCTTCAAATAAGGTACATCCAATTTACCATTCCATAATTTGCCGATGTACCGGTCGACCTCATCGCCTAACAACTTCTTTGCACGGGACTTAATAATCATTCCGTCAGTCACCCTATTTCCGTCAGTACCTCTCTTTTCCTCATATGCATACATCGTGAAGAATGCACTATCTACCGTACTATAAGTTCCAATTGTAGCAGGCATGCCTCCTATACGTTTTTGAATGTCCTCCGGCGTGTACTTGCTATCCTCTTGAAGCAATTGACTAAAATGAGCCTTACCTGTGTTGAGAATATAGTTGTTTGATAATTGACTAGCCCATGTCATGTCACTTGGAATTTGTTGACTAGACAATAACAGGTGAATACCGGCAGAACGATATTGGGTGGCTATTTCATTGAAGATTCGGTTAATCTCTCTTTGTGTAGAACTAAGACTTTTAGAACTACCCATATTATAGATATCCTGACATTCATCAACTACCAGCAATATACGAGGAAGACATTTCTCTGGCTGCTTTAACTTGAGCATATTGTTGTTGTAATCCTCTAACTTATCCACATGGACAGGGTCAAAAAACTCTCTGTGACGCCTTTCTTTTTCCCGTTGGAGGTCATTTAATACAGTTAGGAGCATCATCTTATCCGCTCTGGTTGTAACCAACCACCGCATATGAGGTGCCCCCTCATAACGCTTAAAAGCTAATCCGTCTTTGAAGTCAAACAAGTACATCTGCACCGCGCGCGGACTGTATTTCATTGCAATCGAAGAGATTGTAGTACAAAGGAACTTACTCTTACCACTACCCGTCATACCTTGCACGAACGAATGAGCATATATATTACTACTACCGCTTACACGGAAATACATCTCCTCTTTTGTATCATCGTTGACACCGATCGGGACCTTGATTCCATGAGTCCAGCATTCTTTATCCGCTTCATCGTACGGTTCGTTCCAGTCCTCCCAATTGATAGTAGTGCGTGATTTTGTCACTTCCTGCCAATCTTCTTTCAGACTACCGAAGAACTCCGACACCAGACCATTTTCTATAGTTACGTCCAGCGGGTCTGTGAGTTCGCTTTGATCAAACGCATTGGGTAAATAATCACATGTCACAGAAACAGCACTGTGAAATTCCATACTTTTCTTGTCCCATGAAATATTCTTTTTCTGCAGCTTGAAATTGTCTTTGTCGGTATTAATAATCGCACAGAAACTACCAAAATCAAACTCCTGCAGCACTTCCGGCCTCATTAGGTCACTCTGAATAATCATCACATAGATACCTGCCGAGACACCACTATTCATGATTTTTCTCAGTTGATCGCCATAACTAGGGCGACTAGTAAATGGGTCGTACAAAATAACCAATTCGTACTCGTGCTTAATGCCGTTTTCATTGTGCTGCACCAGAGAAAGTTTTCCCGTACTGTTGAATTCTTGCTTAATGGGGGAGATTTTGTCTTCGAGTATTTTCAGGTGTTGGGTAATCTCTTCAGATTTTTGATACACTTTCTGATAGTATAACTCCTCGCTACCGGCCATCATCTTCGTAAGAGTTTGGACTCCGATAGATGTTTGGTCTAAAATAGATACACGCAGGCTACCAATAGGGAATGCCATCAACATACGATAAATCATACCATTCACCATATTCAAAGCCTGTTTTTGGCATGTCTGACGATCATACATAATCATCATATTTCCTACAGTTGCCGTAGTCGCATCGCTCATGGTTTGCCACTCGGCGTAAGCAGGTATGATGCAGGCTTTACCATTATAGGTCATCTTGTGTATTCCCACCAGAAGTTGCGGCAGATAGGTACGATATTGGGCTTGATCCCGCAACTCTTTTAACGTGGGTGCGGTCTCTAGAAGAGGAGCTATGTAAGAGGATGAGCTCTTTCGCAAATAGGGAGCCATCGTCACGATGGAATGCATTGCATTCGCATTAAACTCATTTAACTGCTTCGCCATTTCATTAATCTTTATCTGTCTTTCTTCACGATATTTTTTCTCTGCCGCTTCCATGCTCTTCTCGTGCGCATCTCGCGCAGTTTTGAGCGCGCTATCACGAGTTGAATCTATTTCCTTCAACGAATTTTCATACTTGTTTTTCAAGTCATTCACTATCGTCTCCTTACTCTCTTTGGCTGCACGGATATTTTGCGCCATAATATTTTGTGATGTAAGAAGCGCATCGGTCGACTTAGAAGAAGAGGAGGTGATGTCATTCTTTAATTTATCCGCAGCCTCACTAAACTGCTTCAAATAGTTGTATTTTTTATCTATATAGTAACTCATAATCAGGAAATTAAGATAGAGGATTTAAAGCATTATAGTTAATTTCAAACGAATAGGGCAATATGCCATCAGAAGTTCGCGGCATCGTACTTCGGTTGGAACTTATTGTATTATTCAGAATAACATCCGCTTCTTCGCGTTTCATCGGATAGCGTCTCCAATCAAAGTCCCATTGGCCATTAACAAAATAGATAGACTTGTATTTTTTTTGGAAATTTAGCATGCGAACTGCCGCATCCGCCTTTTCTTTCAGAATATAATCATTAACTTCCTCGCGTTGCCTCTTCTTAAACGAATTTTCACTTTGTACCCACGCGAAAGTCAAGTAGTAACACCATATGAACTCAACAACAAGATACCCGAAAACGCCAAATAGCAGAAAACGCACAATCCCCGATGCGTAAGCCTCAAAGATATCACGATAGTGATATGCGTCCCATATACAAACACCTACTATGACAATAAGACAAAGTATCGCTATGATGAGTGCTACCGTACGAATACCATTCAAAGCAATCGGCTCTTCTTTATACGGATGACGAAGCGCATACAAAAACGGAGACTCGCGATCGTAACTGACCTTCCCTTTTTCCCCTAAGGCTTTTTGGTTCATATGATACCGCAACAACTCATATTCTTTTCGAATACTTTCCGTTCGGTCTTTTTTGGTTTGATCTACCGCTTTATTAAAGGCAAGGTGCACCTTATCTATATACGTTCTCCAATCATTCTCCAGATTAATCAAATCCTTTATGCGGGCTTCATTACGTTCTCTGAACGACTGGCTATCTTGTAGCTGACCTTTCTTTTTAGCATAATATTGATCCTCCACATCTTTCTTGCGGGATTCATACGTGTCTGTGGCGGACTTTACATTACTTTCGTATTGCGATTTAGCCGAGAGCCGGGCATCTTCATGTGCTTTGTTCGCTTCACTCTTCGCCTTCTCATAATTCCTTTCGATATCATCCTTTTTTGCAGCGTAGGCATTGTCTATCGTCTCCAGATTCGAACTAAAATTAGCCAACCGTTGATACAATTTAAGCACCGAAATACCAAGAGATCTCTCATATTCCGATACAGATAATCCTTTCTCTTGTTCCATAGAAATATCCATAATATTCATCTTTCTGATTAGAATAATTTTATCTTCTCATTGTGAGAGTTAATGAAGAGGAACCTGCCTCTTTTCTTGGCAGAGATAAGGTCCTCCGTGTATGACGGGTCAAGAAAATCATATTCAAAGGGCACTAACACATTCCCGTATTTATCAAGCAATCCGGCTTTCTTTTTCCTGCGCGGTTCCTTAATATAGGCTACGTAATAAGCCCGTCTCCAATGTATAGAGTCATAGACAGGAGGTATAACCCATTGTCCCTTATCGTTGATAACACCTGCTTTATCATCTTTTGAGACTGCAAAATGATTCGGTTCGCCTCCGCTTCCAATGCTGTCAAATTGCGTCGGCAGGATAATATTTCCCTCTAAATCTTGTACTCCCCAATTATAGTTCTCCTGCGAGAATCCAATGTATTCCTCCGACAAATAGCGCAACGACGGATAGTTAAAGAAGTCAAAGAAGGGTATCTGCTGTGCGTTTTCGACTATTCTTTCGGCTCGGGACAGTTCCCTGTTGATAGTAGGCGGGGTCACAAAAGCATGTTTCTCCACATCATAGAAAAGTCTTTGGGGCGGTTTGTCATCATTGTACGTTCTAAAGATATTCGGATACTTATGCACACGCATAACAATATGACGCCATTTGTCATTCCAGACAATTTCTCCCTTTCGGTTAATCACTCCGCGATAGAGTCCTTTTTCGTCTTTGGCTCGAAAAAGGGCGTAGTCTCCTTCGAAATAGAGGATTTGGGTCAATTCTTTTAATTCTTTAATATGCATAAGTTGAGCCATTGTCATTTATATAATCACATACACAAAAAAGCGCAGACTTCGCTATTACTCATCTACACCCAAGGGCCTTCGAACTTGCCCATTCTAGTCAATAAACAACAATGAAACCTACGCCGATATGACGACACGTCTGCCAAGAAACGGCAGAACGAGTATAAATGTCATACCCGTAGGCATCTACTGTTACTCTGTTGTTGACTAGAAATGTTTAAAAAGTGTTCGAAGCTTTTTGGGTGTCAATAACAAAGCGTCAATAAACGCCTTTTCAATATGCCAAGAACCCACACCCATCCGCCGCAAAATACGGCTCCGGCGTAAATTCGACTACAAAGGTACAACATTTTTTTGACATATGCAAATAAAAAAGCGAAAAAATCGAAATTTTCGCAATTTTAGTCATTTGCAAAGGTACAAAAAATGTCGCACGACTGCAATAGACGGAAGATAAAAAACACCGGCCAAAAGGTCGGCGTTGGAAAAGTAATATCACCTTGGAGTTGTAATCCTGAAGCTGGGCACAGAAGAGTTCTTCACCTATGCAATCGATATTAGTATAGATCGGCGGCGTGATGACCTTACCCGTGCGTGACATCAGACCGCTACGTCCTTCCACATTACACTACAGACAAAAGAAGAAAGAAGAAAAAAAAATCCCCGAAAATTTGCATATTCCAAATATTTGTTGTACCTTTGCAGCGGATTTGGGAAAAAGTATCTCTTTTTTTCGAATTTTTCCGAGAATATATTTTATTTAGAGTATGCAATACGATTTACAAAAACTCGAGCGCATGTCGCTCGAACAAGTACGCGAGATTGCGGTTGAGATGGGTTTGAGTCCCCGACGCAGTCAATCGATTCGCGAGATCAGTTACGCTATCCTGGACGCACAGGCCGACAAGCGTGCGGCGGTGGTACAAGCCAAAGAGGATGAGCGTGCCGCAGCCGGTCAGCCGGCGAAACGCGAGCGTAAGCGCGGTGTGAAACAGCAGGCGAAGAAGATCGAGATCGCCATCGCAAAGAAAGAGATCGGTACCGTAGGTACGGAGAAAGAACAACTGGCGGCGATGAAAGGAACGAAGCCTGTAGCTTCGAATGATGAAATGAGCGCACCGAAGGTGCTCAATGATGAGCCCAAGGCTTCGAAGGATGAAAGGGTGAAGGACGCTCCGCTACAGGACGCTGCTAAAGCAGCTACAGAGGAACCGAAGGTGGAGGAGAAGCCGGCAGTAGAGGCACCGAAGAAAAAACGCGGACGTCCCAAGAAGAGCGAGGCAGCTAAGCAGCCGAATGATGAAATGAGCGCACCAAAGGTGCTCAATGATGAGCCGAAGGCTTCGAAGGATGAAAGGGTGAAGGACGCTCCGCTACAGGACGCTGCTAAAGCAGCTACAGAGGAGCCGAAGAAGGAAGAACCCAAACAGGCAGAGGAGAAACAAGCTCCGGCGTTGCCGGATCTGGGAGAGAACGTATTGGCGATGGGTACCTTGGAGTGCGCACCGGACGGATACGGATTCCTGCGTTCGGCTGATTACAACTACCTACCCTCTCCGGACGATGTGTATGTCAGTAAGGATCAGGTGCGTCAGTACGGTCTGAAGCCCGGTGATACGGTGGAGTGCACGATTCGTGTGAACCCGCAGCCGGACAAGTTCTTCCCGATGGACAAAGTGATCCGTATCAACGGTCTGGAGCCGGAGTTAGCGAAGAAACGTATCGCGTTTGAGAACCTCACCCCACTCTTCCCGGATCAGAAATTCAAGTTGTGCGTAGGTAACCGTCGCGACAGTCTGAGTGTGCGTATGATTGACCTATTCTCACCGATCGGTAAGGGTCAGCGTGGTCTGATCGTGGCCCAACCGAAGACCGGTAAAACGGTGCTGCTGAAGGAGTTGGCGAATGCGATACTGAATAATAACCCCGAGGTATATATGATCGTGCTGCTGATCGACGAGCGTCCGGAGGAGGTAACCGACATGCAACGCAGCGTGAATGCCGAGGTGATTGCCAGCACGTTCGATGAGCCGGCTGATAACCATGTTCGCGTTGCGAATATCGTTCACGAGAAAGCCAAACGATTGGTGGAGAGCGGTCACGACGTAGTGATTCTGTTGGATTCGATCACGCGTCTCGCGCGTGCATATAACACGGTAGCTCCGAGTAGCGGTAAGGTGCTGAGCGGCGGTGTGGAAGCACAGGCGCTGCATAAGCCCAAACGTTTCTTTGGTGCGGCACGTAACATCGAGAACGGTGGTAGCTTGACGATCATTGCGACCGCCCTGACCGAGACCGGAAGTAAGATGGATGACCTGATCTTCGAGGAGTTCAAGGGAACGGGAAACATGGAGCTGCAGCTCGATCGCAAGCTGGCGAACAAGCGTATCTTCCCGGCGGTGGATATACCCGCCTCGAGTACGCGTCGCGATGATCTGCTGTTGCCGGCGGATGTGCTGACGCGCATGTGGACGATACGCAAGATGCTCAGCGATATGAGTGGGCAGGAGGCGATGGAGAAGCTCAAAGCCTACATGGAAAGAACGGAAGACAACGACGAGTTCCTGCTGGCTGTTAACGGCGCACGATGAAAATACTCATTCTCAACGGACCTAATCTGAATCGTCTGGGCTTGCGCAAGCCGGAGATATACGGCAACCGCTCGATGGCACAGATTTTGCTGGACATCCAAAAAAGATGGCCGGAGGTCTGCTTTACGTACTTCCAGTCGAACCACGAAGGCGACCTGATTGATCAGATTCAAGGCTTCGAAGGAGACGGTATAGTATTAAACGCAGGCGGTTACTCGCACACAAGTGTAGCATTGAGGGATGCGGTGGAGGAATGCGAGGTGCCGGTGGTAGAGGTGCATATAAGTGACATCGCGAAACGGGAACCGTTCCGGCAAGTGAGCTTACTCACGGACGTGTGTGCGCATAGTATAATAGGAAAAGGTACGGACGGTTATTTAAAAGCCGTGGAATGGCTTTTAAATAATTGAAGATTTAAGATTTAAGATTTTTATGAGGCGAATATTCTCCATCGTTGCACTGTTGGTGATAACAATAAGTCTTTACGCCGTTGAGATAACGGGTAAGGTGGTGGACTTCTGGACGAAGAAAGCGATTGATTTCGCTAACGTGGGTGTGATGCAAGGTAATAATCTGGTCACCGGAACGATCACCGACGAGACGGGTGTATTCACACTCGAGCTCAAGGACGGCAACTACACGTTGGTGGTGTCTTTCATGGGTTATACGGAGCAGAAGAAAGAGCTGGTGGTTGCCGGTAAACCGGTGAACGTCGGTCGTATTGCGCTGCGTGAGGACTCGAAGATGCTGCAAGACGTGGAGGTGGTCGGACAGGGCAGCTCGATGCGTTTTGAGTTAGATAAGAAAGTGTTCACGGTGGATCAGAACATCGCATCAGCCGGTGCGAGTGTGACGGACGTGCTGGAGAACATCCCGTCTGTCGATGTGGATCAGGAAGGCAACATCAGTCTGCGTAACAGCGAGGACGTGGAGATCTGGATCAACGGTAAACCGGCCGGACTGAACAGCGAGAACCGTGCGCAGGTGCTGCAGCAGATGCCTGCGGGAACGATTGAGAAGATCGAGTTGATCACCAACCCGAGTGCGAAGTTTAGTCCCGAAGGAACGTCGGGTATCATTAACCTGGTGATGAAAAAAGACCGCAAGGCGGGTTATTACGGCTCGGTGCAGGCAGGTCTCGATTATTCCTTGGCGGCACCCTGGAACGTTCCGCCCGGCGCGAATGTGGGCTTTAACATCAATTTCAATGCGGGTCCTGTCGATGGTTATTTCAATGTCGGATACCGCTATCATATCAGCAATGGCGGTAGTCAGACCGACCGGTATAACCTCAAGGGTGCCGGTAGCGAGCAATTAGACTCGAGTCTGATTCAGAGTCACCTGACGCAAGAGGGTCTGCAGAACCACCGCGGTGGAGGTATGTTTGCGCGTGGAGGTCTGAACTTCCGTCTGGCGGAGGGTCATACACTCGGTGTGTCGGGATTCGGTATGGTGAGTGAACCGAAAGTGTTCAATATGAGCAACACCAACCACCGCTCGTACTTGTTGACCGATGCGGCAGGAAACGTGCTGCGCGATTACACACGTGACCAGACCGGCACGGGTAGCCATCCGGGTGGAAATGCGACACTGGACTATCAGTTTGAGTTAGACGAGCACAAGCTCAACGTGAGCGGTACGTATAATAACTTCGGTTTTAATATGTTCACCGACTACACGCAGATTGAGGGCACGGACACGACCTGGCAGGACCAGAACAGCACGAGTAAGGAACAGGGTATCGAGATCAAGGCCGACTACGAATGGAAACCGACGCCGCAGAGTCGTCTGGAAGCGGGTTATGACTACACCCGCAACTGGAGCAACAGTACGTCGGACGCACATAACAAACGTCAGGACGGCAGTGTGATCAATGAGTTGTATCCCTACTATTCGGAGGTGAACGGTCTGACGCAGAACCACGCGATCTATATTACATACGGTAACCGGTTCTGGGACAAGTTGTCCTTGCAGGTCGGTCTGCGCGGGGAGTATTACATGCGGCATCTGGAGTCGAGTTACAAAGACGGCATGGGTGCGACGAAGGACTCGTACGCGGGCATCGAGCATAAGAAAGATACAAGTTATTTCCAACTCTTCCCAAGTGCGTATATCGGGTATGATTTCGGTAACGGACACGAGTTGCAGTTGAACTACACGCGCCGTGTACGTCGTCCGTGGGGACACCAGATTAACCCGCGAATGGACTTCTCCGATAGTACGAACATCAGCTACGGTAACGTGGATTTGTTGCCGTCGTACTCGAATAACCTGGAGCTCAATTACCTCAAGACCTGGGAGCGGCATACGCTGAGTGCCGGTGTGTTCTGGAAATACAACGAAGGTGCGGTGCAGAACATCAAGTACATGGATGGTAACGTGATGAAGAACACGTATCTGAATGTAGCAACGCGACAGGAGTTAGGTGTGGAGGTAGTAGCCAAGAACCGTTTGTTCGGGGAGTTGCTGCAACTGACTACATCCGCCAATTTCTATTGGAACAACATCGCGGCGGTCCATGAGACGATTCAGCATCAGGGTATAGAGATTCCGGTGGACCTGGCGGGACAAAATATCTTTGCCGGCTCGGTGCGTATTAATGCGCAGTTTATGTTCACCAAGAACTTCAGCGGTCAGATCAGCGGTCGTTACCGTTCACCGCGTGTCGTAGCACAAGGTACGACGAGTCACAGCTACTCGCTCGATATCGGTCTAAGACATACCTTCCTCAATAAACAACTGGCGCTGGCGCTCAACGTACGTGACCTGTTGGATTCGCGCACGAGACGTAACACGACCTGGGGTGAAGGCTTCTGGCAGTTCAGCGAGAACAGGTGGCACAGCCGGTCGATCAGTCTGACGGTAACCTATAACTTCGGTAACCAGCAACGCAAACGCGGTCGTCCGGACGGTGACTTCGGTGGTGGTGGCGACGATATGGACGATAGCGGAAACAGCACGACGGATAGCTCCTTTTAATGGTGAATGGTGAATGGTTAATGGTGAATGGACTTCGTAAAATAGTATTTTTGGTCTTGGCTCTTTGTTCCTTGCTCGTTGTTCCGGCAAGGGCACAGGAGGCGCGGAACAGGCCGTATGTGGACGACAAACTCTTCCACTTCGGTTTTCATCTGGGTATGAACTTTACCTCGTTCGGTATCACGGACAGTGAGATGCCGATCACGGATCCGCTGACGGGTGTGACAGAGATCTACCACGCTCGTGTGAGTGGGGTAACCCCGGGTTTTCATGTGGGTTTCGTAACTGATCTGCGTCTGTGCAAGTACCTGAATCTGCGATTCTGTCCGGGTATTCAGTTTGCCAGCCGTACAATCACTTACAAGACCGAGAGCGGTAGGGAAGTGAAGGGTTCACCGGGACACGGATCCAAAACCGATGTGCTGGCGATGCCGGTGTACCTGCCATTGTACCTGAAGTGGAGTGCGGAACGCGAGGGTAACTACCGACCGTACGTGATTGCCGGAGGAGGTGCCAGCTTCAACGTGAGCCGCGACCGCGAGAAACCGGTACTGCTCAACACGATGGATTATTTTGCAGAGATCGGCTTTGGCTGCGACCTCTATTTCCGGTGGTTTAAGTTCTGTCCGGAGATCACGTACCGAATCGGTTTTGCGAACCAGTTAGCCAACAAAGACGGTCGTATGGAGTTACCTCCACAGGATTTCTTCTATACGGATGCGATCAGTCGAATGACGAATCATTGCGTGAGTCTGACGTTTAACTTTGAGTAATGGCGAAAGACGAATGGCGAAAGGTTATAGGCACATAGTATTCATAGCCATCTTATTTCTTTGGGTCGGGTGCAAGGAGTATCAGGTGAGTGACGATGCGAGTCTGCGTCTGAGTTTCTCGTGCGATACGCTGTGCTTCGACACGGTCTTTACGGAGCAAGGCTCTGCGACCGCGCAGGTGATGGTCTATAACCACAACAAGAACGCCGTGGTGGTGGATCAGGTCTGGGTGGAAGGCTTCTTCTTTCAGGTCAACGTGGACGGCGAGGCGGATCTGACTAAGATCACCCATCTGCAGATCAACGGCGGGGACAGTGCGTTTGTTTTTGTACGCGTGGACATTGATCCGACCAAGCAGAACAACCCGGTGCTGATCTCCGAAAAACTGCATTTCCATCTGCGTTCGGGTAACACGCAGCAGGTGGTGATGGAGGCTTACGGTCAGGACGTGAAGCGTATTCAGTCCAAGAGCGGCCGGAGCGATTTTGCGAGTTATCATTTCACCAATAAGAAACCCTATCTGATCTACGACACGGTGGTGGTGGGTAACGTGGTGCTGGATGCCGGAGCGCGACTGTACATGCACAAGAGTGCCTCGATCTATGCGGTGGGAGACGTGACGGCCAAGGGAACCAAAGACGCACCGGTGATCATTCAGCCGGATCGGTTGGATAAGTTGTTTGACTCCGTGCCGTACCGTTTTGCATCGGGCGGTTGGAACGGTATCTACCTGCAAGCCACGGACAGTCAGATCTACGATCTGCAGTACACGGATATCTTGTCCGGTAACGTGGGACTGTACTGTATGTCAGACCGGAAGGAGAACTTACCGCGCTTGACGATGAACGGTTGCCGGATCCATAACCATGCTGTCTATGGGTTGGTGCTGCTGAATGTGAATGCCACGGTGATTAACTCCGAGATCAGTAACTGCGCGTCCTACTGCGTGTACTGTCAAGGCGGAAAGCACGATTTTATCCACACGACGATTGCGTCCTATTACGGTCAGACGAATGTCCGCATTCAGAGTACCGGTAAGGAAGACGTGGCGGCGGTGTACGTGCATAATTTGAGTAAGGAAACGCCTCAGACCGTGACGTCTTTCTACAACTCGATCATCTGTGGTCCGCGGGAGAAAGAGTTGGTGTTAGCCACCCCGTTTGAGCAGTATTATCCGGGTACGATCAAGGGCAGTTGGATCGGACAGGACACGACCGAGCATGTGTTCCGCAACACGTATTACGAGTACAAGAAATACGTGTATTATGATTTTCACTTGGACAGTCTGAGTCCGGCGCGGGGCATCGGAGAGAATGATATAGCGACGAACTATCCTGCGGATAGGGACAGTGTAGCGCGGGTAGGAGAAGGGATCAAGCCGGACGCAGGGTGCTATCAATATCTGCCTTGATCTGCGTTCGCAGTTCTTCAAGCGAATCGAAATGTTTCTCTTCGCGCAAGAAGCGCAGGAAACGAATTTTCAGTATTTGATCATACAAATCCCCCTTGAACGAAGGGATGTGCGCCTCGATGAGGCCCTGCTTGTCGATATTGACGAAAGCAGGTGCATCGTCCATGGTGGGCGTGTTGACTATCGCCACATAGACGCCTTTTTTCGGGATAATCTTGAGGGGGTCGAGAGGCTGGATATTAGCCGTCGGAAAACCGAGCGTACGACCGATTGCTTTGCCGTGTACAACGCGCCCACAAAGGGTGTAGGGATGACCTAAGAGTTCGTTGGCCACGACGATATTGCCGTTCTCTAACGCTGTCCGGATCTCGGTGGAGGAGACATGCCATTCGCCCTCCACGTACTCACTCATGGTCAATACTTCGATACCACATTGCTCCCCCACCCGACGGTAATCCTGCGGACGTTTGAGCCGATCGGAACCGAAACGGTGGTCGTAACCCATGAGAAGGGTTGTGACGTGATATTGGTCCCGCAGATAACACATAAACTCCGCGGCCGTGAGGGTGTGGATGTCGGCAAACGAGAGCACCACCACCTCGCCATACTGACTCAGTTTCTTCTCGCGTTCCTCCAACGAGCTCAGCAGATGCGGTTGGTAATCGGAGTCCAGCACCGCACGCGGGTGCTCGGCAAAAGTGACGATGAGGGGTTGCAAGCCTCGCTCGGTGGCCAGGCGTTGCAGGTGCTCAAAGAGGAACTGATGGCCTTTGTGCACCCCATCGAAAAATCCTATGGTCGCTATACGGTCAGGCATCGGTACGTTTCCATTTGAAGCGGTTATGGGTCCAGAGCCAGAGTTCGGGTTGCTCCAGGATATTCTGCTCTAAGGCACGGGCATAAGCGGTCGTTATCTCGCCGTCTGCGGTGTCCTGCGGGGTCATAGAGATGAGGTCAAAACGCGACTCGTAGTAACCTCTCTTAGGACGACGGACGTGGAGGGCAAAGACGGGATAGTTGAATTTCTTGGCGAGCATCTCACCGCCATCGAGGAAACCGGTCTCCTGGTGCAGGAAAGTAAGCCAGGTGCGGGTAACCTCCGGCCGAGGTTTCTGATCTGCTATCAGTCCGACGACGATGGGTTTCTTGGCGGCACGGAACCGCACCATCTCGCGTAAGATCCGTTGTTTCTCCACGCAGAGTCCGTCGCGTTTGGCACGCACCTCGAGCATCAGCGCATCCATCTTCTCGTTCTTGAGCTTACGGTAGATATTGAGCTCGGTCACCTCGGGATCGAACCAGTTCTGACAGGACGCTTTCCACTCCCAATTCCCCATATGCGCCATCATCACCACGCAACCTCCGCGCTCCTTGGCAAGGGCGTTGACCACCTCGGGATTCTCAAAGACCTCCCTTTCGCGCAACTCGTCGTTGGTGCGACTGGAGCCGTAGATGGTCTCAACAAGCGTGTAGCAGAACTGACGGTAGAAATCGCGGGCTATCTGACGCCGCTCGGCATCGGTCTTGTCCGGGAAAGAGAGCCGAAGGTTCTTCGCTACCAACCGCCGACGGTAGCGCACCACGTACATCATCAGCGGATAGATCAACCAATCCGCAAAGAAATAGTGTACGTTGAGGGGCAGTCGGGAGAGTATAGATACGATCAATCTCAACATTGCATCAACAGAAGTACGAACAACAAAGTGACAGGAGCAGCTAGCAGGATCGAGTCAAAACGGTCCAGCACGCCTCCGTGGCCGGGCAGGAACTTACCGGAGTCCTTGACGCCCAGACTGCGTTTGAAAAGGCTCTCCATCAGGTCTCCGAGCGTACCTGCCCCACTTACAATGAGGGCAAAAGCACCGGAAATGAGCAGCTCGAATCCCTCTTTGGTGATGGTATCAAACCAACCGAAACGATTGAGGATGAACGCTGCGCCGATCGTGAACGCAAAGCCTCCGAACAAACCTTCCCAACTCTTCTTCGGGCTGACGCGGGGAAACATCTTATGGTTGCCGCCGGGCATCTTCTTGGCTGTCAAAACACCGACGCAATAGGCACCGGAGTCGTTGACCCAGATCAGCACAAAGACCGCCAGCAAAAGCCATTTGTCGATATGGTTCAGGACGTTCATCAACGCAAAAGGCAGCGCAATCATCATCTGGCCGATCAGAAAATGGCCCCAGCTGGAAAGCGGTTGCTCCGCTTTGTTCCACAACTCGGAAACGAGTATGCCTATCGGCAGGAGAAGGGTCAGCATGATCCAAGGACTGAAAGGCTCCGGGTAGAGCAACGCGATCGTACAGGGGAAGATGCAGAAGACAGCACTCAGTTCCGCCAACAAATCCATCCAACTGCGCGGATGGGTCAAACTGTTATATTCGCGTACCGCCAGATAAGCCAGGCAGGTGGACAAAGCCAGAAAGAAAACTTCATGATATACGATACTGCCTATCACCACACTTACATACACCGCGCCGCTAAGCGTCCGTTTCCAAAATTCACTCATATAATTCCAATTTTGCGTGCAAAATTACTACAAAAAATTGAAATACGCAAGAGCGGGCGGGCTTTTTCGACAAAAAAATACCTGAAGGCTTGCATATATGCAAAATTTGTAGTACCTTTGCAGCGCAAAAAAAACAAACAAACCATTTAAATATTATACTTATGAAGAAAGTATTGTTTATGATGTTGGCTGCTTGCAGTATGATGCTGGTAGGCTGTAACAAAGAGAATTCTCAACAACAAGAGCCGGACCAACAAGGTCAAACACCGGAGGCCAAGCCTGTTGCAGCCGGTTTGGAGTACACGTTTGAAGTAACTGACACGATGCTTCTCGTGGCAGACTTTAAGGTATCTTACTATGACCAGGACGGTAAGGTACAAACCGAAACGCTGAATAGCACCAAATGGAGCAAAACGGTTCAGGCTAAACTGCCTGCCAAACTCGGTGTAAAAGTGGACGCCGCTATGAAACCTGATTATGATCCGGCAAAATTTAATAAAGTGTTCATCCTCAGAGAATACTCAGTATATACTTATCGTTTGGACGAGAATGGAAAAGTCATTGGCGATAAGGAAAAGAGCGGCATTTCCTCCGGTGTATATGTCCCCGGCGACAAGGTACCTAATGCGCTATCGAAAGATGGTGGATTCCTGTCAGTGCTTCGCTCGTACGATGCAGAAGGTAATGAGACCCAGCTTGACTGGGATGAATAATCCTTAATTATGGAACAGAATACAATCGAGATGGCTCTGTTGGAGCCGGAAGAGCGGGAGTTGGTGGAGTATATCTATAACGCCATTCCTGCGGAGGACAGGTCGAGCGGCTCGACACCCGAAAACCCCTGCGGTCACACATTGACTGCCGACGACATCCTGTTTGTACTGGATGCGATGGATGACTACCTGGAGGAGAAAGGTTTGTTGCGCGTGGACGAGGCTACCGGAGAGATGGAGTATCTGGACGGCGAGGTGGACGAGACCGAGCAGTTGAACTACGTGCTGGCCGCATCGAAGGAGGACCAACGCGCCATCAGCAGCGTGCAGATTCAGTTGATCCAGGACGCCGAGCTGCAGTACGGTATCGAGAAAGGCTACTACGAGGAAGAGTGAAGTGTAGCGTCATCATATTAAACTGGAACGGGGCGGAGATGTTGCGCCAGTACTTGCCGTCGGTGGTTCAACACACGAAGGACGGTGAGGTCATCGTAGCCGATAACGGCAGTACGGACGAGAGTCTGGAGGTGTTGCGTACGGAGTTTCCGTCTGTGAAGACCATCATACTGGAGCAGAACTACGGTTTTGCGGAGGGGTATAACCGGGCGATTGCGCAGGTGGACAGCGAGTACGTGGTGCTGCTGAACTCCGACGTGGAGGTGACGGAAAACTGGTTGGGTCCCCTACTCGATTACATGGACGCCCATCCGGAGGTTGCAGCCGTGCAACCGAAGATACGGAGCTGGCGCAACAAAGCCTTCTTTGAGCACGCGGGTGCCGCCGGTGGGTTTCTGGATCCGCTGGGTTATCCCTACTGCCGCGGAAGACGATTCGGTAAGATCGAAGAGGACAAGGGTCAACACGATACGGTGGTAAACATCGATTGGACTACCGGCGCGTGTATGTGCGTGCGTACGAAAGTATATAAGGAGTGCGGTGGGTTAGACGCGGCGTTCTTTGCGCACCAGGAAGAGATTGACCTATGCTGGCGGATGCGCAACAAGGGATGGAAACTGGCCTGCGTACCGCAGAGCACAGTGTACCATTTAGGTGGCGGTGCGTTGAGTTACGACAATCCCCGCAAGACTTATCTCAATTTCCGCAATAACCTGCTGATGATCTACAAGAACAGTAAATGCAGATGGGGTGTATTAAGTATCCGGTTCTTCCTGGATTACGCCGCAGCAATGATGTTCCTCTGCACGGGTAAGAAAGGTAGCGCGAAAGCGGTTTGCGAGGCAAGGCGCGATTATAAACGAATGAGAAAAAACTATAGATAATGGCATTTTTCGGATTATTTAACAGAGAGAAAAAAGAGACGCTGGACAAGGGTCTGGAGAAGAGTAAGGAGTCGGTGCTCAGTAAGATCGGGCACGCGATTGCCGGTAAATCGACGATAGATGACGATGTGCTGGATAACTTGGAAGAGGCGTTGATCACCTCGGACGTGGGTGTGGAGACGACCCTGCGGATCATCGAGCGCGTGCAGGAACGCGTCAAACGCGATAAGTACATCGGTACGGAGGAGTTGAATAACCTGCTGGTGGACGAGATATCTCAGTTGCTGCAGGAGAACAACGTAGCCGACGTACCGGATTTTGAGGCGGAGTTACCGTCCAAGCCCTATGTGGTGATGGTGGTCGGTGTGAACGGCGTGGGCAAGACAACGACCATCGGTAAGTTAGCCTACCAGTACAAAGCGGCGGGTAAGAATGTGTACCTCGGTGCCGCGGATACCTTCCGTGCGGCTGCCGTGGAGCAGCTCTGCATCTGGGGTGAGCGCGTCGGAGTACCGGTGATCAAGCAACAACAAGGATCCGATCCGGCATCGGTAGCGTACGACACGCTGCAGAGTGCAAAGGCCAATGATGCGGACGTGGTGCTGATCGACACGGCAGGACGGTTACATAACAAGATCAACCTGATGAACGAGTTGACGAAGATCAAGAACGTGATGCAGAAGGTCGTTCCGGACGCACCGCACGATGTGCTGTTGGTACTCGATGGTAGTACAGGACAGAATGCATTTGAGCAGGCACGCCAGTTCACGGCTGCGACGCAGGTTAGTTCGCTCGCCATCACCAAACTCGACGGAACAGCAAAAGGTGGAGTCGTAATCGGCATCAGTGACCAGTTCAAGATTCCTGTTCGTTACATCGGTCTGGGTGAGCAGATGACAGACCTGCAGGTCTTCAACCGCGTGGAGTTTGTAAAATCCTTATTAGGTAAAATCAATTAAACATTATACTATGGAAAAGTTTCGTATTGAATCGGACCTGCTGGGTGAGTTGCAGGTGCCGCAGAACGCGTACTACGGTGTACAGACACAACGTGGTATCAATAACTATCAGATTTCCAATCTGAAGATGTCTGATTTTCCGGAATACATCATCGCGTTGGCGTATATCAAGTTGGCAGCTGTCGAAGCGAACCATGACTTGGGCGTGATCAACGATGAGATCTATGCGGCAATCGCACAGGCCTGCCAGGAGATCATTGACGGTCAGATGCACGACCAGTTCCCGACCGATATGGTGCAGGGCGGTGCCGGTACAACGGTGAACATGAACGCCAATGAGGTGATTGCTAACCGTGCGCTGGAGATCATGGGGCACGAACGCGGCGAGTACCAATACTGCTCACCGAACGACCATGTCAACTGCGCGCAGAGTACGAACGACGCTTATCCTTCGGCTTTCCGTTACGCGTTCATCCGTATGAACAGAGGGCTGGTGAGTGAGTTGCAGTTGTTGATTGAATCGCTCAGACACAAGGGTGACGAGTACAATGACTCGATCAAGATGGGTCGTACGCAGTTGCAGGACGCGGTGCCGATGACGAGTGGTCAGGAGTTCCATGCCTTTGCCAATAACCTCGAAGAGGAGGTGGCTAACCTGGAGCGCAACGTCAAACTGCTGTACGAGATCAATATGGGTGGCACCGCAATCGGTACGGGTCTGAACGCCACGGCCGGTTATGCAGAGCTGTGTATCAAGAAGATGTGCGAGTTGACCGGTGAACCGTTTGTGTTAGCCAGTGACCTCGTAGAAGCGACGCCTGATACGGGTGCATACGTCAGCTATTCGGCGGCCCTCAAACGGTTGGCGGTCAAACTGAGCAAAACCTGTAATGACCTGCGTCTGATGGCTTCGGGTCCGCGTTGCGGTCTGCACGAGATCAACCTGCCGCCTATGGCACCGGGTAGCTCCATTATGCCGGGTAAGGTCAATCCGGTTATCCCGGAGGTAACGAATCAGGTATGCTTCAAAGTCATCGGTAACGACACGGCGGTTACGTTTGCCGCGGAAGCCGGTCAGTTGCAGTTGAACGTCATGGAGCCTATCATCACCGAGTGTATCTTTGAGTCCATCACCTGGCTGCGCAACGTAATGAAGATCCTTCGCAAGAAATGTATCGACGGTATCACCATCAACCGTGAGCACAACGCCGAGACCGTGAAACACTCGATTGGTATCGTGACTGCACTGAACCCCGTGATCGGTTATAAGGCTTCGACCAAGATTGCCAAAGAGGCGTTAGAGACCGGCAAGAGCGTGTATAACCTGGTGCTGGAACACGAGTTGCTGAGTAAGGAGCAGGTAGATCAGCTGCTCGATCCGAAGAATATGTTAGCTGCTCATTAAACAAATAAGGTGCCCGATTGGACACCTTATTTCTTTTATCTGCGTGTGGTTCGTCCACCACCGCCTCCACCTCCGGAGGGTCTGGATCCACCTCCACCGCCGCTGGTGCGACTTCCACCGGAAGGTGCGCTAGACGTTCTAATTGAACTCGAGGAGCTGCTCGGTCTGTACGATCCGGCTGAACTCGTAGAGCGAGTTGCGGTACCGGTCGAACGCGTTGCCGTACTACTCGTCGTACGTGTGCTGCTCGGTGTACGAGCTACGCTGGTGCTCGTTGAACGGGTTGCGGTGCTCGTGGTGCGGGTGGAACTAGTGGTTCTAGTCGAACTAGGAGCACTAGTGGTTCTAGTTGCACTGGTCGAACGCGTTGCGGTAGTGGTCGTACGGGTCGCCGTTGCGCGAGTTGCAGGTGCAGCGGTTGTTCTACTTGCCGGTGCTGCCGTAGCAGTCTGACGCGTAGAACGTACACTGGTCGTGCTGCGGATCTCGCGGGCATTCGTCATACCCGTGTTGCGACGGCTGAACGAACGATCCGGATGAGCGGTTGCATAATCCCGGCGACTCACATTCCGATGCATCTCGTGATACCCGTGACGCGGTTGGGGTGCGTGACGGAACGAGCAGCAGTAGTGGTGGTGATGATAGGCGTAGCAGTGATGCCAGTACCAATCGTGTGCCCAACAGTTATGTGCGTACCACCAGCCCGGCCAATAACCCCAGTACCAAGGACTGTGCCAAGCGTACCATGCGTCGCTCCAGAACCAATCGTAGATCAAGGGCCGGTAGATATATACGGGTTCGATGATATAGTTCGCACCATATACATACTCGTCGCCGACTACCTGAACGGAAACCTCATTCTTCTCATCTTTCTCTACGTATATCGAGGCTACATCCTGGAAGATATCCTTTGCCAGAACCGCCTGCAAAACGATGAGTCGCTTGTTACCCTCACCCGTTTCCACAACGCGGATGTAATCCACTTGTCCGTCGCCGTTCAAGTCCAGGTTACAGAACGCACTGTCCGGGTTGTTGAGCATCGTCTCGAACTCTTCCAGGTTTTTAGCATCTGCGAACAGTTTAGCTACCACCTTCAGATCGAGTCCTTCCGAGATGTCCGTACTCTTGGCGGAGACCGTGATCGTCTCTTGTGCCCACAACGCTGTACTCATCAGCATCAGCGTCATCAGAAGTGTAGTTAATTTTTTCATTGTTTCAATCATTTTTTGTTTAACTTCTCGTGATCTCGTGATCTCGTGATCCCGTGATCTCGAAAAGAGTCTTCCAAAAACCGTGCCAAACTCATCAAACCAGCTTCAGGTCGTGGTGCATTTTTTCTTTTTTGGTCCGCATATAGCGTTCGTTCCAGCGGTTGGGAGCGATCTCGATACCGTAACTCTCGAGACCTACGCGCTTGACGGGATTATTGGTCATCAGACGCAGTTTATGTGCCCCCATCTCACGCAGGATCTGTGCTCCTACCCCATAATCGCGCTCGTCCGGACGGAATCCCAGATGGATATTGGCCTCCACCGTATCGTCGCCCTGTTCCTGCAACTTATACGCGCGAATCTTATTCATCAGACCGATCCCGCGACCTTCCTGATTCATATAGACGATGATCCCCCGCCCTTCGGTTTCGATCATCTTCATGGCCTTGTTGAGTTGCTCCCCGCATTCGCAACGCTTGGAGCCGAAGATATCGCCGGTTATACAACTGGAGTGTACGCGACAGAGAATCGGTTCATCCTCTTTCCATTCTCCCTTGGTCAGCGCCACGTGCTCCAATCCGGTTGTCAGATCCCGGAACGGCGTCAGCATAAAATCTCCGTTCCGGGTGGGAAGGAAAACCGTCTCACCTTTCTCTACCAATGCCCTCTCACCGCTAAACTCTAACCGCTCACCCAGATTTAATCGGTACGCGATTAGATCCTTGATGGTGATGATCTTGAGGTCAAACTCTTTCGCTACTTCCTGCAGCTGGGGCATACGTGCCATCGAACCATCGGGATTCATAATCTCAATCAAAGCCGCAGCCGGTTGCAGTCCCGCCAGCCGTGCCAGATCCACACCTGCCTCCGTGTGTCCTGCGCGTTGCAGCACACCCCCGGCTTTCGCATAGAGCGGGTTGATATGTCCCGGACGACCAAAGGTCTCGGGTTTGCTGTTGGGGTCTGCCAACGCACGGATCGTCGCCGCACGGTCAGCCGCCGACACACCGGTCGTACAACCTTCCAGTTTATCCACGGTCACGGTGAACGGTGTACCTAACATCGAGGTGTTGTTCGCCACCTGATGCATCAGGTCCAGTTGCGCACAACGCTCTTCCGTGATCGGACAACAGAGCACACCCCGGCCGTGCTGGAGCATAAAATTGACTTTCTCCGGTGTGATCTTCTCGGCGGCAATGATGAAATCACCCTCGTTCTCGCGGTCTTCATCGTCCACTACAATCACAAACTTACCTTGCCGGAAATCGTCCAGCGCTTCATCGATGGAGTTTATTTTCATACAGTTCAATTGCTTTCAGTTTGAGTTTATCCATACGGATCTTCCATGCTTCCGGATTGAAGAGCGGGGAGTCGGTCGCGGCTTTGTAGGTCAGGAACACACCCAAGGGGAAGAGCACAAACGAACTCAACCACATACCTGCCCAACACGGCCAAATCGCCTCGCGCGCCATCTTATAACCCGTATTGTCGATAATATAATAAATGATAAAAAGGATGACAGAGATCACCACCGGAGCACCCAGACCACCCTTGCGGATGATCGCACCCAGCGGGGCACCGATAAAGAAGAAGATCAGGCACGCAAACGCGAGCGTCAGCTTACGGTGCAGTTCAATCTCGTGCTTACGGATGTACTTGTCCGCGTCACCGAGCACAATCGCGTTGTAATCCACTAAGTCCCGATAGGTCTTAGCTCGATCCTGCGCGTCCGTGATCACCCTCCACTCTTCCAGCGGCGTCAGACTTGCCCAGAGTGAATCGAGGTTGTAGATTTTCCGTTCCTCATCGGTAATCGTCGTCGGCACAATCATCTCGTTGCGCGTGTTGTCGCGATTGAAATAGCGGTCCTTGACCAGAGACGAACTCTGGTCCGCCGCCCGTTCCCGGGAGACCTCCTTGACCGAATCGATCGAGTGGATCAACTGGGCGACGTTCTTGCTCACATGCTGGTCCTCCAGCAGAGACTCGTCGTAGCGGTTGAAGTCCGTGGCAAAATCAATGATGATCCGCTTGTGGGCAAAGGTCTCGCGTCGATAAGGGATACTCTTGGTTGTACCCGTCGCCCGTTGCTGCTTCTGGTTGAGGTTCTCAAACGACTCACCGTTAGTCAGGTCCAACATCAGGAAACGTTTGTCGGCACTGGCCGTCAGACGACCCGTATCCGCCACCATCACCTTCGCATTCTGAAAACCATCCGAATAGTCGTAGATCATTATATTGAGCAGGTCCCCACGTGGGGTCTTCTCCTGCACGTAGATCTGAAAACCGTCTATCTCGTCGTAGAACTCACCCACCGGAATCTGCAACTCCGGACTCTTCTGACGCAACGAGAAAATGAGTGCCCAGAGCTTCATCTGCGATTTGGGTAACACGTTATTACTGAAGAAGAACGCACCCACACTCAATAGCGCTACCGCCAACGCAAGCGGACGCATAATACGGAAAAGCGATATTCCCGCAGCTTTCATAGCCGTTAACTCAAACTTCTCCGCCAAGTTACCGAACGAGATGAGGGAACTAAGCAAGATAGCCAAAGGCAGTGCTAAAGGCACCACCGATGCGGTGGCGTACAGAAAGAACTCCGACAACACACCCACACCGATACCTTTTCCTACCAAGTCGTTCACATGCATCCACATGAACTGCATCAGCAGGATGAATATCGCAATAAAGAAAGTAGCCAAAAACAGCCCCAGAAAATTCCGGAGCAGGTAAATGTCTATTTTCCTTATCACTCTCATCCCTTCATCCTTTCATCCGTTCACCCATTCATCCGTTAAGATTCTCTTTCACAAAAGTCAAGGGCAAAAGATCGGCGGCAGACTCGAACACATACGTCGCGTCCTCACCGTACAGCAACACCTCCATCTTACCCGGATAACGGTGCTCGGTCTCCAACATCACCTGACGACAGGAACCGCAAGGCGAACCCGGCTCTTTGGTGAAATGACCACCCGTGAAACAAGCTATCGCCAACTTCTTCACAGGCTGATCCGGATACTGCGCACCCGCTGCAAACAGCGCCACACGCTCCGCACACAGACCACTCGGATAAGCGGCATTCTCCTGGTTACAACCCCTGATGATCTCTCCGTTTGCCAACAACGCACCTGCGCCTACATGAAAACCGCTGTACGGACAATAACTGCGTTGGATTTGCTCTTTCGCTACTTCTACTACCTTACGCTGCTCGTCCGTCAACTCGTCCCACTGATAGGCACGCATCTTGGCTGTCAAATTGTACTCTTTCATACTATCGATTTGGTTAATTTGTATTTCCAAAAACCTTTGCGGGTGCAAAGGTACTACTTTTTTTTTAATTCTGCAAGAAAAAATTTGCATATATCGAAAAAAAGCAGTAATTTTGCACGCTAATTTGTGAAATCTATGGAATCAAAGTACAATCCTACTGACATTGAAGCCCGCTGGTATCAGTACTGGCTGGACAATAAACTCTTTCATTCGGAGCCGGATGGCCGGGAACCGTTTACCATCGTTATTCCGCCGCCCAACGTAACGGGTGTGCTGCACATGGGTCACGTACTCAATGAGACGATTCAGGATATTTTGGTACGTCGTGCACGACTGGAGGGCAAGAACGCCTGCTGGGTGCCGGGTACGGACCATGCCTCGATTGCGACCGAAGCGAAAGTTATCAAGCGCCTCAAAGAGCAAGGTATCAATAAGTCGGACCTGACGCGTGAGGAGTTTTTGAAACATGCCTGGGACTGGACCGACGAGCACGGAGGAATCATCCTCAAACAACTCCGCAAACTGGGCTGTTCCTGCGATTGGGACCGCACCGCTTTCACCATGGACGAGACGCGTTCCAAAGCAGTCATCAAGGTGTTCTGTGACCTCTATAACAAAGGACTCATCTACCGCGGTCTGCGTATGGTTAACTGGGACCCGGAGCGTCAAACGGCCCTCTCCGACGAGGAGGTCATCTACCACGACGAGCATAACAAGTTCTACTATCTCCGTTATGAGGTAGCAGAGGAACCGGGCAAGTACGCGATTGTGGCAACCACGCGTCCGGAGACCATCTTCGGTGATATCGCCGTTTGCATTAACCCCAAAGAGGAGAAGAACCAATGGCTCAAAGGCAAGCACGTCATCGTGCCGGGTGTCGGTCGTGTGATCCCCATCATTGAGGATCGGTACGTCGAGATCGGTTTCGGTACCGGTTGCCTCAAAGTGACGCCCGCACACGACGTGAACGACTATGCGTTGGGACAAAAATACAACCTGAAGACCATCGATATCTTCACCCCCGATGCCCACCTCAACATGGACACGGTCGAGCTGGAACTCCAACCGAACGTACGTAAGTACCACGGCATGGATCGTTTTGACTGCCGCAAGCAGATCGTCGAAGACCTGCAGGCGCTCAACCTCGTGGAGAAGATCGAGGATTACGACAACAAAGTCGGTTACTCCGAGCGTACGAATGTACCCATCGAGCCGCGGTTGAGTCTGCAGTGGTTCGTCAAGATGAAGCACTTTGCAGATATCGCCTTACCACCGGTAATGAACGACGACATCGTTTTCTATCCCTCCAAATACAAGAACACCTACCGCAACTGGCTGGAGAACATCAAAGACTGGTGTATCAGCCGTCAGCTCTGGTGGGGTCACCGTATCCCGGCGTACTACGATGCCGACTTGTTGGCTCAGACCGGTCTGGAGAACTACCCGGACGACAAGATCATCGTTTCGGAAACCAAGCCCGAAGGCAACTATGTGCAGGACGAAGGTGCGTTGGACACCTGGTTTAGTAGTTGGCTCTGGCCGATTTCGCTCTTCGACGGTATCGAGAACCCGGACAACAAAGAGATCAACTACTACTACCCCACCGCAGACCTCGTAACGGGTCCGGATATCATCTTCTTCTGGGTTGCACGTATGATCATGGCGGGTTACGAATACGTAGGTAAGATGCCGTTCAAGCATGTCTATTTCACCGGAATCGTGCGTGACAAGCTCGGACGTAAGATGTCCAAATCGTTAGGTAACAGTCCCGATCCGCTGGATCTGATCGAGCGTTTCGGTGCCGATGGTGTCCGTATGGGTATCCTGCTGAGCGCACCTGCCGGCAATGATATCCTGTACGATGATTCGCTCTGCGAGCAGGGACGTAACTTCTGCAATAAGATCTGGAACTGTTTCCGTATGGTGAAGGGTCTCGAAGTAGCAGACATCCCGCAACCCGAGACTTCGGCATACACGATCAAGTGGTTTGATGCGAAATTGGCAGAAACAGAGCGCGAGATAGCGGATCTCTTCAGCAAATATCGTCTGTCGGAAGCCCTGATGGAGATCTACAAACTGTACTGCGATGAGTTCAGCGGTTGGTACCTGGAGATGATCAAACCGGGGTATCAACAACCGATTGACAAAGCCACCTACGAGGCAACACTCGCGTTCTTCGATCGTCTGCTGCGTGTGCTCCATCCGTTTATGCCGTTCATCACCGAAGAACTCTGGCAGAACCTCTACGAGCGCAAAGAAGGCGAATCGATAATGAGCGCTTCGCTCAATGATGCAAATGGTGACGCTGCGCTTAATGGTGAAATTCTCAAAGAGGTAGAGAATCTCAAAGAGATTATCGCCGGTGTCCGTAATGCCCGCGCATCGAAGAACATCCCGCAGAAAGAGCGTCTGACGCTGATTAGTCCGATTGCTTTGAATGCACTGGTGGATAAACTGGCGAATGTTGAGGTAAAGGTGAACGGTGAAGTGAGCGGTAACGCGTCTAAGTTCATCGTCGGAACGACCGAGTTCGCCATCCCGATGGATCAGTTTATCAATGTGGACGAAGAGCTCAAGAAACTGGAGGCGGACCTCCAACATCAGCAAGGTTTCTTGCGTGGCGTGATGGCGAAGCTCTCCAACGAACGTTTCGTGGCTAACGCCAAACCGGAGATCGTGGCATTGGAACAAAAGAAAAAAGCCGATGCCGAATCCCGCATCGCCGCCCTCGAAGAAGCCATTAAGGCTTTGAAAAGCTGAAAACTGAAATAATCGTTCGAGTAAAACGAGATAAGAATACTGAATACTTATCCGTGTAACGGAAGATGATGCTCGTGTTTCCAACGTTTATGTTGAAGCACGAGTTCATTTTTTGTCTGAGGCGTGCAGAACGTATCCACAAAACGCTCCCATATATAGTTCACGGCCAAAGACGATGGATGTACCAGATCATCGGCATAAAACCGATAGTCCCGCAACTCATCCAGCATAATTTCGTACGAGGGGAAATACCGGCGAGTCGCCGGAGACGGACTGCTATTCAGCACTAACTGTTCTACAGCCTGTAAGAGTGTCGCTTTAGAGATCTGATTCTCGTGCAGTCCGTCCCGAATGTGCCGAATCGGCGAAACAGTAAACAACCATTTTTTATCCGGATACTGCGCCAAGATCGGCTTCCAAGCCTCCACGATCTCTTCGACCGACAAACGTCTGCGGTTAAAACAACGCTCCGGTAACTTATGACAGTTGCCCACAATCGCGCCGTTCATCTCATACACCCACGCGGTGCCGAACGTCACGATAACGACACTCGCTTCCTTTAACGCCTTTTGCATCGTTTCTATCGATGCACGCACTGCTTGTTCCGCCTCCTCTTTCGTCGCCCGCGAGAATGCACCATGGTGCGCCATCGAGTGCCATAAGCCCTCATGAAATTGAAAGTTGACTTCTGAAAGCTGAAGGCTGAAGGCTTGTGCGATACTCAGCGGGTTATAAAGCGTACCAAACGGATTACAGGTGACGTTCAGATAGCGCTCCTGCATCTGCGCACCGATCTCATCCGAGAAACACGAACCTACCATCAAGATACGATCCTCGTACCCTATCTTCCACGGCGAAGCCGGTATGTCCACTATTGTCTGTAGTTTCATCACTCGAAATGCATCACCTTCGCCGGGCTGATCTTAGAGATGATCATCGACGGTAACAATAAAATCAACAACGACACACCGATTGTCAGTATATTCAGTGCCACCAACCATCCCCAAGGGAACGCAATCGGTACGTAACTTACATAATAGGTCGCGGCCTCGAGGGGCACGAGATGAAATTGATACTGCAACCATGCCAGCACAAAACCTGACACATTGCCCCAGAGCACACCTTTACCGATCAGCAGCCCTGCTTGGGTCAGGAAGATACGCCGTACAAAACGGTTATCGGCACCCAAGGCTTTCAAGGTACCAATCAACTGCACACCCTCTAAAATCAAGATAATCAGACCACTTACGATGTTAAATCCTGCTACCAGCAGCATCAACACTATGATCACAATCACATTCATATCCAGCAGATCCAACCACGCAAAAACAGCCGGATTCTGCTCCTTGAGCGTCTGTACATAATAAACATTATACCCGTCCTCGTCCAGGTGATTCACGGTCGCAAAATAAATCGCATCGGCCGTCTGGTCCAAGTACCGCACATCGTCCACTAAGATCTCCACACCCGAGTACGTATCCGCTTCCCAACCTTGCAGTCGGCGTGCGTCCCGAAGGGGTGTCACCACAAACAGATCGTCAAACTGACCAAAACCGGTCTCATAGATGCCTGCAATCCTGTACCGCCGTGCCCGCACATCGTCTGCGTCCACATAGTACGCGTTTACGGCATCACCGACGGCCAAGTCCAACTGCGTCGCCACCGACCGCGAGAGGATGATCTCGTTAGGTTGAGCGGGTATCACACCCTCCACCATATTTCGTGCAAAAAAATCCCAATAATCCGTGCCCTTCAGCACCATCCCGTGAAAAGCCGAATCGGTCTTCAGCATACCGGGTTTGGTGATAAACGGTGCTACCTTCGTCACATGTTCGAACGTCCCAAGTGCCGCCATCAACGAGTCTGAGACCTCAATCGGTTGCATGTCGTAGGTATTGTTATTATCAAAAGAAACCATCTGGATATGTGCCCCGAAACCGGCTACTTTCGCCGTTACCGTATCCTTAAATCCCACCACGATACAGATGGTCAGAATCATCACCATCACCCCCACGATCATACCCGCCAAAGCCACCCGTATCGCAGGGCGCGCTTGACGCGCTTCTCCCTCCGGGGAGAAATAAAGTTTCGTGGCTAACGCTATTTCAGGGCGTAATGGCATAATTTTTGTTGTATGTTTTTTGTTATGAAAAAACTCTTTTTTTTCTTTGTTGCAGCCCTTCTGTCGGGCAGTATGATGGCGCAAGAGCCGGTCACTGAACCTCGTGTGCAACGTACCCCGCAGGAGGAAGCGCTTAAGCAGACTGTTCGGCTGACGCGCGAGTTAGGTATCCGCGATTCCGTACGTTTTGATACGATTTATCGCATGCATCTCAAGTACGCTTTGGTGCGCCAAAAAGGCCTGACGCGTGCCGAAAACATGGAGCGAATGATTGCAATCCGTGAGGAACTCAAGCACCTACTCACTCCGCAGGAGTTCGAGCGGTTCATGAACCACCCCGCCGAGCAACCTCGTCGTCCACGTGGAGCAAACGGGATAGCACCAGCCACACCAGTACAGCCCACAGACTCCCTATCAGCAGTCCGCAAATGATATCCGTCGGGTAATGAACCCCCAGATACATGCGACTATAACAGTTCAGAGCTACCCAGGTCATCAGACCTGCGGTAGCTATTTTATTGCGGTACAGCAGACTGAACAGCAGACCGACGGCCATCGTATTGGCGGCGTGCGAGCTGCAAAAACCGTATAACCCGCCGGTATAACCCCGTACCAGATGCACCATGCCTTCCAGTGCCGGTTCATGGGTCGGACGCAATCGACACACCAGCGGTTTGAGTATGCTGCTGCACAGGTAATCACTCAGGCCGACTGCTACACCAAAACCAATCAAGATAATCAGCACCGTGCGCCAGTTGCGGTATTTCCATGCAATCAGCCCCACCAACAACACATACAGCGGAATCCAGGTACTCGCTTTACTGATGTACCAGAAGAACAGGTCCAGTCCTTCGCTCCAATGCCCGTTGATCCAGAGTAATATGTCAATGTCAAATTTCAAATTTACTCATTTATGAGTACCGCGGTATGACAAGCCACCACCGCTGCCGTCTCGGTCCGTAATCGTGCTGCACCCAGGCTCACCGGCTCATACCCCTGCTCCAATGCCCATTTCACCTCCTCCGGAGAGAAATCTCCTTCGGGTCCGATCAACACAGTCGTCTCGTGTCCGCGCACAATCTTATCCTTCAGTGCCCGCTTGTTGTCCGTAGCTTTATACCCCTCGATACAATGCGCAATAAACCGATCGCCTTCGATCGCCAAATCGGTCATTTTTGTCAGCGGCTTCAAGATCGGGAAACGGGCTTTCAGACTCTGCTTGGCAGCCGAAACGACAATCTTCTGCAGTCGGTCGATGTTCACCGTCTTGCGCTCCGAATGGTCGCATAAGAGCAGCACCATCTCATCCGCACCCATCTCCACACATTTCTCAATCGCCCATTCGGTACGGTCGATGTTCTTCGTCGGAGCGATCCCGATACGTATCCATCCTTCGTGCAGTGCCTGAGGTGTCTCCACACGCTCGATACGCAGTTCACAATGTTTCCGATGCGGATTGGTGATCACGCAGTGATACAGGTTGCCTACACCATCTGTCACCACCACCTCGTCTCCCGCCGTTCGGCGCAAGACCTGCACACAGTGATTGCTCTCTTCCTCCGGAAGAACCGGCTCTATAGCTATATTTGGCGCGTAGAATAAATACATTATAGCTCGCTTTCTTTCAGTCGTTCTGCGTTCTCCGCCACTTGCAGTGCATCGATCACGCCCTGGATGTCGCCGTCCATGAAGGCCGCCAGGTTATACACCGTGTACCCGATGCGGTGGTCGGTGATACGTCCCTGCGGGTAGTTATACGTGCGGATCTTCGCAGACCGGTCACCGGTTGAGACCATCGTCTTGCGTCGTGCCGCGATATCGTCGATATACTTCTGGTGCTCCTTATCATATATTTGCGTACGCAGGCGCGAGAGCGCACGCTCTTTGTTCTTCGGCTGGTCACGCGTCTCGGTACACTCAATCAGTATCTCCTGCACCTCACCCGTATTGGGGTTTTTCCAGTTATACCGCAGTCGCACGCCGGACTCTACCTTGTTCACATTCTGTCCGCCTGCACCACCTGAACGGAAAGTCTCCCATTTGATCTCTCCCTCGTTGATATGCACCTCAAACTCATCGGCCTCGGGCAATACAGCTACGGTTGCTGCAGACGTATGCACGCGTCCCTGCGTCTCCGTCACCGGTACCCGTTGTACACGATGCACACCACTCTCGTACTTCAACGTACCGTACACATTCTCGCCCGTCACATTGAAGATGATCTCCTTGTATCCGCCGGCTGCACCTTCATTGAACGACGAAACGCTGTACTTGAAGCCCTTCATCTCAAAATACTTGGTGTACATCCGGAACAGGTCTCCGGCAAAGATAGCCGCCTCGTCACCACCTGTACCGCCGCGGATCTCCATCACCACATTCTTGCCGTCTTCAGGATCTTGGGGCAGCATCTGCAGTTTCAGTTCTTCCTCTAACTTCGGTATCTGCGGCTCGAGTTCATCAATCGCCTCTTTGTAGTTGATCTCTTTGGCTTCTTTGAGATCCTCGATCGCTTGGCGGTATCTGTGCGCCACGTCCAGCACGCGCTCCAGGTCGTGATACTCCCGGTTCAGACGCACATACCGCGCCTGATCGGCTATCACCGCAGGGTCCGTGATCAGCAGACTCACCTCATGAAACTTCGCCTCTAATCCTTCTATCTTATCGAGTATGTTCATTGTATGCTTGTAAGGTATTTTGCAAAAGGCTTACGATGGTCATAGGACCGACGCCACCGGGTACGGGTGTTATATAGGCGGCTTTGGGCGCTACGTGCTCGAAGTCCACGTCTCCGACTAACTTTCCGTCCACGCGGTTGATACCCACATCGATGATCGTGGCACCCTCTTTGACCATATCGGCGGTCAGTAACTTCGGACTGCCGGCTGCGACAATGATGATATCGGCGGTCAGACAGATGGACTTCAGATCCTGCGTCTTGCTGTGACAGATCGTCACCGTCGCGTCACCTAACGAAGCGGCACTCATCCCCGGTAAACTCAGATACGGACGTTGCATCAGCAGCAAGGCTACCGGTTTCCCGACGATGTTCGACCGACCGATCACCACCACATGCTTGCCTTCGGTCTTGATCTGATAGCGTGCCAACAGTTCTCGTATTCCTCGCGGCGTCGCACTGATGATCGACGGCAGACCCTGCACGGTCCGACCTACATTCTCCGGCGTCAGACCATCCACGTCCTTGCGGCGGTCAATAGCACTGAGGATCGTTGTCTCCGTGATATGATCGGGCAACGGCAGTTGCACGATGAATCCGTCGATCGTGTCATCGCTGTTCAACCGACGCACTTCTGTCAGCAGCGTCTGCTCCGTGATCTGTGTCGGATACGCCAGTTTAACCGCCTCGATACCTACTTCGGCACAGGCCTTGAGCTTGTTATTGACATAGGTCTCGCTCGCCGGGTTGTTCCCCACGATCACGATTGCCAATTTCGGTACACGCTTACCCCGGGCACGCAAAGTCTCTATCTGCGCACGCAATTCCTCGCGAATCGTTTTTGCTATCTGTTTACCGTCTAATATCATAATTCTTCAATCTTCAATCTCCAATCTTCAATCTTCCTCGTCTTCGTCCTTATCTTTTTTATGCATGCGCTTCCAGATACGGTAGTTCTTGAAGATCGATTTCCATTCGCGCTCCGTGATATACCAGGTATTCTCTTTTCTCGGCGGACGATAGACAGGTCGGGTTTCAATCTGCACCTGACGCTTCATCGAATCCAGGTTATACTGCTGCGCCAGACTGTCAGCGTACAGTTTCGCGTCCTGCTCATCGGCCTTACGGATACGCAGTACATCTACATCGATCTCCGTCGTCGGGTCATCCTTCGGCATCTCCCGGATCTCGGTGGCAATCATATCGTACAACTTGTACCCGCCATAAGCCAAGCCTACGATAATGATAAACATCAAACCGTAATAGGCCTGTTTGTCCCGCATACGTAACGACCCACCCAGACGCCGGTTCTTCTCATTCGGCCCCGTGTGGTCATGGTGATGATGGTGGTGATGTTCCCCCCACCCTTGTTGATATGTATGTTCTTCACTCATCGCCTTTTAAGCCCCATCTGCTGCACCTTCCGCATCATCTTACTCGTCTGCTCGAATTGTTTGATGAAGCGGTTCAGCTCTACGATGGTCACACCCGCACCCTTCGCGATACGGTTCTTACGACTGCCGTTCAGCAGTGCCGGATTAGCACGCTCCTGCGGGGTCATGGAGTTAATCATCGCCTCAATCGGTTTGAACGCATCGTCACTCACTTCCACGCCCTTCAGCGCCTTGTCCATACCCGGTATCATTCCCATCAGGTCCTTCATCGAACCCATCTTCTTGATCTGACTTAACTGACCCATGAAGTCATTGAAATCAAACTGATTCTTCGCAATCTTCTTCGAAATCCTACGTGCTTCCTCCTCGTCATACTGCTCTTGGGCACGCTCTACCAGCGACACCACGTCACCCATACCCAAGATACGGTCTGCCATACGAGCCGGATGGAACACATCCAGCGCCTCCATCTTCTCACCCGTACCGATGAACTTAATCGGTTTGTTAACGACCGAGCGGATACTCAAAGCGGCACCACCGCGTGCATCACCGTCCAGTTTGGTCAGTACCACACCATCGAAATCGAGACGGTCATTGAACTCCTTGGCGGTATTCACCGCGTCCTGACCGGTCATGGCATCCACCACAAACAAGGTTTCGGAGGGTTCTATAGCTGCCTTGATTGCCGCAATCTCCTGCATCATCTGCTCATCGACTGCCAAACGACCCGCCGTATCCACGATCACCACGTCATACCCGTATGTCCGCGCCTCTTTGATCGCGTCCTGCGCGATCTTCACAGGATCACCACCATTAAGCGGCTTGGCCGCGTCACCATTAAGCAATCCACCATTAGCGAATACCTTCGCGTTGATTTGCTCGCCTAATACGCGCAATTGCTCGATAGCCGCCGGACGATACACATCGCAGGCTACGAGCATCACTTTCTTGCCCTTCTTCGTCTGCAGAAAATTGGCAAGCTTGCTTGCGAAGGTCGTCTTACCTGAACCTTGCAAACCAGCCATCAGGATGACGGCAGGATTACCTTTCAGGTTGATCTCCTGCGCCTCACCACCCATCAGTGCCGCCAACTCATCGTGCGTGATCTTGACCATCAACTGCCCCGGACGCACACTCGTCATCACATTCTGACCCAGCGCTTTCTCCTTCACCTGGTCCGTAAACTGCTTCGCGGTCTTGTAGTTCACATCCGCTTCCAGCAAGGCTTTACGGATATCCTTCACGGTCTCCGCAATATTGATTTCGGTGATTCTTCCCTCACCTTTCAGTATCTTAAAACTCCGTTCTAATCGTTCCGATAAATTATCAAACATATTACACCTAATTTAAATCGGCTGCAAAGGTACGAAAAAAAATTGACATACACAAGAGTGTATGCCACTTTTTTGAAATTTTAATTCTTATTTCTTGATACAGCGGATCGGGAAGCCGTCCGAAGCCTCATTGGTCTCCGTTCCATTCAAATACGAGTCTGTACCACCATAAATACGGAATGTACGACACCCGGTTAAATAGTTGTCATCGATCCAATATTCCATGTCAGTAGAGGAATAAAAACGCCCGTAGGTCTCCCAGCTCCAAGGGGTAACATAATGGCGACAATACTGACCGCTAAAACCGGTACAATTCACATAAGGGAAATTTTTCTCAACATCCCAAACCAAGTCTTCCGGAGCCATTAACATGAGCATCAGATCATAATCATTGTAGCATCCTTTCATATTCCGAACGGTCGACATCAGCTCATAGAAGTCACCGGAAGTCGGCAGTCTCCAACCATCCGGAGCAGCTTTCATCGCTGCTTTATAGTTGTAGATGATACCGTACTTCTCGAAATTTTTCTTGGTGTCGGGTTCTTCAATGGAAGTGTAAATGTAATAATACGGGTCATAGGACGATCGAATACGGGTATCTGTGATGGCCTCATTCGGGCAGTACCGTAAGTTCTCTGCCATCCAGGTTTGACCACCAATCGTGACGGTTTTGTAGGTATATCCGTCACGCGTATCTTTGAAAGTACCAAACGTAATGTCCGAAGGGTGCTCGTCCATCTCAATCGGAGTGTGGATATCGCAACCGACAAGCGCCAAAAGGCTCATCGCGATAAAGAACAGTTTTGTTTTCATAAGGCAGCCTCCTGTTTTACTTGGTTCTTTTGTTTCGGCGTTATGGCGAACGCATAACCGAACGAGAGGGAAAGGGTATAGGCCGTTTCGTGTACCACATCGGCTCCGTACCACACCTCATTGGCCCGCTCATACCGATCGGTGATGTACTTGTACATCTGTGGGAAGATCTTGAGATCTGCGGTCATATAGAAATGGTTCTTCGCCATAAAACCCAATCGCAAAGCGACACCCATCGCTCCTTCCGATTTGAAGGCCACCTGTCTGGTGATGTCCGTATCGTTTCGTTTGTAGGTCGTCGTATAGACCCGGTCATAATATGAATCACCGTGTATGTACGATGAACCATACGGTACAGATGCGCCACGATGGTTGCACGCCATACCGAATCCACCGATGAAAGCGGTCTTATGGTTGATATAATCACCGGCCACGACCTGCGCACCCAAGGCCCAGTTTTCCAGGATACCCCATTGGAAGAACCCTCCGAGGGCTACTTTCGGAACGATAGAGATACCGAAATCGAAGTTCAGCGCACCGTTAGGATACACGATATGCGGACTAACCGTCAAACCCAGACCTCCGGCTACGCCGACAAAGGCATTCGGCAGTTGGTGCGTACGATGGACCTTCTCCTTTTTGATAGCTCCGTAACCGGAACTGCGCACCAAACCTACCTGTGCTTGCGCAAGACTTATCGTACACAGCGCCAGCAAGAGTATATAGAATCGTTTCATACTATTTATCTTATCGGCTGAATCGTAACAATACGGCACCGTTCACATTAAGGTCCTTCTCCTGACCTACGAACGGAGCAAACATCTCCACATCATCCTTGGTAGCGCGGCGGAAGAACTTATACTGCGCCGTGTGTCCCGTTACGGTAATCATCAGCACATTCGCTTTGGTCTCGCTGGGCGTGATGGTGAAGGTCGGAGCCACGATATCGTCGGCATTGTATTTCTTGAGGGTCTCTGCCAACGCATATTTCTTCCAACCCAGTACAAGCGCCGATTCGCGTCCTTGCAGATCCGCCGCCATGATCGCCGAGATCTGTCTCTTTTTCAGCTCGGCATACACTTCTACCGTGTTTTCGATTTTCTGCTCGGAAACGATCATATCCGCTACCACCGGAGAGATGAAACCGGCACGAAGAGGCTCCACGTAACGAGCCGTAGATTCTTGGTACGTGTAGGTACCACAAGACGAAAGGATAACTGTTACAAGAACAATCAAGAGAGAGTTAATTTTTTTCATTGCATCGTTGATTTAGAGTTTTACGGCTGCAAAGGTACTACAAAAAATCGATATGTGCAAATTTAAAGTGAAAAAAATTTGCGTATATCAAAAAAAATGTGTAATTTTGCAGTCGCAAGTAGCAAAGGTAACAAATAAAGGAGAAATAGTATGTCAAAATTGATGTTAAATAAGATCGAGTATCTCGTCCTGCTTGTGGCAGAATTTGCGTCACGCAGCCGGATCTCCGAGCAGCAAGCCTATCGCTATCTTAGTCAGTACGGTGCGCTAGCGCTTTGCGACAAACACTATAACATCATGCACACACTTTCCGTTGAGGAAAACCTCCAGACGATACAGGAATACTGCCAAAGGAAAGGAGGAAAACTATGAAACTCTACCACGGCTCGATAGTGGACATTCAGCATATTGATTAAACTATGAAAGTATCGCAAGCGGAATTTCAGAATATGAAAGAAGAGATAGTGAAAGATCTCATCTCTCGTCTTATGGAGGAGCGCGGTATTCCTATGCAAGAAGCATTTGACATCGTGTACCAATCCCGTCTGTTTGAGAAACTGAACAATCCGAATACAGGCTTGTATTTTCAATCTTCCGGATACGTATATAGCTATCTGCAAGATGAACTGAACAACAAATAACACTCATCGAATCGTTCAACGGACGAATACAAACAGAAGGACACCTTGGCGGGTGTCCTTCTTTCGCTAATCATGGGTAGCTTAGCTGCGCGGATGCTCGGCATCGTAGGCTTGACCGCAGACTTTCCTCGCGGGCAAACCCCTCGTACATGTACCAAAACCATGTTTTAGTAGGAAGTACTCGGGGCAGCTCCGCTCTCCCCAAAAATTGAATCAATTATTTGGGGACCCCATGGTCAGTTTTTGGGGTGTTCTGCGTCATACGCAGCACCACAAACTGACCATAAGTACGCGTTGAAGGTTTTCTTACCTCCTGCCGTGTTCTTCTGGGCCTCGAAGGCTTGCTGGTCGGCACCGATCGTGGTGAGGTTAATCGCGCGATCTGC
>CADCCH010000009.1 GCA_902799875.1 uncultured Bacteroidales bacterium | reverse complement strand
TTCCTCGCGCCGTATATAGCGATGTGGGGTGCCACGGCGGCTATTCCGAATATGGGCTTGGGGTGGAAAGTGCTCTTCCCGATTTATGCGGTGATCGGTATCGTGGCTATCCTTGCGCTGGCGTTCACGTCCATCCATGAGGAACCGGTGGCGAAAGGCTCGTCTTTCGCGCAGTGTTTCAAACTGCTTGGCAACCCGTTTATCCTCCTCTGTTTCTTAGGCATCATGTGTCATGTGGGCATCGATGTCGGTACCAACACGACGGCGCCGAAGATCCTCATGGAGCGTTTGGGTATGGACTTGGCGGCTGCAGGATTTGCGACCTCGCTCTACTTCATCTTCCGTACCATCGGTTGTCTCTCCGGCTCGGCTATCTTGCGGCTCATCCCCGAGAAAGTGTTCTTCGCTATCTCCGTATGCATGATCATCGCCGCGATGATCCTTCTCGCCGTTAGCTCTTCGCAGGCTGCACTCTATACCGGTATCGCCCTCGTCGGATTCGGTAACTCTAATATCTTCTCTATCTGCTTTGCCCAGGCGCTCAACCACGACCCCGAGCACAAGAACGAGATCTCCGGTCTGATGATCATGGGACTCTTCGGAGGTACGATCTTCCCGCTTTGTATGGGCGTTATGTCCGATCTCATGGGTTCCCTCGGCGCCGTCCTCGTGATGGCTGTAGGCGCTCTCTATCTCTCCTATTTGACAATTAAAATCAGAGCATAATGAAAAAATACGTTATCGGTATCGGTGAGGCGCTCTTTGACTGCCTCCCGGAAGGACGCAAACTCGGTGGCGCGCCCGCAAACTTCGCTTATCATGTCTCGCAGTTCGGACTCAACGGATGTGCTATCTCCGCTATCGGCGCTGACGAACTTGGTGACGAGATTGTAGATACTTTCGAGAAAGTGCACCTCGATCATATCTTGCCCGTCGTAGAACAACCTACCGGCACGGTCAAGGTCACTCTCGACGACAAAGGTGTACCGCAATACGAGATCTGTCTCGGCGTGGCGTGGGATAACATCCCCCTCACTAACAGCATGTTAGAGGTGGCGCATCAGGCGCAGGCGGCGTGTTTTGGTTCACTCGCACAGCGTTCCCAAACCAGTCGAGAGACCATCCAAGCGATTCTGGACGCTATGCCCGAGGATGCACTCAAGGTCTTTGATATCAACCTCCGTCAGTCTTGGTACACCGCCGAAGTGATTGCGGAATCCCTTCAGCGGGCGAATGTGCTCAAGATCAATGACGAGGAACTCGATGTCGTAGCGACCATGCTCCTCGGCGAACCTACCGTTCCCGGCAAACTCATCGCCGAGGACCCTGAGAAGACCCGCCGTATCTGCCGCGAACTCATCGCGCGTTACGAGTTGGATATGCTCATCCTCACCTGTGGTGCGATAGGGTCATATGTCTTCACGGCTACCAAAGAGAGCTATGTCGCTACGCCCAAAGTGCAGGTGGCTGACACCGTCGGTGCCGGAGATTCTTTCACCGCTACGTTCGTAGCCCAGATTCTTCGTGGCAAATCCATCCGTGAGGCGCATGAGAAAGCCGTGGCTGTCTCGGCCTTCGTCTGCACCCAAAACGGCGCCATGCCGGAATTGCCGGATGAACTGAAGAAGTAATCCTATTTTATAATACCCTTTTAAGGCGATCCGCTTTCTGAAGCGGGTCGCTTTTTTCAAAAAATCACATATCTCTTGCGTATATCAAAAAATGTTGTACCTATGCATGAAATTTTGAAATAACTATATAGAAGAATCAAAAAACGAAAGAATATCAAAAACCTAAACTTTTTTATCAATAAAAAGATGTGTAATTCCTTTTTTTATACTAATTTTGCGCCGTCAATTGATAAATCATGGAAAATACGTATTGTGCTATAGATTTAGGGGCCACCAGCGGTCGTATCATTATTTCTTCTGACGGGCGGACTTTAGAAGAGGTTCATCGTTTCTCCAATCAGGTGTACGAGCTGGAGGGGAAGTTTTTCTGGAATATCGATAAACTGATGGAGGAGATCCGAAAAGGTCTTCGGTTGTTAGCCGGTCGTAAAGATATCCATGTGTCCGGAATAGGGGTGGATACCTGGGGAGTGGATGTCGTATATATTAAGGAAGGACGGGCGCTTGCGCATCCGCGTGCGTACCGAGACCCTTATACAAAAGGGGTAATGGAAGCTTTCTTCCAAAAAATACCACGAGAGGTTGTTTATCGTAAAACGGGTATTCAGTTCCTGCCATTCAATACAATTTTTCAATTCTATGCCTGCCATACCCAGCATTATATTCCCTTTGAGCAAGCGGATAAATACTTGTTCATTCCCGATTATGTGAGTTACATGCTGACGGGTAATATGGTGTGCGAATATACAATACTCTCCACTTCGCAGTTCTTGAACGCTCATACCCGTGAGTTGGATGTGGAATTGGTAGAAGCCTGCGGGGCGCGTGTATCGTGTTTCCCAAAACGGGTAATGCCGGGAGAACGCATCGGAGTACTCAAGCCTGAAGTTGCAAATTTTGGATATGATATTCCCGTCATAGCTGTTGCCGGTCATGATACGGCTAGTGCGGTGGCTACCGTGCCGCGTATGCATAATGGTAAACATGTTGCATATCTGTCCAGCGGTACTTGGAGTTTAATGGGTATCGTATCTGATCATCCTTTGATTCATGAGCAGAGCGCCCGGATGAACTTTACCAACGAAGGAGGTTTGGACGGAACGGTTCGTGTATTGAAGAATATCACCGGCATGTGGATTATTGAGCAGTGTCGCAAAGAATGGGCTGCTCAAGGCAAAAATTACTCTCATCCCCAACTGATAGAGATGGCTAAGAGCGTGAACACCCAGAAGGCCTTATTTAATCCAGACGAGGCGCGTTTTGCCAATCCGACGAGCATGTTGGCGGAGGTGTGTAATGGTCAGACTATGACGGATGCCGAGATGGCAGCATGTGTATTCCATTCCTTGGCGCATCGTTACGGAGAGGTGTTCCGTATGTTGCAAGAATTGGCTCCGTGGGAGATCGGGGCGTTGTATATCATCGGTGGTGGTGCACGGAATACCTACCTTAATCAGCTGACGGAACAAGCCGTGGGTGTGCCAGTATATACCGGAGCGGTAGAGGCAACAGCCCTCGGGAACATACAAGTACAAATGAAATAATTTAATAATATACAATATGAAAGATCAACTCGTACATGCGGCCTATCAGATTGCCAAAGAGCGTTATGCCGCGTTAGGTATCGATACGGAGCAAGTGCTTCGTCAAATGCAAGATTTTCATCTATCCATGCACTGTTGGCAGGCAGATGATGTGTGTGGTTTTGAACCCAAAGCAGGAGCCATGTCCGGGGGCATTCAATCTACCGGAAACTATCCCGGAAAAGCACGCAATATCGATGAATTGCGCATGGATATTTTAAAAGCCAAGAGTCTGATCCCCGGTAATCATCGTCTGAACCTTCATGAGATATACGGTGAGTTTAACGGCAAGATGATTGATCGTAACGAATGCGACATCAACCTGTTCCGCGGATGGATTGATTGGGCTCGCGAGCACAATACCAAGCTGGATTTCAATAGTACGAACTTCTCGCATCCCAAGTCGGGCAGCCTGACTATATCCAATCCGGATAAAAGTATCCGTGAATTCTGGATAGAGCACATGAAACGCTGTCGTGCCATCGCCAATGCAATAGGAGAGGCGCAACAGGACCCATGTATCATCAACCTATGGATTCATGACGGATCGAAAGACCTGACGGTGGACCGGTTGTTGTATCGCAGTTTGCTCAAAGAGAGTCTGGATGAGATCTTGAAAGAGAAATACCCATGGGAGAAACCTAGTCTGGAGAGTAAGGTGTTTGGTATTGGTCTGGAGACGATGACAGTGGGTAGCAATGATTTCTATACCGCCTACGCAGCGAAGAACAACGTGATGATCACATTGGATACCGGTCATTTCCATCCAACGGAGTCCGTGGCAGACAAAGTATCGAGTATGTTGCTTTTTGTACCCGAACTGATGCTGCATGTGAGTCGTCCTGTTCGTTGGGATTCGGACCATGTTACGATTATGGATGACCCTACTCTGGAACTCTTCCAGGAGATTGTTCGAGCAGGCGCTACCGATCGTGTTCATTACGGATTGGATTATTTCGACGGCAGTATCAATCGTATAGGTGCATACGTCATAGGTTCGCGTGCCGCACAACGTTGTATGCTTCGTGCATTATTGGAGCCGGTTAAGACCATTCATACCCACGAGGTAGCGGAGCGTGGTTTCCAAAAATTAGCATGGATGGAGGAGGAGAAGAGTCTTCCATGGCAGGCTGTATATGATGAGTTCTGCGTGCAAAACAATGTACCTGTTGGGCTGGATTTCATTGCGGAGATAGAGCAATACGAGAAAGAAATAACCGGTAAACGCGGATAACGATGAATATCTTTATTGGCCTTTTGATCATAGCTCTCGGGGCTTTCTGCCAATCCAGCTGTTATGTGCCGATCAATCGCATCCGCGAGTGGTCGTGGGAGTCGTATTGGTTGGTGCAAGGAGTTTTTGCCTGGGTGCTTTTTCCGCTTTGCGGGGCATTATTAGCTGTTCCTGCCGGCGAGAGCCTTATGAGTCTGCTGATACAAACTCCTTCTTTCCAACTTTGGATGACGATGCTTTTCGGTGTGCTATGGGGTGTCGGCGGTTTGACCTTCGGCTTGTCCATGCGGTATTTGGGAGTAGCCTTAGGCCAGAGTTTAGCTCTGGGTACTTGTGCCGGTTTGGGCACCATTATGGGACCCGTCCTGCTCCATGTCTTCTTTCCGCAGATGAATGCCCTGTCCCAATTGACGGCAGTCGTGTTGGTCGGTGTGGCTGTGACGTTGCTCGGTATTGCTGTGATTGGTGTAGCAGGAGCAATGAAGAGTAAGGAAAAATTCCACAACGACGAGGCCGATAAGACGGAGTTCAATTTCGGTAAAGGAATTGTGATTGCCCTGCTGGCTGGTTTTATGTCCGGCTGCTTTAATGTGGGGCTTACTTTTGGAGCGGACATCCACTTTGAGGGTACCAATCCCATGTTCCGCACCTTACCGGCTACGCTATTGGTTACCTTGGGCGGTTTTGTTACGAATATGGTGTATTGCTTGTGGCAGAACGCCAAGAACCACACTTTCGGGGATTACCGAAAGGGATACGTATGGGCTAATAACCTCTTGTTCTGTATGCTGGCCGGTGCGCTGTGGTACAGCCAGTTCTTCGGCTTATCCTTAGGTAAGGGATTCTTAGTGGAGAGCCCGCAACTGATGACCCTATCGTTCTGTATCCTGATGGCACTGAACGTTGTGTTCTCTAATGTGTGGGGTGTTCTTCTCAAAGAATGGAAAGGTTGTTCCAAACGCACTATCATCGTGCTGACGGTCGGAATCGTTATATTAATCATCAGTAGTTTTATACCTCAGTTGATATGAGCATATTAGATACAAATACGATGTTCGCAGAAGTTATTTCCCAAGTTGCGGAAGTAGCCGGATATATCTGGCAGAAAGGATGGGGTGAACGGAATGGCGGTAATATCTCGGTGCGCATTACCGAATTTGCTACCCCTCAGTGGGCATCCATACCAGCTTTGAGTGAGCCTATCGCTATCGGAACGACACTTCCTATGTTGAAGGGACATTATTTCTATGCAAAAGGTACGCAGAAACGTATGCGTGACTTGGCACGCGAACCGATGGATAACGGTTCTATCATCCGCATCACGGAGGATGGAGCGCATTATGAGATTATTGCCGATAGTCCTATTATGCCGACTTCCGAACTGCCTTCCCACTTGATGGTGCAGCATTATTTGCTGGAGTCGGGCAGTTGCTATAAGGCTACCTTGCATACGCATCCTATAGAACTGGTTGCTATGTCCCATTTACCGCGTTTTAAATCCAGCGATACCATGACGCGTACATTATGGTCTATGATTCCCGAGACGCTTGCTTTTGCCCCTTTAGGTATCGGATGGGTACCGTACGAAGTACCGGGGTCAATAGAACTGGCGCAAGCAACCCTCGAGAAGATCAAACAGTACGATGTGACGATGTGGGAGAAGCATGGTGTTTTTGCGGTTGGTCAAGATATAATGGATGCTTTTGACCAGGTGGATGTACTCAATAAAGCGGCTATTATCTATATGTCGGCGCGTGCGATGGGCGGAGAGCCGGAAGGCATGTCGGAAAAAGCGATGAAAGATGTGCAGGAGATTTTCCATCTCCCCACATCGCGTCCTTGTTGAATCATTATTAGTTAACAGGAATATGAAACGTTTAATCATCATCCTTGGAATGGCGCTCTTGGCGATACCTCTGTTTGCACAAGTACAGGTGTCAGGTGTAGTAGTGGATGCCAAGACCGGAGAGCCCATTATCGGTGCGGCTGTGTTAGTACGAGGAACATCGACAGGTACGGTTACCGATATGGATGGACAGTACTCCGTCACCGTTGCAGCTCCTGAGGCTGTGCTGGAGTTCTCGTATATGGGCTATGTCAATCAATCCTTGCCTGCTTCGAAGGCCAAACGTGTGCTTTTGAGCGAAGATACGCAGGCTTTGGAGGAAGTAGTGGTTGTCGGGTATGGTACCCAAAAGAAATCCGTCGTTACGGCAGCAATCAGTAAGGTGACGGCCGAGGATCTGGAGAAGGTCATACCCACGCGTATCGATAATATGCTCAAAGGTAAAGCCTCCGGTGTCACCATCACCTCTTCGTCTGGTCAGCCCGGTGCCGGCACGCGTATTAATATCCGTGGTATTGGTACGATTAACGATGCCAGCCCGTTGTATGTGGTGGACGGAATGCCGGTGGGGAATATCGATTACCTCAATCCCACGGATATCGAGTCCATCGAGGTGTTGAAGGATGCTGCTTCCGCTGCTATTTACGGTACCAAAGGTGCGAACGGTGTGATTCTGGTGACCACCAAGAATGGTGCTTTTGAACAGAAGGTGAGTGTGAGCTACGATATGAATATCGGATGGCAGAACCCTTGGAAAATGAAAGCGGTGCTCAATGGCCCTTGGTATCAGACTATCCTGAATGAGTCCCGTATCAACGACGGTTCAACCCCATACTTCCCGGTGGTTACGACCGATCCCGGAACCAACTGGCAAGATGCCCTCTTCAATTACAATGCCCTCGTTCAGAGTCATCAGGTCAGCGTGAACGGAGGCGGTAAACATGTGACGTATTTTGTCAGCTTTGGTTATTTCGATCAGGAAGGTATTGTCGGTGGTAACTTTAAGCGTAGTAATTATACGCGATATAGTGTGCGCGACAATAATGTATATAAGATCATTGATACCAACGAACGCAAATGGCTCAATCATCTGACTCTTACCAGTAATATCAGTTATTCCAATGTGGCTGCAACTGGTATCGCAGAGAACTCTGCATTCTATTCCCCGCTGGGTTCTGCGCTGCTGATTGATCCGACCCAACCTGTCTATGCTTCTGACCCGGATGCCGTGTTGGCTAAATACCCTACGGCTATCCGAGATAAAGACGGACGGGTTTATTCCGTTCCGGACATCACCATGGGGGAGGTAATCAACCCCATTGCCAGTTTGGAGTTACCGGGAGGATGGAACTACAGCGACCGGTTTACCGGTAACCTGACCGGCGAATTGGAGATCTATGACGGATTAAAATTTAAGTCCAGTTTCAATGCCGATTTCAATTTCGGACGTTACGACGGATACGGCTATCCGTATTACCTAAGTTCCGGCGGAGCGGGCAGTTCACTTACCAGTTCTGTTTCGTCTTCCCAGAGTCGCACATATACATGGCAGGTGGAGAACCTCTTATCCTATAACCATGAATTTTACGGACATGAGATAGGTGTTCTATTGGGCCAGTCGGCTTCCAAAACGAGTTATAGTTATGTGAGCGGAACAGCCTACGACCTGCCGAGTAATGATCCGTACAAGGCTACTATTGATTATGCGCAAGGCAGCGTCAATGACCAACGAACCAGCGGTGGTCGCAGTTTCAGTACCAACGCTTCCTATTTCGCACGTATCAACTATAACTATAAAGAACGCTATATCTTCCAAGGCTCTCTCCGTTGCGATGGTTCGGATAAGTTCGGTCGGAATAACCGTTGGGGTCTCTTCCCCTCCTTCTCCGTTGGTTGGAATATTGCCCACGAGGAGTTCTGGGAGAAAGTGCCGGAGGCGTTCTCCGCCCTGAAGATTCGCGCATCCTGGGGTATGAACGGTAATGACCGTATCAGCGATTTTGCTTACACCTCGCTCATCGTGAGCGGAAGTAATTACACCTTTGGTCGTGGAGAGGCTGAAGCTATTATCACCGGTGTACGTCAGGGACGTTTGGCCAATGCCGATCTCAAATGGGAAACCAGCCGGCAGACAGACGTCGGTATTGAGTTCGGCTTCCTAAGTAATGCCCTTACGTTCAATCTCGATTGGTTCTATAAGACGACGGAAGATATGTTGATGCCGGCTTTGTTGCCCAGTTATGTCGGGATTGAACAGCCCTGGACGAATGGCGGTAAGATGCTTAACTGGGGTATCGAGGCGGATTTCCGGTATAAGTTCCATGCAGGACCGGTTAATTTTGATATCTCGGCTAACATCGCGTATCTCAAAAACAAATTGATCGATTACGGTAACGAGACCGGCTCCAGTAATCTGGATAATGTGCAGGGTGTAGGTGTAGTCAGTCGGGCGTTGAACGGTGAGGTGTATCCGTTCTTCTATGGTTACAAAACGGATGGTCTTTTCCAGACGCAGGATGAGATAGACGGTTATGTCAACGCCGACGGACAATTGCTGCAACCCAATGCCCATCCGGGAGATGTGCGGTTTGTGGACTTCAACGGAGACGGACAGATCAACGATGATGACCGTACTAAAATTGGTAAAGGTATGCCGGATATCACCTATTCGTTCTCCTTGGGCGTCGATTGGAATGGTTTGGATCTGAGTTTGTTCTTCCAAGGAGTAGCCGGTAATCAGATTTTTGATGCGACCCGTCGTCCTGATCTATCGCTGTCCAACCAACCGGTTTGGATGTTGGACCGTTGGACGGGTGCGAACACGAGCACACGTATTCCGCGTGTCACAGAGCAGGATCCGAATAACAACTGGCGTTCGAGTGATCTCTATATCAAGAACGGTTCGTATCTCCGTCTTAAAACACTCCAGTTGGGCTATTCCTTACCGCAGAAATGGATGAAGACCATTCATTTCCAGAAGATCCGAGTGTATTTCTCAGCGGAGAACCTGCTCACCTTTACGTCCTATGACGGTTTTGATCCGGAGATTGGTTCTGGCGGAACGAGTATCGGTATAGATGCCGGTTGTTATCCGCAAAGTCGTACGCTCAGTGTAGGAGCCAATGTTGTATTTTAAGTATGAATACTATGAAAACGAAATATGTATATCTTATCGGGTTGCTCATCGGAACGATGTGCTTCTCGTCCTGCGGAGACAGTTTTTTGGATGTCAAGTCCACTTCGGCCGATCTGTTGGAGGATTACTACAAAACGGAGGCACAGATCTTTAATGCCCTGGTCGGAGCATATGATCCTTTGCAGTGGACGGATTATTACGGGGGATATAACCAGTTTATGTTCCTTAGTGACCTGCGTGCGGACGATATATACGTGGGAGGAGACAAAGGTTCTGATAATTTCTTCCATCAGATGCAGCGTTTTCAGATGATGCCTGTAGATGCACCTCATTCCTTATGGGAATGTATGTACACCGGCGTACAACGCTGTAATACGGTAATCGATAATCTGCCCCAAGTGGAGGACATAGATCCGGCTATTGCTGAGCGATATGAGGCGGAGGCGCGTTTCTTACGCGCCTGGTACTACCATTGGCTATGGAAGTTTTGGGGCAATATACCTTATTACGATCATGTGTTGGAGTCGCCTTATCTGGCGGAGCAGATCACAGCCGATGAAGTCTATCCGCATATCCTGGAAGATCTAGATTATTGCTGCACGAAGAGTGAGTTGACCGGTACCTATCGTTTGGTGGACCGTCCTGCTGAATCGGAATGGGGACGGGTGACTATCTTTGCTGCCCGAATGCTACGTGCTCGGGTGGTACTGTATCAGAACGATGTTGACCGCTTTGAACAGGTATACGACGATATGGACGCTATCAAAAAATCGCAGCAGTTCATGTTGTGCGAAGACTATGACCGGATATGGTTGGGCGAGTATGAGTTTGTCACCAATCCCGAGTCAATGAATAAATCCGAAAGTATATGGGAGATTAATCACCGCTCCGAATCCGGTTCGTGGTCATGGCCGCAAGGCGGAGAAGGAACTATCTATCCCAAGTTCATTGGTATCAACGGTTTGGACGGTGATCCGGAGTTCGCAGATGGTTGGGGGTTTGGCCCTATTCGCAAACAAGCATGGCTGCTCTTTGATGAAAAAGATCAACGCCGTGATGCCTCTATCATTGATATCGCAGCGCGCAAGCAGATGTTGCTGGACTCGATGAGTATCACCATCAGTTGGGCGGAACGTGCTAATCATACCGGATACTACAATAAGAAATATACGGCGCGAAAAGGATACAACGACTGTCCGTATGATCCGGAATTGAATTTCAACAATAACGTGCGCGTTTTCCGTTTCTCGGAGTGTCTGCTGAATCTGGCGGAGGTTAGTTTGCGGAAGGGATGGATGAATGTAGCGCAGACTAATCTCAATCTGGTTCGCAAACGGGCCTTCCCGGAAGAGGATTACAAAGCCGGAAGTCCGCATTATGTCGCTGTTTCCATGGAAGCTATTATGCAAGAACGTCGATTGGAGTTTATCGGAGAAGGACATCGGTTCTGGGACCTCGTTCGTTGGAGTCATGCCAAGGATGTGACACCCTGTGATATATCGGCTATCCTCAGTGGGTCAGATGATATTGGCAACTATAGCCGCGTATGGAACGACAACTGGAAATATATGCCAATTCCGTCTTTGGAAATTGACCGTACGGAAGGTAGTTATAAACTCAAACAAAACCCCGGATATTAAAGCGTTTTGCAATATGAAAAAGAATGTTGTATATACCTTGCTGATCGTACTGACGGCAATGGTTGGCTGTAAGCCCCGGACGTACATGGGCGATCTGCCGACGCTGGAAGCAAACACGGAAGCAGCTGTAGTGGCGGCGATGAATCCCCGAGCCGTGATAGATGCGGATGATCCGAACATGGTGCATTTTACCATGGATGTGCCGGACGGATGGGTAGCGGTATGGACTATCGGAACCAAGCGTTTCACGCAATCCTCTGTCGATCGCCGTTTTGAGTTCGCCGGAGACTATACGGTTACCGCTGCTGCTTATAATAAGAACGGTATGGCCCCCGGAGTAGAGGTGCGTTTTACTATTGAGTCGATGGATGAGACCGTATGCTCGAATGCCTTATATGCCGCCCTGACCGGAGGATGTGAAGCGGAAGAAGGTAAGACTTGGATGCTGGCTGAAGAGACGGGTTATTACGGTTTGATCGATATTAAGACCTGGCTCATCGAGTATCTGACCGATTATTGGTGGGCCGCTGAACGCGGTAGTCATAACGGAGTATACGATGACCGTATCACCTTTGTCCTCAATGCCGCCAAGACCTATCGCCATACAACGAACGGAACTTCCGGTATCGATAGTGATGAGTTCGAATGTGCTGATTATACGGAGAGTTGGGAACTGCAAAACCCCATGGATACGAAAGACGGGCGTTACCATTTGGTGCTGACGGGGGACGGATTTTTACCGCCGATTCCCAGTGAGTGCCAGGGACAGCATGACTTTACCATCCTTACGCTCAATGACTCGGTGTTGATGACCAAGATCTACAAAGAGGGAAGCAACCAAGCATGGGTACATAAGTTCGTTCCGGTTAAATGAATAAAAATATTTACATAGTGTTTCTGGCATTCTTATGCGGTTGTACGCCTCGTCTGGGACGTTCTTCAGACGAACGCGTCATTGCCGCTATGACCTTAGAGGAGAAAGTGTCGCTCTTGGTCGGCACATGTAAAGACTGGAATCTGGTGCCCGAAGCAGCACCAGCTACGCGGCATCGCGAACCGGTCCCCGATGGTTATTGGGATACGTATCAGGGCAATACGGCTACGATGCGCGGTAAGGTGAGCGGTGCAGCCGGTGTCAGTTATGCCATCCCGCGCCTGGGTATCCCGAGTATCGTGTTGGCAGACGGTCCGGTCGGCTTACGTATCGACAGCGTATGTACGGCTTTCCCTTCAACCGCCCTTTTGGCGGCTACCCGGGATACCGATCTCGTTTATCGGGTAGGGCAATCTATCGGAGAGGAGATGCGTTACTACGGTGTGGACATCCTTCTAGCACCCGGAATCAATATTATGCGCAACCCCCTCTGCGGTAGAAACTACGAGTATATGTCCTCCGATCCGCAGGTAGCAGGAGCGATGGCTTCCGCGTACGTCCGTGGTGTCCAATCGAAAGGGGTAGGGGCATGCGTCAAACATTTTGCGGCTAATAATCAGGAGACGTATCGGAATGGTATAGATGTGGAAGTGGAGGATGCGGTTTTGCGGGGCTTGTATCTCAAACCTTTTGAACAAGTGGTACGGGAGGCGCAACCATGGACCATCATGTCGGCCTATAACAAGATCAACGGTGTTTATGCATCGGAGAATACGTATCTGCTTACCGATATACTTCGCGGAGAATGGGGATTTGATGGTTTTGTGATGACCGACTGGTGGGCGGAAGAAGATCCGATACGTATGCAACAAGCCGGAAATGACATGCTCATGCCCGGTACGCAAGAGCAGATTGATACCCTCATCGCTGCGGTTCGTAACGGACGATTGGAAGAAACGGTACTCGATCGCAACCTGCGTAACATACTGCGGATCATACGCCGATGTCCGAGTTTTATCAATCAGGGTAAAACCAATCCGGATAACTCAAATCTACAGCAGATGCTGGAAGCACACGCGGCTTTGGCTCGCGAAGCAGCTGCTAAAGGAATGGTGCTTCTTAAAAACAAAGGCGTACTGCCGCTTGCTCCTGCTACGCGCTCAATAACTCTCTTGGGGAAAGGATCGTATGATACCTATACCGGTGGAACCGGTTCCGGAGCCGTGACCAAAGCCTACAAAGTGGTGCTCAGCCAAGCGCTTGCCGAGCAAGGCTTCACTCTCGATACCATACCAGAACAGCGATACTTGTCGCATATCAGACATTCACGAAGTGTGCAACCGCAAGAATCCGCATGGTTCATGCCATACGTGAGTGAACTGAAATGGACAAAAACGGAATTGCGTCATATGGCTAAAAAGAACGATATCTGTATCATCACATTGCAACGTATAGCAGGAGAAGGAGGGGACCGACAACTGGTCGAGGGAGATTATTATCTGACTTCGGTTGAGCGCAACATGGTCATGGATGCAGCGGAAACTTTTCATGCAGAGAAAAAACAGGTCGTGCTCGTGCTGAATATGGGTTCCGTCATCGAACTGACTGACATCGTTCCTTACGTGGACGCCATCCTTATGGCATGGTTACCCGGTCAGGAAGCAGGACATGCCATCACCGATGTGCTTACAGGAGCGGTGGCTCCCGCCGGTAAACTGCCCATGCCTTTCTATGAGCGTTATGCCGACGTGCCCAGCGCTGCGAACTTTCCATCCTCGGACGGTGACCCCAATAAGGTATGCTATCGGGAAGGTCTTGCACAACCCGCACGAACCCTGTTTGATATAGGTTTTGGACTAACATATTGATATATGAAAACATTGTTTATCCTTTTGGCAACTACTTTCTTCGCTCCCCAGCAAGAATGGTTGCGTAAGGCAGAAGAAGCAAAACCCGCATTGCACCATACGCTCTGCGTACCCGTCCGTATGGTCGAACCCGTACAGGACACCGCTGCTTTCCAAGGATGGCGATACGATGTATCTTCCCTATCGCCTCAAACCGTCTATGAACGTCCTTTAGTTGTCGGACAGTCTTTCACCTTCGATTTCGGACGGCATGTGGTAGGATATCTGTCGCTTTCTACCAAGACCTTACGCCGTTGCCAGGATGCCCCAATCAGACTTCGGCTCATGATGGGAGAACTGCCGGCGGAAATGAATACTCCTCTGGAACCTTGGACAGCATGGCTCAGTCGCGCATGGATGCAGGACGAGATAATCAATATCTTTGAAGTGGACCAAACCATTACACTGCCGCGTCGTTTGGCAGGACGCTATCTGCGTATCGAAGTGATTGGCGCCAGCATGGATTTTGACTGCGCACTCAATAGTGTAACTTTCGATGCCGTCTCTTCCGCGGGCGATGAACAAGTAGAGGAACCTGACGGACTATCTTCCGAAGAGCATGCCATATACCGCGTGGGTATCGAGACGCTCCGCGAATGTATGCAGACAGTTTATGAAGACGGACCCAAACGGGATCAACGCCTTTGGACCGGAGACCTTTATCTCGAATCGTTGGCAAACAGGTATAGCTTCCGGAATTTTGATCTCACGCGCCGCTGTCTCTATCTCTTTGCCGGCTTAGTGGCCGAGGACGGTACTATCGTAAGTAATATCTTCGAGCGTCCTACCCCACATGCACAGGACAGTTCGTATATGATCACATACTCCTTGTTGTGGAACTCTACGCTCAAAGAGTATCTCATTGATACGCAGGACAAAGAGACAGCACTCGACTTGTGGCCCGTTGCCAAACGGCAGATTGAAGATGCATTATCCTATCTCAATGACGATTATATCTTTGATATACATAAACGTAAAGTATGGATCTTCTTCGATTGGCGGGACGGATTGGATGTCTCTACGCCTATGCAATGTGCTACGGTCTTCGCGCTAAAAGAGACCTATGAATTGGCAAAGATGTTAGGGCTTGAAAATGAGGTGAAGCATTATCCCCTTATTGCCCGGAAGATGAGCACTGCAGCCCTACGATCCATGTATGATTCCAAACGCGGAGTGATGGTCAGCGGACCGGATAAACAAGTCTCCGTTCTCGCACAAACATGGGCAGTCAAAAGTGGGATACTGAATGCCAAACAAGGAGCAAAAGCCATAGCAACTGCCTTGGCAATGCCTCATACCATCATGCCCGGTACGCCGTACGGTACGCATTATCTGATCGAAGCAATGCTTATGTGCGGCATGAATACGGATGCCAAGGCATATCTCGTCGATTATTGGGGAGGTATGATCAAGCGGGGAGCCGATACGTATTGGGAAGCGTATGACCCAAAGGACGACTATTTGTCTCCCTACGATTTCTTCCCCGCTAACTCCGCATGCCATGCATGGAGTTGTACTCCGGTCTATTTCATGCAGAAATATCCGGATGTGTTTAAATAAAATCCCATTGGGATCATAATAACTTTTTATTATTAACCAAATTAATTGTTAAACGTATGAAAAAAAGTTTCTTCTTGGGACTCATGCTTCTCGTAGCAGGTTCAACTTTCGCAGCACGTTACTACGTGATGGGTGACGAACGTGCCATTCCGGCTAACGCCAACACCTCTATTATGGAGAACACGGAACTCATGCTCTGGATTCGGGACTGGGGTGATCAGTCGCTTACTTGCTCTTTGGAGTCCAGCTCTGATCCGGGTCCTTCGGGCTTCAGTTACCTCTATTTCATGTGCCATTCGGATAACTCCGGTGCACCTGCTTCCGGTTACTATGGTGTAACTTGGGCTATTAATTCCTCGCTGGATCTCTCTGCTATCAACGAGAACTGGAAAATGGTCATCGTTTGCAAAACCGATGTTCCTTACTGGACATTGAGCGTAGTGGATGGGGATAAATGTACGGTGGACTTGGCCGCTTTGGTCAATCCGAAAGACAACCAGACTTGGCAAACTATCGAGATTCCGATGTATGATATCTTTGACAAAGGTATCTCGTTCGCACAACCGCTTTCTACGGGCTATCTGTTCAATATGTTGACCAACGACAACACCGCTACTACCCAACTCTGTATCGATGCATGGTACTTTACCGATGGCAACGATGAGGAGCAAGCAGTGGAGAATGTTAACGCTACGGTTATGACCCGCAAGGTAATAGAGAATGGTCAGATCGTCATTATCAAGAACGGTGTGAAATACAACGCACTCGGTTCCCAATTATGATCTCAGGCATAGGCGGCTGATTACCGCCTGTGCTTACTATAAAAAGACAATGTGATGAATACAAAACGATTACTCGCCTTTGCTTGTTTCGCATCATTGGCAATAACACTCTTTGCGGAGCAACCACGTAGTTTTAAACGTGGAGCCGGAACCAATAATATGGGCTATCGGGCGAACTACGAAGTGCTCGCGCCGGGTATGAGTTGGTTCTATAACTGGAGTTTCTCTGCACCGAATCTGATTGCTGCTGACTGGGAAAACCTCAACATGGAGTATATCCCGATGGTTTGGGGTGGCGGATTGGATAATGAAACCGGACGTAATAGAATCCGTACCTATCTGCAGCAACATCCTTCTATCAAATATATCCTTGGGTTTAATGAACCGAATTTCACTTCCCAGTCCCGAATGACACCCAAATATGCTGCGGCACAATGGCCATATCTCGAGCAGATAGCAGATGAGTTCAATCTAACAATTGTCGGACCGGCGCTGAACTTCGGACCGGCCGGAGGTTCGGTGCGCGATGAGGATGATGGGCATGAATATACCGATCCCTACGATTGGTACGACAAGTTCTTCTCTTATTGTCCTGACTGCCGGGTCGATCATATCGCTATCCATCTCTATATGCCGAATGGGGCTATGGAAGGAGTCATTGACCAGTTCTGGAATAAATACCATCGGCCTATTTGGCTTACAGAGTTTAACCGCAATGCCGGAGGCTCGTCCACACCGGAAGATCATATCAAGTTCCTGACAACGGAACTGGAGATGCTGGAGAAACATCCGCACGTCTTTCGTTATGCGTGGTTTATGACCTATAGCAGCGTTTGGCAAATCAACCTGCTGGATGTAGGGGAAGGAAAACTATCCGATTTGGGAAAGGTATATGTAGGCATGTCCTCTTTTGACTCTACTTACTTCCACCCCATCAACGAAAAAATACCTGCCGCGCATTATCAGAATGCCAAAGCGCTCACCATCCTTCCCTCTACGGATGATACCAATACTCTTATGCTTAAGGATATGTCCACCGGTTCATGGGCGGAGTATCTCGTAGATATCCCTTCTGCCGGACAATACGATCTGTGTATGCATATAGCCTGCAAATCCGGTTCTAAGATCGAAGTCTATGAGGACGATGTGCTCGTAGCTACGCTTCAACCAACTGCTACTTCCTCGGAAGACTTTGACCATTGGCAAACCCAGTCTTTCCCGGTTAACTTCACTGCAGGCAAACATCGCATCAAACTGCTGTCCAAGGCGCGTCTCTATTACTACGAATGGCTCAGCATCGGTCAGCCTGCCGCCATCGAAAATCACCAATCACCAATCACAAATCACAAATCCATAATCGATAATCAACTCGTCATTACTACCCCGACGAGTACCTATAATGCTTTTGGAACCAAAATAAATTAAATATATGAAAAACATTTCTTTATTATTCACCGCGCTTTTGTTTAGCGTTTTCGCAATGGCAGATATCCCTGCCGGGTATGCCATCTATGGCGATGTACCTTCCGGTTACACCGACCTGAAATCATCTGTCATAATCGGAGGTTGGGGAGGCGGATATAATGGTTCCCAGACATCCTATATTGACTATACAGGAAAAGGCTTGGGCGGTAACGTGGGAGATGGTTATTATTTGCATCTTTCTTTCAGTTCTGCTCAAATACTGAAACTGACAACGACCTTCCGTGTCCATATCGTGATGAAAAAGGCCGTGGATTCAGAGAATAATGTACAGTTTTCCCTTTGTCGGGATGGATGGAATTCCAATCGCGCAGGCAAAACCATTCCATATACAAGTCTTTCAAATGCCTATCAGGAGATCGTATTGAGCAATTCCGACCTGACGGAGTCCACATTTGGTGCCGTTCGTTCCGGCGCAGAGACCACTTTCAATGCAGGGGAGCATTTTATGCGTTTCTGCGCAGTCAATGATGAGGTTATCCATATATCGCAAATATACATCGAGAATGTATTTACGCCTTTCCAACAATCGGCGAACTTGGGTATTTTGCAGGCAAAATCACTTTCTTTATACAATGAGAGTAGTGGATTTGTTCCTACAGGCGATGCGGTAGATAACCTTGATTTATATGTGGTGAGTGTCAATCAAGATGTTTATGCCATATTGCGCTCGACCGGACATTCTTTTGATTCCGGTTTTATGGATAATTATCAGGTTCGTACCTGGACTTCTGCTCACACGGTTTGTCAAACGGGTAATGCATCTTCAAAAACCAACTCGGATGCGATGTTTACCATGGTTAATGGTTTATTCGGAATAGGCGATAACGCAGATTGTTATATTAGTACTCGTGCCAAACTTTGGGGACAAAATGGCATTAGATGTTCTGAACAATTGGATTTCCGTGGCACCTATGTCTGTACGCCTACTGGCGATCAAACCGCTCCAACGGCTACGGCAGTGGCACGTTATAATGGAGCAAACTACACCGTCACATTCACCGCTTCCGACAATAGCGGAGAACTATTTTACTATGTAGTCAACGAAACACGCAGCACCAAGCAGATTTCCTTTGTGCCTTCATTTGTGCTAAGCGGCGCATCCGAAGGGGATATATTTACATGCTATGCCGTCGATTTCAATGGTAACATGTCAGCCCCGTTCCGTGTGGCTGCTATGAACTGCGATAATTGTTTCCTTGTGCAATAATATACGATTAAACCTATATGAAACGGAGTTTGCTGAGCCTACTGTTGCTCATCCCCTTACTTGCTTTTGCGCAGACGCAGAGTTATAAACGCGGCTATGGTGTGGACCAGTCCAAGTTCTCCAACCAAGCCGTCGCCAACCTCTCCAAAGGAGCCGGATGGTACTATGACTGGAGTCATTCTACCTACCTCGATTTCGAAGCCGCCGGCGTGGACTTTGTCCCGATGACATGGAACGGAGGTTATAATGCCAACCAACTGCGTCAGTTCCTTGCTGCACATCCGAATGTCAAGTACCTGTTGGCATTCAATGAACCTAACTTCCGCGATCAGGCCAATATGACGCCGTCGCAAGCTGCAGCGGCTTGGCCGGCGCTGGAAGCTATCGCGGACGAATACAACCTCAAACTGGTCTCGCCAGCCCCTAACTGGTGCGGATGGTGCGTCGAAGAAGGAGGAACGACCTATAACTCGCCTTACGACTGGTTGCGCGATTTTTTTGCGGCCTGTCCCGATTGCCGCGTGGACTATATCGGAATCCATTTTTATATGGGGGCCATGGAGTCTGTCAAAGGCAGTATAGACCAACTCTGGGAACAGTTTCATAAACCTGTTTGGCTCACGGAGTTTAATATGGATAAGAACGGCATGGGCGATAACGGTACGGTGGACGAACAACGCGCGTTCATGGTCAAGATGATCGACTGGATGGAGCGTGACCCGCATGTCTATCGCTATGCGTGGTTCCTCGGACGAGGCGGTATCCTTACCGACCTCGTTGCCTCCGATAAACAATCCCTTACGCTCTTAGGTCAGGTCTATGCTAACATGTCTTCGTATGACACCGCGTTCTACCATGCCCTCAACACCCGTATCGAGGCAGAGCATTATATAGAAATGGAGAATATATCGCTCGTTACCTCTACGGATATTGACGGGGAACTGTCGATTGGTTATACGGGACAGGGTAGCCGTATCGCGTACCAAATCGAAGTACCCGAAGCCGGCGAATATGACCTCACTCTTCGTACTGCTGGAGAGCAGGCTACATGGTGCGATCTTTATTCGGATGGTACCTACCTCGCGACCCTCCAGATACCGTCTTCCGGCTCCTGGACGCAATGGCAGAATGTTATGACTACCGTCAACCTGCCGCAAGGTAAACAGACGCTGGAGTTCCGTATCACCGCCGGATCGTGTGACTTCAACTGGCTCATGGTTGTTTCGGAGAATACCCCCGAAGCTCTCGACCAAATCGTCCATCGTACATCGTCCAATCGTAAATTGATCGTTGACGGTCAACTGATTATCGTCACTCCTACCGGCACGTATAATACCCTCGGTCAACCGACGGCTATTGAAAATCATAAATGTGAAATCATAAATTTAAAATGAAAAAGTACCTTTTAGCCCTCGTGGCATTCGTCTCTTTCTCTTGCTCCCGCACGGAGCTATGTGTGGAACGTACCGATGCGCTGCCGGATGCCGCATGGGAGCAATCTGAATGGATATCCGTAGCGGATGCACCGGTCGTTACCGATACCGTCTATGACGGTAGCCGAGCAGCCGATGGGGCTAACTGGTTCGTTGCGTCCATCGCTGCAGAAAAACCGGTTCAATCTGCCGTATGGATGACGGCAGGACTCGGAGTCTATCAACTCTATGTGAACAAAAATCAGGTGGGCGATGAGGTGCTCAAACCCGGTTATACACATTATGCCAAAACCAAACGTTCCTTTACCTACGATATCACATCGGCGGTGAAGAATCAAACCCGGTTCACCCTTGCTGCACAAGTGACCCCCGGATGGTGGGCGGATAAGATCATCACCCCTGCCGGTACCAAAGGTATGTATGGACATAAATGTGCCTTCCGCGCCGTGCTCAAACTCCAATACGAAGACGGATCAACGCAACTTATCGGAACCGATACCGTCCTTTGGCGTGCCGGTATTGCGGGACCCGTCACACATGCTGCTATCTTCGACGGGGAAGAATACGATGCACGGATCCCGATGGGCTATGACACACCGGAGAAACTGACTATTCCGGTTACAAACCATGAGTTCCAAGGTGAGATACTGCCCTCCGATGGAGCGGAGGTCTATTTGCGTCGTGACTTGGCGCTTTCCCCGCAACAAACCTATATCTATCATCAGGTCGATCAGGCGGACGATACGCATTTCGGACGAGTGGTCATCGACCGCTCCTATACGGCAGAGCAAACAATTACCCTTCACTCTGGTGAGACACTTGTCCTGGATTTTGGTCAGAACTGTGCCGCAGTGCCGGAGTTTGTTTTTGAAGCAGCGGAAGGAGTAACACTTACTTGCGCACCGGGCGAATTGCTCAATGATAGTCTCGGCTCTCACCAGCGCGGCATGGATGGACCCGAAGGGTCGGTACATCGTACCAACCTCCGTATCCCAGACACCGGTGTCACATTGCGTTATACTTTTGCCGATACAGACAAACCGGTTACCTACCATCCGCAGTGTACTTTCTTCGGCTATCGCTTCATGAGCATAACAGCTACCGGTGAAGTACATATCCGTTCGGTGCACTCAATACCCGTCTCTTCTATCACACCGGAACTGGAGACAGGTCAACTCACTACCGGTAACGAGGATGTCAACCGCTTAATCCAAAATACGGTCTGGGGAATGCGCTCCAACTACCTCTCCGTGCCTACCGACTGCCCGCAGCGTAACGAACGCCTCGGGTGGACGGCGGACACACAGGTCTTCTGCGAGACAGGTACCTTCTTTGCCAATACAGATGCCTTCTTCAGGAAATGGTTACGTGACCTGCGGGATACGCAGAAAGAGAATGGGGGCTATCCGGGCGTAGCACCTTTTGGTCAGTACGGCTCCAGCCATGTCGATATGGCACGTGTCGGATGGTCCGATGCCGGTATCATCGTGCCGTGGACAATATACAAGCAGTTTGGCGATACCGCCCTTGTCAATGAGCATTGGACTTCAATGGAACGATATATTGATCATGGTGCAGCGGTGCAGTTTGACCATAATGCGCTCTTCGAAGATAACGGCGGTTACCAATGGGGCGATTGGCTCAGTTACGAAGCACTGGAGTCCTTCACCGGTCAACCATGGGACGCTAACGGCTTGCGACCCGAAGCAGCGGAGTACTGGTCATTCCTCTATGGCTCCTATTGGATGATAGATGCCCGTATGATGCTGGATATGGCGCGAGCCATCGGACAAGATACCACCAAGTATATCCGCATGGTGGCTGAGGCTAAAACCTATATGCAGAAACGTTTCCTGTTGCCGGACGGTTCGTTCAAACAACCTATCCTCAACACCATGCAGACCCCGGCGCTCTTCGCACTGCATAATAACTTAGTGGACGGCCAAGCGAAAGAGAACATGAAGCAACGTCTGCGTACCAACTTTAAGGAGCATAACCAATGTCTCCAGACCGGTTTTCTCGGAACGTCTATCCTCATGCAGACCCTTACGGACAACGGCATGGTCGATGTGGCTTACGACCTTCTCTTCCAGCGTCGTAACCCCAGTTGGCTCTATTCGGTCGATAATGGGGCAACCACCATTTGGGAACGCTGGAACAGTTATACAATAGAAAAAGGAATGGCACCCAACGGCATGAATAGCTTTAATCACTATGCCTACGGATGCGTATGCCAGTGGCTCTGGGAAACGGCGGCAGGTATCCAATCCGATCCGGCACAACCCGGATTCAAACATATCATCTTGGCTCCCGTACCGGACAAACGCCTTGGCTCTATCAACGCCGAATACCGGTCTGTCGCCGGACTCATCTGCTCCGAATGGCATTACGAAGGAGATACCTGTGTGTGGACGTTCTCCATCCCGGAAGGCACTACAGCTACTGTTATTGCCAATGGACAAACGAAAGAACATACAACGGGAACTTATTCCTGCTGCCTGAACTGACGCGGTGACATGCCCGAGTGCTTGCTGAAGAACGTAGAGAACTGGTTTCCGGAACTGAACCCCAATTCGTAAGCAATCTCTGTAATCGTCATATCGCTACCTTTGAGCAGATCGCGTGCTCGGAGGTAGCGTAATTGTAATTGGTATTGCGCCGGAGATACACCCACATACTCTTTAAACATGCGACGGAACCAACTGTAACCCATTCCTAACTCCCGGGCTACCCGCTCAGGCGGATATTCGTCTTCTATATGCTTGCGCATGAATTGTTTGGAGGCTTCTATCTTATCGGCTATATCGGTACTCTCGTATCGGGTCATGTTTTGACGGAATACAATTGTACCCAATAAGTGTAGAACCACACTGGAGATAAGTAACTGGAAGTTCTTTTTCTCAAATTGCGCTTCACGCAGTACCTCCAAGTAAAACTCCTCTACCTGTATATCGTTACCGATCACCACCAACGGACGCTCCGGACTGAAGAAACCATTCTCCACACGCTCGTCTATATAGCGGCCATTGAAACCGATCCAATATTCCTTCCAACCTGTTTTCGGGTCGGGAGCGTAGTTATGCCATTCACCGGGAAAAAGCATCATCACCGTACCGGCTTTCACATCGGTGCGCGGACAATGGGCGGATTCGAACCATCCCTCTCCCTCTACGATATATACCAGTTGATACTCGTTCAGGGTACGACCTACTGCTTTTTTAAACACATAGTCATGGGGATGTTTGTCAGTCGGAGGATAGGGCTCTCCCGGTGAAATGGTTTGGTGACCGGCTGTCGTGCAGATGATGCCCCATTGTTCATCCCGCGACGTGACAGGCATGTAATGTAAATCGGTGTACTTTTTCATGCGCGATACGGATTTTGGGTGCAAAGGTAGTGCTTTTTGATGAATTATGCAAAAAAAAATAGCATTTTTTATAAATAGTGTCAAAAACAGTAAGTATTTAGTCAATTTAATCATATTTTTGTTGTATTTTTATACTAATTTTGCGGCGTCAATTGAAAAACTAACTTAAGTCTATATGCGTATGAAACGAATTCTCCTTTTGTCTTTGGCCGTCTCAATGGCTGTTTGTCTACGTGCTGCTACTTATGCCCTCTACGGCGAGGTGCCCGAAGGTGCGGTCGATCTCACTTCTGTTGTGGTAGCGGAGGCGCAAGGATCAGCCGCTTTCGCTGAAAATGTCTTCACCGGTGCCGGACTACCCGGACGTATCAACGAGACCTCCAATTATCTCAAACTCTCCTTCTCGGAGGCTTCGACCATGAGCCTTACCGAGAACTGCGCAGTACATGTGGTCCTGCAGAAGGCGGAAGGGGCTGTCGGTAATGTACAAGTCTCGCTTTGTAAGAACGGATGGAATACTGCTCGCATCTCCTGGGAGGTCGCCAACGCGGACATAGCGGCCGATGACGCTTCGGATATCGCCCTCAAGTACGCCGACCGCAAAACGAACAACTATAATAGTTATGCCGAGAGCGCCCTTATCGGGGAGGTCGAGTATCCCGCAGCCGAGATCCTGCGGCTCAGCGCTGCTTCCGGTGAACAGTTCACCATTACTTCCATCTATCTCGATGCTTCTTATGAGGACCAAGGCGGCGGTGACCCGATCGTGCCGCCTACGCCCGAAGGCAATATCCGCTATTACCTCTATCGCGGCAATAACGCCGATGAACTCCCTACGATCGAGGACGTCACTTGTATCGATATCCGTCCTACGGCGCATGCCGCAGTAGCCTGCAACTCCGCGACGCAAGACGCGCTCGTAACCGACTACGCGCAGTTCACCGTTAACGGTTCCTGGTGCGCGATAGATCATAAACCCTCTGCTGCGGTCACCAACGCGATAGATGACTCCTACGCGCTTGTCGTTCGCTTCAAGTCCGACCTCGCGGAGGGCGCGTTCAGCAATAATAAAATGCGTTTTAACCTCGCTAACGGCGCCGGTAATTTCTATATCAACAACTCCGAGGAGACCTTCAATGACGAACGCTGGCATATCGTAGTGCTGCCTTTGGCAGATGCGCAAGGCAACAAGCCCGCGGCTTATCTCGCGGCGAACCAGATTGCTTTCCAGCTTCACCTGGACGGGAACGGAGAGAGCGGTAAGTATATCGCGATCGACTATGCTTATTTCACGAATGACCTCTCCTCGCTGGACGAAGGAACCGTTGAGGACGGCGAGATTACTCCTCCGGAACCCCCGGTGCTCCCCGGGCAGGATCCCCAGCGCATCTATCTGCGCAAAGGTTCGGCGGTGACCCCGGAAAATGTGGCGGAGACGGCGGATTACAGCGCAGGCGCTTATCTCACTTCCGAGTGGTGGAACTGTACGCCTTCTGCCTCTTTCTTCGGTGTCTCTACCATGAGCGATGGAGATGCTGCATGGTGGTTTAACTTCCAGCTCAAGAACAATGACGCCGTCGATCTGAGCGAGGTGTATAGCAATTGGCGCCTTGTCATCCGCCTCAAGAACGGCGTGGTTGAGGAGAATACCGACCGCGGACTAACTATCGAACTTGGAGCGCCCGCTCAAAACATCAGCTTCGTTTCTACTTTCGATGAAGCCTCAGATTTCGTAGTGAAGGAGCTTCCGCTGGCCAAGAGCCTGAGCGGAGCCAACCACCTCGCTTCTGTACCGGCAGGCAATAATGTGCTGGTGATGTCTTCCGGGAATAACGGACAGGCCGGACGAACTATCGAGATTGACTATATCTACTTCACGAACGAGCCCGCTTCTGAGCCGGGAGAAGGGACTGCTATCGAGAACGTTATGCCGGATTCCAAACCGGTGAAGTTCATCGAGAATGGTCAACTCTATATCATCCACCACGATACGAAATACAATGTACAAGGTGCAGTGATCAAATGAGAAAATATAAAAATGATCAATTGATCAAATAAGAAAATGTATAAATACTTAAATGATTTAGTACTATGAAACGGTTACTATTTACTCTCGTCGCAGCTTGTGCGGTCTTCTTCACCGCCTCTGCGCAAACCACCCCCGGCTACGCCATTTTTGGTCCCGCGCCGTACGGCTACACCGATCTGAGAAATCAAGTAGAGGTGTCAACAACAATTACTGGCTGTGATAATCAAATGACAGCAACTGGTTATACTCAGCCTGACCCTGCAACAATTTCTTTTACAGGTCGTGGTTTGGGTAATACCTATACTTGCTACCAAAATGTAGCTGTTTCTATTCGCTTTAAATCCAATCAAACACTGGCTTTGACGAGAAATCAAGCAATTCATGTGAAAATTAGAAGAACAGATGAAAACTCTGCTGGAGGATTGGAATTTGCTTTTATCCGTACCTATTGGGGCGGCGGTGGTGAAGGAGGACGCTTAGGATGGGAACTCCAAGCATCTAGTATAACCACAACATTGGATGATGTAGTTTTAACTTTTGGAGGAACAAGTTCAAAAGGAACATGGAGCACCAATGGGAAAGGAAACTTTGCTAACGAGGACAACGACACTCCCAAAGAGGTAACTTTCACAGGTGCAATTAACGAAAGTGATAAATACGAACTCTTCCGCATCAATGCTGCCAACGGCGAATCCTTTGAAATCACTCAAATCTATATTGATGCCGATGCCAATACCCCCGATCCTGTAGATCCGAATGAGTGTACAGACGAGGATGATCCGACAGGTTTGACACTTGCTGCGTCCAATATCCAAGACAAAAGCGTTACACTGACCGCTTCGGCTAATGATGCTGCATCGTCTATCAGTTATGAGTTCTTCTATAAAGCAGAAGGCGATGCTGAATTTACTTCTGCCGGAACTGCATCTGCCGCTCCTAATACCGATGCAACAAAAGAGGTTAAAGGTCTCGCACCTGAAACAAATTACACGTTCAAAGTAGTTGCTACTGACCCCTGCAATAATGAGGCAGAGTTTGTAAAACCCGAAGAAGTACAAACACTTGCTTTCGTTGAGCGTCGCTACTATTTCTTCCGTGGTGACCATGCTTCCGTATCCCTGCCTTCAGAAGGAGTTGTCTCTTATGACTTAAGAAAAGACCAAACACCGGGCACAACTATAGTAGCTAATAATCAGTTATTTAATGCTAAGAAATATTACAGCCATTTTGAAAGTTCTTCTACGAGTTGGTGGTCTTTTAATCAAAACCTAAAAACAAACACAGACATTAGTGAAATATCTAATACTGGTTATTTAGTGATTAAGTTCCGCTCAACTTATGATGCAGATAAAATACAAATCCGACTTAAAGGTGCAACATCTTATTTAGGCACATATTTAGAAGAAACCAAGGGATGTGCATTTGATGGAACATGGAATACTGTAACTCTCGCAATAGCGGATGCAGCAAATCATCCCATATTTGGCAACTCTGAATCTGGAACAATTTTCCAATTCTATAGTGGTGACGGCAAACAAGGAACACAAGGTCAATATCTCGACATCGCGTACGCGTACCTTACTAACAATGCTGCCAGTGTAGATGATTTTGCAGATAATGTAGCACCTGTTATTTCGTCCATGTCTGACGGAGATAAAACGACCAGCAGCGTTGTACTGACAGTAACTGCTTCCGACGACAGCGGCGAAGCGTTGACATATATCATTAAAGAGAGCGAGACTGTGCTGGCTTCTGCTCCTGCCTCCGGTGCATCCGGCGCAGAAACGGATATTACCGTTTCCGGTTTGGACGGTGTTAATCATACCCTTACTGTCATCGCGCAAGACGGTGCCGGCAATGAGGCATCGCAGAATATTGCCGTTTCTTTGCCGGCAGCTGTTGCTCCGCCTTCCAATCTTGTAGTAATAACCACTAATACAGACAAATCCGTAACCTTTACCATGTCTGCCGATGATGACAATGCTTCGCTTGTTTACGCTATCTTGGATGGCTCGGATAATGTATTGGTGGATAATATTGCAGGAACTGCAGGGGTCGAAACTGTATATACCTTACATGGCCTGACGCCCGAAACAGCATACTCGTTCAAAGTGCGCGTTACGAATGCTGCTTCACTCTCAACGACTTCTGATGCAATCAATATAACAACCGATGCGCTATCCGAACATCGTTTCTACCTCACTCGTGGTAATAACACCGACCCGCTTCCCGAATCATCCAATCTGACAAGCAATTACGTGGACTGCAATGTGGAATTCGGAAACGCAGCCCGCGACAACCGTGCAAGTGACTACATTTCTACAAAAACGGGCAAAGATTGGATTGCCATTACATTCAAGCCAAAGGCAACCGTTGCTAATGAAATCGACGACAATTGGTACATCGTTGTGCGCTTCCGTTCTAACTTGTCCAATAATGTATTCGGGTTTAATAACTTCCGTCTGAATTTGGACAATAATGCTCAAAACTGGTATATCAATAATGATGATGCGGACAAGCCCTTCGGACGTAATTATAACGATGGCGATTGGATCGTTCTCAAAAAGAAGATCTGTGACCGCAGAGCAGGTTCTGCTGTTCCTGCTTCCTACTTGCAAGCAGGTCAGATCGCTGCACAACTTCACGTAAATGCCAATCTTATCGCAGGTGAGTTCCTGGATGTTGATTATGTTTACTTTACGGACGACATTACCTCTATCGACGAAGGAACACAACATAATGCAAAAATCATGCTGAAGGATAATGCGGACAATTCGGATGTTCTTGCAGCACGTGACGGTCAGACGCTTGACGTGGATATCACTCGCTCGCTCACCAACGCATCGTACAACACCTTCTGCGTGCCGTTCGACTTGAGCGCTGAGCAGGTAGAAGCCATCTTCGGTGCCGGTACTACCATTGGTAAACTGGGCAATGCACACATGAAAGACGGCGACGAGCTCTATCTCGGTTTTGAGTTCGTGGATGCTATCGAAGCAGGTGTGCCGTATATCATCCAACCTGCAAATGAGGTGGCTAACCCGCTGATCGCCGGTGTCACGATCAACAAAGAACCGAACAATACGGTGGTGGATGGAGTTATCACCTTCAAGGGCGTCATCAGTCCCGAACTCATCAATGAGCAGTCTGCGGAGGACCATTCCATCCTTCTCTTAGCTGCAAATAACACGCTCTCATGGCCGAATGCGACCGCAAATATAAAAGGTATGCGCGCGTATTTCGAGACGACTTCTACCGTTGCGCATGTAGCACGCCGCGCACGCTTCGGATTTGAGAGCGAGCAGACCGCTACCGGCATCGACCAAATTTCCAATGACCAATCACAAATTACCAATAAGGTCGTTATAGACGGTCAACTCATCATCATCCGTGACGGAGTCCGTTACAACGTAATGGGCACAAAACTCCAATAAATCAGTCGACCAGTCGACCAGTAAATCATAATCATTATTTTGAAAAATTTAAATCGTATGAAAAAATATCAAAGCCCGCAAACAATCTGTGTTGACATCGCGTTGATGTCGGTACTCATGGTGAGCAATAATGCCGGATTAATATATGATAACGGCGGTACTAACCCGGGTGTTGCATTCTAATATGAAAAGGCTAACGCGTTGGATAAGCTGCTTAACCTTGCTCTTGTGCGCCCTCGGCGTGCAAGGGCAGGTATCGCGGCAGTTTTGGTTCGCGCCTCCGTGGATGAACTCGCACCATACCGGTGAGGCGGATTTTCATCTCATCCTCTCTGCCTATGACGAAGATGCGCATGTCGTCATCTCCCAACCTGCGGATGGGAACAGAATCCTTTGCGACACTGTCGTCTTCGCACATAGTTACTGCGACATCATCGTTGCACCAAAGACAGACCATAAAGCCTATGCTGAAGCGAATATAGAGGTGCCGTACAACGTCATCTCCCAACGCGGTATGTATGTCGAGGCCGATCATGTGGTCAGCGCCTATTACCAGATTACCCATGCCAACGGCGAAGCATATACCCTCAAAGGAGAGAATGCACTGGGACTCGACTTCGTCATCATGTCCCAAAACCGGTATGCCAACCAGGCGGAATATAACGGATACAAGAGCCATAACAACAGCATCCAGATTGTAGCTACCGAAGATGGTACTACCGTCACCATCACCCCTTCCCAACCCGTTATCCATGACGACGGATCGTCCTCTACTATCCCTATCACCGTAGTGCTCAATAGGGGAGAGACTTATGCCGTCAAAGCCTCTACCACCGTTGCGGCTGCCCATCTCATCGGTACATGTGTGCGTGCCGACAAACCCATTGCGGTCACTACCTCGGACGACTCTGTCGCTGCCGGTTCCGGACAGGATGCGGTAGGAGAACAACTGGTGCCGGTCGATATGGCGGGTACGGATTATACCGTCATTCCTCTTGCCGGTTCATCTTACGAGAGTTTGTATATCCTTGCTCTCCATCCTTCTACCTCCGTCACGCTCCATAATGCCGCCGGAGATGAGACCATCACGCTCGATTCGCTCCAGTCCGTCTCACGGATCATAACCGGCGTCACCTATATCCATGCCGATGCGGATATTCAGGTTTTCCAATTCACCAACCGCAACGGAGAATCCGGAGGTACAGTCCTGCCCCAGATGCTCTGTACCGGTTCCGATCATGTGACCTACAAACGTATCCCCAATAGCGACTATACCATCCTTAATATTCTTACGCAGACCTCCAATATCGGCTATCTATATATGAATGGCAATGAGGTGCCGGAGACCTCTTTTCAATCGATTCCCGGTACGAATGGTGCGTGGTCGTATATATCCTATAATGTAACTTCCAAACCTGCAGACATGCCGGTAGAAGTGGAAGCTCTTCGGGGTGTGTTCCAACTCGGAGTGGTTGATCATGCTTCCATTCCGCAAGGTACCCTCACCTACGGCTTCTTTTCCGATTATGCTAACGGTGCCGCTATCGATGTATTAGTGGACGATGAAAAACTGGATACCGTCTTTGTGCTTTGCGAAGGCGAGACGGTGATGATGGTGGCGGAGGCTCCGGACGGAGTAGGGAACTTCAAATGGTATCATAACGACCGGCTTATCTATACCGGCGACACCTTGATGCTCAATATGATTTCGCCCTCGCAGTCCGGTCAATACCGCGTGGCAGGAGAGAGCAGGGATTGTACGGTGGAAGACAAACTGTTCCATTTCGTGATTCAGGCCCGTCAGGCCGTCATCCCGCTCACTGAAGTGACCATAGAGGACGGCGAGTCCTATACATGGCCGGCGAACGGACGCACCTATACCACTTCTACCCGTGACACCGTTTGGTCTTCCGTCAGCTATGACGGCATACCTATCACCGGTTGCGACACCGCGCAAGCGCTGCATGTCATCGTACGTTCATGCGTGAAAGCAACTCTGACCTGTCCTGCCGAGATATGCGGAGATGAGACAGCGCTCCATATCCCGCTTACCATCACGCATAACGGTGAATATACGGTGACGGTAACATTTGATTCTAAAGCCCGTCAGGCAGGATTCAAAGATGGAACACTGACCGTGTCCGGAACGGATATCCTCATCCCGCTGCCGCAGAACGTCTATGCCAATACCTATACGGCAGTCATCTTGATTACCCCTTCTACCTCCGATTGCGAGACACTCCGTTTCCCGATATCGTTCACTGTCCGCTATCCCAATACGGTCTTTACCCAGAAATGGAATGATGTGCTGGCCGTCTATAATGAGCGGTATAACAGAGGAGAAGGAAAGGAAGGCTATCGCTTCACAGCTTTCCAGTGGTATAAGAACGGAACACCTATTCCGGGAGCCACTGGTTCCTATTATTACACAGGACCAGATCAACAACTCGATTTCAATGCCCTCTATTCTGTCCAGCTGACACGGGACGACGGATTGTCCATCCGCTCTTGCGAGTACCAACCTGTCCGTACCGACGTGCCGGATAAGGCACCTGCATCCAAGCGGATACAGAACGGGCACCTTATCATCATCCGGGAGAATAAACAATATACGGTCTTAGGAGCTCCGCTGCAATGAAACGCATCTTCCCTATTATCGCCTTCGTGCTTGCTCTCTTCGGTACTGCTTCTTCGTACGCGCAGATGAGAGACTCTTTGCTTACCCATTATCTGGGTCTGGAAGCGCATGTCGGATATGATAATATGTTCACCCATCAATCCGGATTGCGTGATATAGGCGGAGTGGGAGGCGGAATAGGTATCGTCTATAAACTGCAATATCGGCCATGGCGATTCCAGACAGGACTGGCGATCACCTCCCTTAATTCCCTGTCCAAAGGAGAATGGACCTCATCCCGACCCTATGCGCCTTTTTATCCCACGATGACCCTTAATGAGCATTATCAGGATGTGCGGTACAAACGGCATGCATTGACGCTATCCGTTCCGCTCAAAGCCGGTTATCGCTGGGGCGATTGGACCATCATGGCGGGCGTACGTGCCGGCTATCCTATTTGGCAACGAACAAACCATACCGGAAACGTGACTACTACCGTCACCGATGAACAACTCATTGACGAACTGACGGACATGCCTAACCATGGACTGACAACCACCCCCTTCGAACAGACCTATGCCCATACGATGAATATGGATCTGGCGGTAGAAGCTGAACTGGTATGGAATCTGGATAAATATCTGGCGTATCATCCCAAGAAAAGAGCAAGAGGAAGAAGACGTAAGAAAACCTTCCGCGAATCGCTCCATTACGAAGCCTCTTTGTTCGCTTCTGTCGGAGTCATCAATGCCGGCATAACGGAGGACCCGCTTAACACCCTCTTCGTAGGAGGACGCTTTGCTGTCTTCTATGAGTTCGATCATCCTAAACGGAAGAAGAAACCAACGCATAAACCTCAACCCAAACCCCAACCCAAACCGCAACCCAAGCAGACACCTCCGCCTGCTCCCGTTCCGCCGCCACAGACACCTGATACCATCCATTATGGCGACAAGATCATCACCAAGGGCGAAGCAATCGTACTCCATAACCTCTATTTTGCCGTCGATAAGACCGATGTGCTGCCCTCTTCGCGTAACGCATTGGATGAACTCTATTCCTTCCTTATAGCTAACCCAGACGTACGCATACGCATCACCGGACATACCGATAACACCGCTTCGCAGGACTATAACCTTCGTTTGTCCAAAGGACGTGCAGAGGCGGTCAAACAGGCGATGGTGCAACGAGGCATAGATCCTCTGCGTATCGAAACGGTAGGCAAAGGCATGTCGGAACCTGTTGCGGATAACGATACCGAAGCCGGACGACAGCAGAACCGAAGGGTCGAACTGTTAGTATTATAACCATAAATCATAAATTGAAAATGAAACGCATTTGGATATTGATGATCACCTTCTGTCTCTCTCTCTCCCTCTTTGCGGAGAAGCGTTATTATTTTTTTCGTGCACAAGACTTGCCGCAGGAGGTGCAGACGGTGGACCTAAGACCGGATAAAGGGATCACGCAACTAACACTCAATAATATCTATGCCGATGCCGAAGCCCGCTATGCCCTTTTCAATAAGAAAGCAGACAGCTGGTGGCAGATCATGGTCGAGACATCCAGAGGAAGAACCGTTGATCTGAGTGAGGTGGACGCCTCCTGGTATGTCAAACTGAAGATACGCAGAACGGTGAACTACACCCTCTCTCTTGTGCTTGCCGGTGCCGGTACAGCGAATGCTTATCCCCTTACTACCGCACGCGTTCCCGCCAATGGCGAATGGGTCGAATTGTCCATCCCCCTGTCCGACTTCCCCTCCTTGCCCGCCTTCTCGGATAAATATGCCGGACGACTGCTCCAGATTCATTCCGATCTGGGATACGCAGGAGATGTGGTAGGTATCGATTATTGCTACCTCACCGACGATCCTTCCGCTACGGATCCCGGAACAGTACTGCCTCCAAAACGCTATTATGCCGTCACCAATAGCAAGACTCCTCTTTCTGGAACGCCGTACACCGTCGTCGATTACTCGGCGCAGATGGACATACGTGCCCAAGGATGGATGCAATGGTCCTATGTCCCCTTCCCGTACTATTCGATGGACTCTGACATGCCTGTCACGCAGCAGATGCTCCGTAAGACCGAATGCCCGATGGAGGATGTCAATGACGATTGGTACTTGATTGCGCAGGTGCGTACGGATGTAGAAGGCGATTTCGTCGTCCGGCTTTATATGCCTAATGACACCATCGCATACACCGATACCCTTCGTGACGAAGATCTCGTGCGGGACGGTGTGACGTGGAACCGTCTCTGCCTGCCGCTCTATCGTATGACTCCGGGTGTGTATCATGAGCCAACGGATGTGCTCTGTTCCTTCACTTCGTTGGCTGACGCTGCTGCCGGCGAATGGACCATGCCTTCTCTTATGCTTACCAATGAGTCGGCGGCATCCGATCCGATACCGGTCATCCCGGGTGATCCGGCGCAAGAGACCCGTATCTATCTGCTCAATGACGGATCTCCTTTACCCGAGATGATGAATTGTACCGACTATCGCTTGGATCAGACCAATTATCTCTCCGTCTCCTATGGTAATAACACCACCCGAAAGGCTGCCGATGCCTTCCTTACCCTCTTGCCTACCAACGGATGGTGGTCTGCCGATGTGGCGGCGAAAACATCTGTGGATCTGACTGCCGTCAATGCTACGTGGACCCTGCATACCCGCATACGGACCACCTCTACCTATCGTCCGATTAATATCATTCTCTATAAAGAGAATAATGCCCAACTCGCGCGCTACCAACTTACCGAGGCGTTGCTCCCTGTTGCGCAGAACGGTAACTGGTTGGAATTCGATATCCCCATGACCGCATTCCTTACAGCGGGTGCAACACTCGTTAACTATACCGGACGCATCCTCTCTTTCCATTCCGATAACGGAGGTACGGCAGGAGTGGAGGTAAGTATGGATTATTTCTATTTTGCCCACGAAGGAGAGTCGCGCCCCGATCCGCAACCCGGAGAGGTACCGGTGGATGAACCGACGATTGAACCCATGCCGGAACCCGAACCGATACCACAGCCCGAAGGATGGATTAGCGTGCATGACAGTACCCGGCCAATAGCAGAGAAAATCTTCTATAATGGGCAATTGTTCATTCGGATTGGAGATACCGTCTATGATGTCTTAGGTCGCAAACTGTGAGAGAAAAAGTGCTGGTTATAGCATGTCTGTTGTCCCTCGTCTCTCCGATCAAGGCAATAGACCGAGTCTCCCATTATGCTACGATGGGAGCGCAGGCAGGTGCTACCAGGCAACAGCAGAATTTCGGTCCCGAAGCCGGTATCCATGCCGGATATGCACTCAGACACGATCATTTGTTGTTTCATACAGGGCTCGAAGCGTCCTTTCGTTATACCTTTGGCTCTTTAAGTGACTATACGGACTCTATACCGGAGATGGATACCCAGAACGATCCCTATCTGCTCCGCCTGGCGTACACCGATATCCATACCCGAAACCGCTCTGTACGGATAGGAGTGCCTGTGCGTCTGGGGGGACAATGGCGCGATTTCTATTTCACAATCGGACCGGCTTTCTCCCTCTGCGTTATGCATGCGCAGCTACGTACTTTTGATGTCACCTCCACGGCCGATTACGGATTCCTCATCGATACGTTTTTCGATATGCCTAATCATGGCTTAACCACCAAACATGTGCAGGAGAAATGGACGCCTCTGCCTGTTTCCTTCGGTGTGGATGCTTCGGTCGAGATAGGATGGATCTTCTCCTCTATCGAGCGGTATTTCTCCCAATCCCCTTCCGTGGATTTTCGCTTGGCTGTCTATGCCGACATCGGATTTTGGAGCAACACCCCCTTCCGTATCGCAGATGCCTGTTCCGCAGGTATCCGCTTCTCCGTCTGGATCCATCCCCCGCACCATTACCCCTGCCGCTGTTTCAATAACTGATGGTATGATCCTCCATAATTACCGATCCGTTTTTTTTGAAGCGGGTCGGCTTTTTTCGTAAGTATGCCGGAGGCACACTCCGTGGCACGTTGCGACTAAGTCTCCTATTAGATCAGAAACAGCAATCTAAAGTGGTGATAACTCTTGCGTATATCAAAAAAATGTTGGAAAAGTGACAGAAATGAGAATTAATATAAGAACCCTATGAGCCAGAGGGGTAATTTGTTGCCCAATGGATAATCCATATCATCCGCGAGGATGAAAGAATTCGGTAGGTTGGCTATCTGTTTGAAGGTTTTTAATTTGTATAATGCAAAATACACTTTATCGAACTTTGTGTATAGTCCATTATACGTTTTCGGCTGCAAAGGTACTGCTTTTTTTGGATATAAACAAATATTTTTAAAGAAAAATCACTCAATGAGGGAGATTTTTGTAAAAAAGAGCACTTAATAAGGGATGTTCTTGGCAAGAAATGTAGGTGATCCGATATGCTGATATATATTGAAGCAATTACAAAACAACAACTAACCAACCATATTAACAAACAATCTTTAAAACCGATGGGGCGATGGGATATAACCGCCAACAAAGCAGTAATTTTGTTGCCGATTTTGAAAAAATATATAGCAAAATTGCAAAATGATTGGAAAATCCTTGTATATTCCAAATATTTGTTGTACTTTTGCAGCATGAATAGAAAGATTGTAGCTGAATGACAAACGATAAAATGTTCAATTTTACCCCCCCCAGTAGCAATAATGTTGCACTTAAGAAGATATGGGACGATTACAAATCCGAACTGATCTTTGGGCTGGTGCTTTCGGTCTTGCTCCTCGCCAGCACCTTCCTCTCGCGGCTTATTCCGGAGGAGTTCTTTGATAGTTTCCTCAATCCCGCCCTCAGTTTTACTTTTGCGGTGGTTTGTTTCTTCGGTGCTACGTTGTGCCTCAAGCATCTGGAGAACAACCGCATCCGTAAGGTATGGGCAATCATCCTGATCCTATGGGGAGGCTGGGAATTGGTGATGGTGGCATTGTTTAAATCCGCTTACAATCCTTTTCATGTGGGCAATGATCTCATGGACAGCAGCTCGATGCTGATTGCCTGTGTGTTTGCGTGGTTACTGCTTATTTATCCCAGTATCTCCATTCGTCCCGGACATTTCAACTGGCGACGCGGCGCGCTGTTGTTATTGCCGCTGGTGGTGCTCGGAGGCATTGATTATCTTCTTCCCGTTGACTTGCGTATCCTCATCGCCCTATATCCGCTTGGGCTGATGGTTGTTATTTTTCTGAATATACGCAAGTACCGCCAATGGTGCGAGGATAACTTCTCCACTTTGGATGATATCGATGCGCAATGGATTGTGCGGTATATGGTGATGATCTTGCTTTCCGGCTTGGTATTCTATTATCTGTGTGTGAGCAACGATCCGGCGCGTGCCTTCACCCAACAGTGGTACCTCATGTTCGTCCTTGGTTATACCACCGAGCAGGTGCTTTTCCGTCCCGACCCCTGGGAGCGCTTGCATAGTACGGCGGTGGAGGAAGAGAAGGAGGAAGAACCGGATCTGGTCAATGCCGCCTATCGGGCTACCTTGGACGCTTGGTTTGAAAAGGAGAAGCCCTATCTCAATCCCGATTTCCAGTTAACCGACTTGCGTCAGGTGCTGCCGCTTAACCGCTCGTATCTGAGCCGGTTCATCAATAGCGCGTACGGTTGTTCGTTCTATCAGTGGGTCAACGACCTGCGTATCGAGGAAGCGAAGCGTCTCATGACCGAGCAGCCGGAGATGACAATAGAAGAAGTCTCCAAGCAATGCGGCTTTTCGTACAGACGCAATTTCTCGCGTACCTTTGTGGAGATAACGGGAATGACACCGTCCGAATGGCGCAGTAGAGGGGGCTATTCGTAAAAAATCGCAAAAACGCATCTTCGGGTGCGTTTTTTTGTAAAAACACTTGCGTATATCAAAAAAAGCTGTACCTTTGCAGCGGTTTTAATCCGAAAATCGTCGTAATTGCGACAGTATTCGTAGTTTAGTAGATTATGGACATACAACGAAATGATTATGTAGACTCCTTCCGTAAAATCGTTATCTTGGATGGAAATGCCCTGCCTTGGACGGACGAAAAAGGAATAACATACATGGGTGTGATACCATTTTTATTACAGCAAGAGAACACACTATAGGGGGGCAATTCGTAAATTTTTCGCCCATATGGGGGGGCAACTCGTAAATTTCTGCACGTGCGTATTGCGTACGTGCTTTTATTTGTGTACCTTTGTCCCAAATTTGGTGTGCAACAAAATCAATTAACAATATTGTTTAACTAAAAATCAAAAAATTATGAGAAAAAAGATTTTTACATTTCTTCTCGCCCTCACAGCCAGCATAGGGATGATGTGGGCGGAGACGGTAGTGGTTATCAACAAAAGTGAATTCACATCTTCCGGAGTTACGAAGGAGGGAGTGACTTTGGCTCTGTCGAACGGAAGTATGACTTCTAGCGACGTACTGGCAATGGATGGTTCTTTCGAATTCTCAACATCGCTTGGGAAATTTACCGGTATTACCATCGAAACAGACGCTAATATTATGCAAATTTATGAAGGCGCATATACCAGTGCCGGTTGGCCTACAGGTCAGAACTTGGGAACATCAGCAGTTTGGACAGGTGAGTCCGAAACAGTTTTAATCAGTTGTATGGTTGCCGGTATGAATACTATAACAATTACCTGCACAATTGAACCGGCTCCGACAACCGAGGATCCGGCAGGACCAATCGTCATTGCAACCAACACTGGGCAATCCAGTTATACGCAAGGCTCTATAACGGTCTCCGTAGGTGAAGTGGGAGACGGTGATGGATTTTATTTGAACGATGACAAACCTGCATCTATCAGTAATTCAGGATCTTCTACTATTTCCAAGATTGAGTTGGTTCCTGGATGGTTTTTAAACAAACACAGCTATGTGCGTGCTAACGGTGCAGAGCCGAATTCTTCCAGTGAAGAGTTAATCACCTTCTTGAATGTCAATTCCAATGAGGTGACGATATCCTGTTCCGTTGCGATCTATATTAAAGAAGTAAGAATCTATTTTGAAGAACCCGCTCCGGCTCCGGCAGGAAACGTGAAACTTATCGAATTCCAGGTGCCTGCTTCGTGGGAAAATGATAATACACCTATTTCTAGTGCTGATTTTCCTGACTTTGTAGCTACTACCTACGAGATTGCCAGTGCCCTGCCCGTTACCTCCGAACCTTCACTTGTCATCTTTAATTTCCCTGAAGTTGATGAAGTGTCAGTTTATACTAAGGTGGGTGGACAAGTCTCGCAACCGAGCACAGGAGCAATCAAACGTGAATCTTTCTTCGAAAATACTCAAGTCCATTATTACTACCCCGTTCTCGATGGTGACGAACCCCAACCGCAAATTGGTCCTAAAGAGGTACTTGATCTCGGTACGACAGGTTGTGTAGGCGAGCACTATCAATTGACAGGTGGAGGTACCAATACTTATCGTACCGTTGGAGGTGTTGATGATAAAATGATTACCATTGAGTCCCTGCACGGTGAGATTATTGATAACATTTCTCTGAAATTATATTACTATAATGTTTGGACCGGTTATTCTGTTGCAGCCTCCTCGGGTGATGTTAGCAGCTGGAATTATGATGCATACGAGGACCTTGTTATTACCAATATCAACGCGACCTCTGTCACTCTTAGCCGCGTAGGAAGCGGACAAGAAAACGGATACGTAATGTTTGAAAAAGTCACTATCAACAACAGTGACGAACCGCAACCGCAACCGGCAGAAGATGTGAACATCACCCCGAACGTAGATCCGGATCATGCAGGCGTATATTACAGCACGTTCTTTGACAGCGCGAACAAGTACGCACTGCCCGCAGGTGTAGAGGCATACGTGGCTGACCTGAGCGGTGCTAACCTCTTGCTGACGAAGATCGCAGAGGCAGGTCAGACCATCCCGGCTAACGTAGCCGTTATTCTCAAATCGAGCGTTGATCAGTTCACCCTCACAGTTAGCGATGCAGACGCTGTTACCTTCACCGCGACCAACGACCTGCAAGGTTCGGACGATGCTATTACTGCTCCGACTAACTGCTATGTACTGGCTGGTAACGATGGTGTCGGATTCTATCACTACACCGCTTCGATGCTCAACCCGCACAAAGCATATGTCATCTACAGCGGCTCGCAGGCTCCGCGCCGTATGCCGTTCATCTTCGATCAGGCTACCGGAGTGGAGAGCGTTCAGCCTTCAGCTATCAGCTCTCAGAAGGTCATCGAGAATGGTCAATTGTTCATCATCAAGAACGGTGTGAAGTACAACGCACAAGGACAGGTTGTCAAATAAATTTGACATTTAAGATTTAAAATTTAAGATTTAAAATTTGAGATTTTATGAAAAACGAAGTTAATCGTGCCCTCGTGGCTAAGAAAAAGCATTATAATCAACCCGAAGTGCAAGTAGCACAGTTCGCATCGATGACGCTCATGCAGGCAGCCAGCCAGGCTCCCGCAGGCGACCAGATGCCCATCACCGGCGGCGACACCGATACGCAGTGGTAAATCATAAGCTGTCAGCATTCAGCTGTCAGAAATCAGCCAAGAGGCGGTTCACGATCATCGTGAGCCGTTTCTTTTCTATTTCTCTTTCTCTTCCGCACTTTCACACATTCACACAAAAATATATGTTTGGAATACATCTCAAATCTTCGTACTCAAAAGCCTCAAAAGTTCGTACCAAAAAACATCAAAAATTCGTACCACATTGAAAAAAGGTGGTAAAATATTTGCGTATATCAATTATTTTTACTAATTTTGCAGCGGATTTTATAAAATGCCACTTAATAAAATCGCAATAATATATAAAATGTGATTTAATAATATGGATAAGCAACTACTCAAACAGATCCTTTTAGACAATGCACAATTGGTAGAGAAAATCGATGTGTTACCTCGTGCGTATGCGTTGGATGAATCAATAAACTACGTGTTCACCGGTGTGCGGCGTGCCGGCAAATCGTATATGCTGTATGCCATCATTAAGCAATTGCTTCAAAACGGCTACACTATGGCGGATATTCTCTATCTCAATTTCGAGGACGAGCGCATCGATAACTTCACCTCAGCGGATTTCAACCTCTTGTTGGAGTGCCATCAAGAAATTTATGGACGTGAGCCGCATATCTTTCTCGACGAAATGCAAAATATCATCGGATGGGAGAAGTTCGCACGTCGTATGGCGGATAGCAAAGCGCATATCTGTCTGACCGGCAGTAACGCTAAGATGTTGAGCAAAGAAGTGCTGACTACCCTCGGCGGACGATTTATCCCCAAGGACATCTATCCGTATAGTTTCAAGGAGTATTTGAACGCGATGCAGGTGCCGTACGAGGAGAAGGCACTGCTGACTACTTCCGGCAGGGCGTTATTCTTTCATCACTATAGGGAGTATTTCTTCTGGGGAGGAATGCCGGAATCGGTGGGAATGAAGATCAAACGCGATTACCTCAGCAGCACCTATCAGAAAATCTATCTGAACGACATCGTATCGCGTAACAAGATCAGTAATGTAACCGCTTTGCGATTACTGATCAAGAAGATGGCAGAGTCGGTGAAACAACCTGTCTCTTACAACCGCATGAGCAATATCCTCTCTACCATTAATGGCAAGATCTCTGTGCCGACTGTGCAGAGTTATATCACTCATACCGAGGACGCATGGTTCCTGCTGCGCCTACGAAACATCACCGGCGCGCTATCCGAGAAAGAGAGTATCTGCAAGTACTATTTTATTGATAACGGATTCTTGAACCTCTTCTTGCTCGATGGTGAGTCTTCGCTTCTAGAGAACATGGTCGCTTTGGAACTTTTCCGTCGATATGGTCATGATCCGGAGAATGACACCGTCTATTTCTACAATGCCGGAGAAGAAGTGGATTTCTATGTGCCGGAAGAAGAATGGGCAATACAAGTAGCGTTTAACCTCTCCGAAGAATCGACTCAACAACGTGAAGTGACCGCATTGAACAAGATTGTTAACGCTCTTCCGTGCAAACGGCGAACTATTATTACCTACGACACCAAGGACACCATCACCGATGTGCATGGCAAGATAGAAATCATCCCTTGTTGGGAGTGGTTACTTTCGTAAATTCCCATACCATTGTCGAAAGGCGATCCGTTTTTTGAAGCGGATCGCTTTTTTTCGTAATTATGCCGGACGATCAAATTCGTTCCGGCATGATTACGTGAATAAATATACCTATCTGCTCGCTAAAAAAGAAAGTGGAGAACTGAGCATTCTATTCACACAAATGCCGACCTTCAATTGGTCGGCATTTGCTTATTCGTGGAAAAGGTCGTCCATCGTCAATTGGTTCGGTATGCCTTTGGCATATGCATTGCGAACCAAACCGTATGAAGTGACCATCACGATACGAACCGCTTTGCGTGTTTGGGTAACATTCTGAAATATTGTTTTCTTATATCGCACGTCCTCATCGTCTGCTTTCGTCATCGCGTACGGGTCGCTATAAAATTTCATCTCGCACAAGTTGATCACATTATCGCTCCGATCAATGAGCATGTCAATCTGTGCCCCTTTCTCTTTGTCATTCTGCGGACGATACGTCCATGAGTAGATTCCGCACTCCATACCGGATATACCCAATGCTTTCAGTATTTGATCCTCATGAAGCAAGCAAACGCGCTCGAAGGCTAAGCCGCTCCATGCGCGATATTCTGGTGTCCCGATCATAGTAGTCCAACGCGTGCGGCTTCCTTTGTTGGCTTCTGCGATGAACTTAAAATGGAACAAAGTAAAATTATCAATCAACTGATAACGGGTATCCTTTTTTACTTTGCCCAAGGCTGTATAAGAACGAATAAAGCTACATTGCTCCAACTCTTCCAACTTCTCTGCCAACTTACCACCCAAGTTGATTGTCAATGCTTTATCCAGTTCGTCAAATGTCATGCCCACTTTCTTCGTGCCTAATGCCGTGATAATCTCAATATACGGTTGCGGTGCACGGAATAGCGAAGCGTATAACGCTTTGAACTCATCACGTAACTCGGCCGTATCGTCAAAGAACAGATTGTCGATGTTCTGTGCCCACGACCACTCCGGTCGCAGCAAACTCCAATAATACGGCACACCGCCTAATACCATATACGTCTCCAATATATCGCGATGCATCATCTCTAACGACCGTTTCTGAGCATACAATTCACATTCTTTCAAGTTAAACGGCCGCAGATGAATTTGACGCGTCAAGCGATTATGCAAACCACCTTTGTTATGAACGATATTGCCGATGATCCATGAAGTGGCGCTACCGCATACAATCAACACAATGTCATCGCGCAGGTTGGCCCAACCGTTCCAGAAATGCTCGAAGGCAGTCAAGAAACGGCTTTTCGGTGTATCTAACCACGGCAATTCGTCAATAAACACAATCTTCTTTCCTTCCGGCAACGAAGTTAGATAGTCTTGCAACATATGGAAGGCTTCAAACCAAGTCTTTGGTAACTTGCATTTCTTCACACCTGCACTGCGTAGCGACTCACGGAACTCCCAAAGCTGTTCTGCCTTAGTCGCCTTGGCCAATCCTGTGTGCACGAACGCAAACTTTCCACCGAAAGTCTGCTTTACCAAATACGTCTTTCCTACGCGGCGTCTACCGTAGATAGCGCAAAATTGTGACTCATCGCTCTCTAACAATTCCAGCAATGCCTGCTGCTGTTTTTCTCGTCCGATTAACATAATTGGAGTGGTTTTAGTTAAAAATCGCTGCAAAGATACGAATAATTTCCGAAATGTGCAAGAAAAAAGTGAGATTTCGGAAGAAATAATGTAATTTTGTATTGATACTTTCCGAAATGTATGTAATTTCGAGTAGATTTCGGAAAATATCTTAAGAAATACGCCGATAATCAGTTGAACGTTCAGATTAGTATAAAACTTGTAATAAATAAGCAAATTATTCAAAATTTAGTGCAAATTAGCACAAAATTTGTAACAAATATTTGCGTAGTTCAAAAAAATGTAGTAATTTTGCAATAGTGTTCAATTGGTAAAAATCTTCCCGTGCGTATAATCTACGTGCGGGCTTTTTTTCGTAAGTATGCCGGAGGCACACTCCGTGGCACGTTGCCATGGAGCATTCCCGCCTTTCGGTGTACTTACAATGTTAAAAGACAAACAAGACGAGCAGCAGAGGCATGCTCAACGCGATGCACTGATCAGTAAGGTGTTCTGTACTATGGTACGTGATTGTAACAAGAGTTGCGATGATGCCTACATCCTAATCGGACGAATTTGGGGACTTGGAGAGCGACAAATCCAGAAAATTTTAAAGCACGCAGACGAATCCGCACTGAGTGCGTACGACTTATCGAAATTAGTAGTAATTTTGCAGCGGATTTTGAAAAAGCAAAGCAATGAATAGGCAAGAGATTGTATGCGATTACATACAGACGCACTACGTAGAGGAAGGTCGGCTTAGGCATGATGTGATCTCGAACAAAGTGCAAATCGCGTTCGACAATCGGTGTGCAAAAGTCCATACCGCTCCGCTAAATGGACGGGCAACCGATGTCTCCGCTCTCCCCACCGGACGCACTGCGTTAGCGCCCGTCGGGGACCCCATTTATGGCTGGCGGGATATCACGACGAGTGATATCAACGATATCGTTTGCGACTGTTCGAAGGAGAGCGGACTCAGTATTGCGGCTAAAGAGGTGCTGGCGGTACTGCAGTCGCACCGTATCCCGGATGTCCATCCGCTGCGCGAGTATGTGCTGCGTTGTCGTCCGTATGAGTTCGGTCAGCCCGATGTGCTGTCCTGGCTCGCGCAGCAGGTGACCGTTGCCGGCGGTGAGGCGGAACAGGAGTTATGGCGCAAGTGTTTCATCAAATGGTTCGTGGCTATGGTAGCCTCATGGCTCAAAGATGAGGTCGTTAACCAGCAGGTACTCGTGCTCATCGGGCGGCAGGGTATCTTCAAGACCACCTGGCTTGAGCACCTGCTCCCGCCGGAACTGCGGGCGTATGGCTGTAAGATGGCGAATAGTACGCAACTCAACAAAGACGAGCGGCTCCGAATCGCCGAATACGGACTAATCGCCCTCGATGAGATTGATGCGATGGGTACCAAGGAACTCAACGTCATGAAATCGGTCATTACCGCTTCGGATATCTCTGAGCGGGCGGCGTACGGTTATACCAAAGAGCGTCGTGTTCGCTTGGCTTCTTTCTGCGCCTCCGGCAATAAGCAGGAGTTCCTCACCGACCTCACCGGTAACCGCCGGTGGCTGCCCTTCCAGGTGGAGAATATCGTCAATCCCTTCTATATCACCCTCCCGTACGAAGCGATTTATGCGCAGGCGCGATACCTGATAGAGAAGGGCTTCCAGTATTGGTTTGATCTGGACGATATCGATCAACTCGAAGCCCATAACGATGATTTCCGTGCCCAGGAGAACGAAGAGCAACTGCTGGCGGTCTATTTCGATGTGCCCTTTGAGGGAGAGGGTAAGTTCATGACGACCGCCGAGATCTCAGACAAACTTGTTATCAAAGGCAGTATAAAGAAGCCGATGAGTTTGAGCCGGTTAGGGATGGTGCTGCAGGCAGCAGGGTATAAAAGCAAACGAATCGGAAAAATGCGTACGCGTGGTTGGCTTGTGCGTGAATTGGACTCCGATGAAGTAAATGCGAATAGAAATATAGAAGGTCATGGGTAGACCAGGCGGACACCCTATTTATCAAATACCCACACACGCGTGTGTGAATTAAAAAGGAAGGGTGTCCGCCGTCCGCCTGTCACCCTACAGTGACGTACACGATGGTCGCGAGATGGTCGCGAGAATGAAAGGTAATGAATGTTTAATGTTTAATGTTTAATGTTTAACGATTAACGATTATGAAAGCAGAATTGATTATTCCGATTGATGTCCTTCGGGGCAAGTTGAACAACGACGGTTATTATTTCCGTAAGTACCGCGGTCAGCAGGTAGTGCAGCGCTGTCCGAACCGGACGTACCATGAGCGTACGTTTGCGGAGATCGCGAACCAGAAACGCTTCTCGATCATTGCTTCCGAGGTCAACAAACGCATCGGTGCCGGTGCGCAGAAGAGCCGTAAGAAGTTATGGAAAGAGGTGGTGAAGGAGATGGGGCTATGAAAGCGATGCTCAAATCCGAATTGGCCGCTGCGGCGGGTGTCAAGCGTGACACCTTCCGCAGTTGGCTGCGGTCTGATGCGGAATACCTTCGTTCTCAGGGCGTGAGTCCCAAAACCAAAGTCCTTCCCCCACAAGTCGTCCGTTACCTCTGCGAGAAATACGATATAGAGGAAAATTGCAGAAAATAACGCGTTGTGTGGAGATGTGTGGAGATGTCCCCCGATCGGTTTTTCAAAACCCCCTAATTTTGCATTCGAATTTGAAAACCAACACGATTATGTACTTGAAATACATCCGACACAAGCGTCAATGGGGCGATTTGCAGCGAGGCACGCTCTATACCGTTCACTTGGAGCCCAATGAGAAGGGCGGGTATAACGAACACCTGAAAATGATTGGAGACGTGTACGAGATATGTCCCGGTGCATTGCTCCCGATGACGCTTATTTATCCCGTAGGCATGAGGCGTATTGACGGCCGTATGCGACTCGTGTTCGGGAGTGTTTTTTGCCAATCGATGCTGTACCTGATTGAGTTCGGCGCACGCGAGAGGTTCTTTATGGAACTGTATTGCGCGTTGCACGAGCACGAGGAGGTACGTCTCGAGGTAGCGGAAAACGATTAAACCTTTAACCATTAAACGCGCTTGAGTTAAGGCTCCTGCGACTGCGGGCACTGCCCTTGTATAGCACTACGCCTTACTCTACGCTTTCCCCACTGCAACCTTACAGGTTACATCGGGGGACCCCAATTAACATTTATTAACAATCTAAATCTTAATTCTTATGGCAGAGATTAAGCCAATGGCGCTCATCGAGAGTATGAGCAAGAAAGTGTGTGAGCACAGCGATGTGTACTTCCGCACGAACAAGAAAACCGGTAAGGTCTATACCGGCAAGTTGTGTAACCCGAGTACAAAAGAGCCGAGTGCGGCGCAGATTGCAGCGAAAGCACGTTTTGCGAAGGTGCAAGCGGCTGTACGTGCGATTCTCGCAGGAACGAGTGAGCAGAAGAGCGCGTTGGTGGCTGAGTACAATGCGCAGCACAAGATCGGAAGTTTGTTCGGTTACGCGTTGGTGGCTGAGTACAATGCGCAGCACAAGATCGGAAGTTTGTTCGGTTATGCAATGAGCAAGCTGAACAGCCAGTATGACGCAAACGGTGATCTGATTTCTAACGGAGACTGATTATGAGCAAGCAACAGATTATCAAGATCATCATTAGCGTGCTGATTGCAGCCTTGACGGCACTGGGGACGGCTTTCGGATTGAGTTCGTGCAACGTGGTACGGACGGTGACCAACCGGTCGGAGTACTATCAACGCGGCGACACAAGCGTCATGATTCAGACGAAGACCACGGAGTCGTACGACGCAAAGAAAAACCTAATGTATTAACCAAACCTAAATTTTTATTAACTATGGCAAAAGTAGAATGGAGTGCCGGTATCGACTCTGTATCCGGCGCATTAAGTAAACCCGGT
>CADCCH010000008.1 GCA_902799875.1 uncultured Bacteroidales bacterium | reverse complement strand
TATAGACATAGCGATACGATATCGGATGGCCGTCCGGATCTTGGGAATCAAAGGCATGGGTCATATCGTTCACCTTATAGTTCATCGCCCGATAATCGGCACCGAGACCGACATTGAAGAAGAACCCGTTGTCGCGCACTTCATACGAAGCCGCAAACAGTCCTCCGCCACCCAAACCGGTGCGTACCATCTCACTGCGCGACACATCGATATCCATCCCTCCTCATACAGAGAGGTTGATGTGATGCTGCAGTTTCTTTTTCTGATACTGCTGCGCCATGGTCGGGCTAAAAGGCATCCAGAGGAGCACCGACAGGACGATACATACTATGTGACGATTAGCGAACAAGGATTCGTGACGATTTCTTATTATCAAATACTACTACATACATACCCGCCTGCGACGGAGCCGCGATCGTACGGGTCTTGAGGGCTTGCGGATAATGGGCTACTACCGTTCCGAGGATCGTATAGATCGTGCAGGCCTGCGGCGCCAGATGGAGCTCCGCTCCACCGGAAACGCATGTAGGCCATACGGACGGTCCGTCTGCTACCAGATCCACATCCTGCACATAGGGGTTATACACGATCGGACAAGTCTGCAACGGCTCTGTCTCCCCCTCACGGGTCAGATAGATCACATACGTAGATCCGAAATCATCCGGTCCAGCCGGGATATAGGAAGCATGGTGATCGAGTTTCACACCGTCTTTGTACCAATCGAAAGCCGTGAAGTTATATCCACCGTTATAATTGGCATTCTGCACGCCGATGAAACCACCGGTCTGCATCACGACGGAGGCAGAGTACATCAGGGTCATTTCTACGGTCTGGATCGGCATCGCACAGCGTTCGCTACTGAAATCCAGTTGTACCGGATAGCGATCCGGCCGTGCATTCTTCGGCACAGCAATCACCACCTGATCCTTTCGGCCGAAGGCATAGACGGGTTCGAAGCCGTATTTCTGAGCCTCCGCAGAGAAATAGACATGCACGCTGTCAAGCGCACCCGAAGTGACGGTATACGGAATCGAGATCACCCGATCGTCATAGCATATCTCCAGTGCAGACGGATATTCAACCATCAGTTTCGGATCCACAATAAGGGAGAGACGAATGGTGCTGTCGCATCCGTACACGGACTTGAGGTTCACCGTCGTATCGATCGACTGGGTATAGTAACGTCCGGTACCCGGGAAGAAATAACGTCCTCCCTCGCAGAACCGGTCGGTATAGAGCGTATCGAAAGGCAAGTGATGCCTGTGATGGTGCAACTTACGCTGTTCGCAGCCCGTAGGAGCGGTAGCATAGGTCGTATCCGTGTAGTCTTCTCCGGGCTCGCAATAATGCGTATATTGCACATCATCTGCCGGAATAAGATTAGGCAAGGACAAGTGCAGCGTATAGGTGTCGGAACATATACCTCCCGACATCTTAGCCGTAATCTTCACATCGTAATTGCCACCCTCCGGCGGATAGTCATGGTGCACATTTGCATCCAGGGTATTCAGCGGCGCACTACCGTCCCCGAAATCCCAGATCACTTCCTCGACCAGTTCATCCGTCTTCATCGAATCCAGGGTCTGGCGGTTGATACGAACGACCGAGCATTCCTGGGTGAAATCGACCTTGTTCATACAATCCTTACCCTTCACGCGGGCCGATGCTTTCGCCTGCGGGAAACGCGGGTTCGGGTTCGCCTCCAATGTATAGTAGCAATTCGATTTGGTACGATCTATACAATCTAACAGATATACAGACGGATCATTCGGCGCGATATTGAAGACTTGATCGGTACTGAGGACGGTCTTGGTAGGATCGTCGGCACGATACCATCGATAGTTGAAACCCTCCGGAGCCTCGAAGTGATCAGTCGAGAAATCACCACAAGCAATACCCTGCAGATCACCACCCCTACAGTTGACAGTAAAATATGCATAGCCGATGTGGATCGTAGCCGTACAACTGTATGCAGTCAGACGGATAGTCAGTGTTTGATTCACGTAGTCGCGCAGACTAATCGTTACCGTCTGCCAATCGTTCCAGAAGATATCTCTTTCACCACCTGCCGGATTTTGATACATGTATCTATGCCAGGAGCCTGTTTCTCCAAAGCCCGCCTTAAAATCTCTTTGTCCGCAAGCATCCACCGGCACGCCATTACTCAACACCTCTAATTTGAAACGTGCCTCCTCATCCTCACCATGATAATCAGCATACTCCAGAATAGTAGCATATTTGAGCTCCAACAAGTCGCTTACACCGGCCTCCACGGAGTATTCGTATTCTACCGTAGAACTCTTATTTCCATCAGAAAGCCATAGTCCGCCCAGACGAATAGACGCTATCTCGCCATCCGGAATCGTTTTTAACTGATTACCCGTACGCGGATCACGTTCGTCCTTGACATAGTGAATCGTATGAAGACTCTGCTCGTCCTGATAACCAAAATCGACTTGTCCGATATCCAACTTAATATTCTCGGTAGAGCCGGAAAAACACTTGGCAGCACCGGAGTTATCCGGCGTCAGGTCGAACATATCAATACAACGCGCGCCTTTCAGCCATACAAACTTGCTGGTAAACACCCATTTGCTATGACAATTTGCATCACAGGCAGAACGAATATAGAAGTGATACATTCCCTCATCAGACATACCGTTCAATTTAAGAGAATTACCACGGATCCCATAATAGGTGCTTGTCGTCTCCGTATGCGCATTGTACATCACTACATCATATTCCGTTGCCGATCCTGACCACGAAAGAGAAGAGTTATCACCGTCATAATGAATGGCAGTCGGAGCTGCGCACACACCCGGATATATCTCAATATTATCTATTGCACCTGCAGGCGCAAACACTTGGTTTCGGATATTATACCATACCACCACCAATTTACCGGTAGCACCGGTCGAAGTAATCGTAGTAGTTGTTGATTGCCAGATCTGCCTACCCCTATAAATAGGCGATCCGGTAGGAGCATAACTGGGTACAGAAAGATTACGGCTTTTATCCCAGTTAGAGTTTGTATTGGTCGTTGCGTTGTCCACCCAGAACACGAATATACCATCTGCCGAGTCACCATAACAACGCCAATCGAAGCGTAAGGTATAAGTACCGGCAGCAAGTGTCAGTTCTCGATAACTGGTTACATATTCACTCTGCGTAGTGGAATACGTATTGATATCCGTATCTGTATTTTGCACAGATACATAAAGACCATTACTACCGGCGAGGCCAAACGCACCACCCGCCGCACCGACATACCAATGGTTATTACATCCGGTGGCTTTCGTACCGACATTCATCGCCCACTGTGCAATCTCAGCAGGATCCTCAAAGTCACAATAATAGGACGTCAAAGCTTGCGCGCGCATAACCAATGCGCACGTTAAAAACAGAACTATGACACCTAACCTTTTCACTTTGATACAAAAAAGTGCGCAAAATTACTATTTTTTTTTCAAAACACCAAATTTTTTTGCAAAAAAGCAATTAAAAAATGCAAATTATGTGCTTTTTGCTATATGGAGATAACAAAAACGGTGTCATTTGTTGGATGACACCGTTCTTGAATTAGAACCTAAATCGGTTCGTTAGGATCACTGAACGATCAGCGTTGAGATGAATATTTCGTCTCCGATCACAACACGAACGTGGTAGATACCGCTTACTCCGATAGCCGGAATGATGAACGGTTTCTGAGCGCCTTGTTGTGCGTAGCACAGCGAACCGGAAGCCGTGTAGATCGCGATCTTCGCATCAGCTAACTGCTCGGCAGTGAAGTCATTGAGCACGATGATCGGTTCACCCTTACGAACGGGGTTCGGAGCGATGATCAGCTTTTGAGCGCCAACTTCCGCTACACCCTCGTGCGGATCCGGACCTTCACCCTTGTAGGTCGTGAGGTGAAGTACGGTGGTACTATCGCAACCGGTGATTTCAGACTCAGTAGTGAACTGATAGGTACCTTCGGTGTAGTACTCTTTACCGTTCCATTCATATGCCTTACCTTGCTCTACGGAGTCTTCAATATGTACCGTAATAGCCTGGTTAACCGTGATATGGAGAATAACTATACTATCACAACCGATAGACGAAGTCAATATCTTACGTTTATCGTTCATACCTACTTCGGCATCGAACTCAAATCCATTCTCATCCGGACCGTAGTGACTGCCCTCACAGACTGTTGCATACAGATCCGTCGTGAAGTAGTCATGTACGTAGAGGTTGAGGATGATCATCGAGTCTACATCGCCTGCGCCGATAGACGGACGGTACTCGCTGAAGACATTCAGACCGATCTTATATTGATCCGCACTGATGACGAACGGATTCGGCTCTGCAGCCTGACTTCCGTCATAATCATCACCGGAGCATACATGATCCGTGTAGGTCTTAGCGACGCACTTGTCGAGTACGATATTACCGAAGTGGAAGTAGTTATCTGCATTGGAATCAGTAGACTCACCATAGAAGGCGATACGTACATGCTCACCGGCGAAGTTCGAGAGGTTGAGCTGATAAGATGCTCCATCCTCAGGTACATCATTGTATACAAAATCACCTGTAGCATAGTTATTCCACTCAGCAACCTTCGTCCAGGTTGCGCCGTCATCCGTAGTAACAAGTACTGCGAAACGATCGTCAACACCATCATTGCGTTTGTCTGCATAAGTCGAACTATACGGAGTCAGACCAGCCTCAAAGCTCAGCAACAATCCGTCGCCCACATTCGGCGTGAGGTCGATGGTCGGCGTTACAACCCAGTAGTTGAACGAACCGCCATAGATATCACCGCGGAAATGGGTACTATTAATGATTGCATCTGCAGCAGTCAAGGACCAACCACTCGTAGTCGAGCTCAACTGAGTCGTACCATCCAGAACTTGGTCCATTAAGCCGGAGTAACGATTCCAATCACTCGGGAGAGTGGTAGAACTGAATACCGGCTCGTAGCGAACCATGTACGGCGTTTGGATCTGAGCCATCTCCCATGCCGAAGTACCGTCTTCGCCGCAGAACTGCTGAACGAATACATAGTACGGACGGCCAGAAGCCAGCGTAACAACTGCGCTATATACCGAATCATTATTGATCGTGTCGAGCAACAGTACATTGTCCATATCGAGCGTTTCGGTAGCCGAGACAGCGATACGTGCACTATTATTATCACCTGCTTCGTTGTAGTGGAATGCCACATCGAAACCGGAGATAGATACGTTGCTTACCTCGATACCGTTGACACCCTGGCAAGAAGCGTTGTACTCAATCGCCTGGATATCGTCGATCCATACTCTGTTAGCCTTCGAGAAGTCACTGACGAACGCGATATACTTGCCGGCAGGAGCATCGAGACGAACCGTATGATTCTCCCAATACTCGCGGCCGTTCGGATCATCCGAAACAGACGACGGAGTAGAAGCGATCTCGGTCAACTTCACTTCCTCTACAAGGCTGAAGGTAGAGATATCCGACGGATCAGACATCAAACCAACCTTAATGCTGTGCGCATACGAAGAGGTAGCGTAGTTGTTCACATCCTCATAGTAACCCCAGTCATAGTCATACCCCTCCGTTGAGTAGAGAGCACGTGCCTCAAAGCTTAACTCAATAGCATTCTCGCCATCCACCTCGATGAGCGGCAGAACGGCATAGGAAGCATTATTGGCAGTCGATACTATACCCAGTGCAGAAGTACCGGATTTTGCATAGGAATAGTAATCATAGTTATAATCATAGTCATTCGTATAGATATACGACATAGCCGATGTCGAACTATGACCTTCATTCCAGCACAACGGCAAGTAATAAGAAGTACCGTCAATCTGCTTGCGATCCGATGAGTTATCGAAGTTCTGACTGTACGGCAGGGCAAATGCACCGCACTCCGTACGGAACGAAATACCTGCAGACCATTCGCCATCCTCATCCTCGCATAAGCCACGAGCGTATGCGTAGTAAAGGGTGTTAGCGGTCAGACCGGTTACCTCAGCAATCGTTTCCGTCAGCGTAGCATCGTCATAGACAATCTTCGCAGAATCAGCGGCAGAAAGTTCCTTACTCAGATCCAGCGCTTTAGAAGCAACGATCACGTGGTAGTTAGCTGCATTCGTAGCCGGGAAGCTGATAGTAGCGGACGAAGTCGTAATATCGCTTGCCTCTACACCGCTTACCTTCACACAAGTCGGTAATTTACGAACACGGAAGTTATCCATATACGTAGCCGCACCGTATTTGTTCTCACCACGGATGATAATATGCATATCACCGGACATCGGGATCGGCAGTTCGTAAGTATACCAACCACTTGCATTCTCTGCCGGGATGGTATCATTCGCTACCGTATAATTACGCGAGATAAATGCCAATTCGATTGCATTCTCGTCAATTTCCGCCGAAGCCGAAGCATAAACGCGAATACCTTCTGCTACATAACTATTAGAGCTGGTATTACGATATATATCGATACTGAATCCGTATGCATTTGCCTCCGGAATAGCCATGCCTGGCAATACCAACTTGGTCAGCGTACCGGAATTCATATACGGCAGATACAACTGCTTGGTTGAGTTGGTTCCATTGCTGGAAGTATAAATAGAGAACCTACTTGATCCGGATCCTTCGATATGCTCGTTAATCCAGCAATCAGCACTGAACGTACCCGATGTATAAGCCTCGAAGTCTTCTGTCCACGGGAGCGTAGTGATTGCATCACAATCGGTTGTGAAGTTATAAGCCGCAGACCAATCGCCCATAGCGTCCTCTTCACAGAAAGAACGAACATAGAAGTAATAGGTCGTTTGCGCAGTAAGGCCAATGAACTCAGCGCTATTTACATCAACGGTATCGATAGATACTACCTTAGTCTCATCGAGACCTGCGCCGTCGATGTCACCAGGAACGATAGCAGCATTTGCCAAAATCACCTGATAACGTTGTGCAGCCTTTAGTGCGCCCCACGTAACGATAGCAGAGGATTTCGTTATCTCCTTGGCAGCGAAGGATTTAATTTCGCGGCAAGAAGGCATAACGCTGATCGTAATATCATCGATACAGCAACTAAACTGACTGCTGTAGTACCAGCGGAATACCAAGCGAGCAGCCGTATCAGGCACAGCAGAGAGGTCGGTCTCGCGCAATGTCATCGTAGTAACATTAGCATACTGAGCGATCGGCGTGAAGGTATTCATACTGCTATCATTAGCCAAGATATAACCTAAGGTCAGTTGGCCATAAGATACATTCTCTGCCTGCATATAGAACGATACCTGCAGTTCGTTTAACGGGTTCGAGAAGGCAGGCAGGATAGCATAGTTATAACCACCGCCGTAGAATGACAATGCTTGAGTACCGGTATGAACGTAGTATCCGTAGCTACCGGAGTTCGCAATATGAGGGATATAAGTGCTTGTGGAAGTTGCTTCCCAGCAATTAGGAACAACTCCTGAACCACTTGCTGCAGTACCCTCGTAGTCCTCAAAGCCTTCGGTCCACGGCGTACCGGATACAATCGTTATCTGATCGCAGTCGGTACGGAAGGTTGCTACTTTCGACCATGCGGAATACAGACCCTCGTCACATGCACTGCGGATATAGAGGTCGTATGCCGTGTTAGCCGTCAGCTCTTCGATATGCAGGAAGGCGGTATCCAAAGTATAGATACTGTCTGCCCCTGCCGGCAAGTTGAAGCCTTGGGCACCGAATGCCAGTTCATATCCTTCAGCAGTTCCTACCCAGGTAACATCGGCGGTATTTATACCCGGAACGATATTGATCTGAGCCGGTACACGGCAATCCGGTACAAAGTCAACCTGTACATCATCGATCCATACATAGTTCGTTGCACTGAAGTCAGATGCAAAAGCGATATACTTACCGGTAGCACCTGTCATGTAAACCGTAAAGGTCTCCCAATAGTTGTTACCAGCCGGATCGTCGGCTTCGCTCGACGGAGTTGTAGTTATCTCATTGAGTACAACGGTCTCAATCAGTTGGAACGAAGCCGTATCCTTCGGACTCGTCATCGTACCGATCTTCAGAGCGTGTGCGTAAGAAGACGAAGCATAGTTCGTTACCGTCTTACTACCGCTTGAGTTACTTACGTACGCAGACAAAGCACGAGCCTTGAAGGTGAGCGCCAGCGTATCGGTACGTTCGTTCATCTCCGGCAAGATTACATACTGCGGAGTCGTGGAAGACGAATAGATACGCAGCGAGGTAGTACCGGAGTATGCATACGAATAGGTAGTATAACTCGAACTCTCTACATCGTTGTCATATACACGTGCCGGATAATCCGAACCGCCTGCAATAGCATTGAAGCAAGACGGAATCATATAGGATGTTCCATACGATACATAGGAGACCTTACGATCCTCTGCATCGTCGAAGTCCATCAGGTACGGAACATCTACCAGACATTGCGTCTTGAACGAAGCCGAACCCCATGCACCCTTCTCGTTCTCATCACACAGACCGCGTACATATACGTAGTACTCCGCAGCCGGAGTAAGAGCGGTGTAGTCGAACGATGCGTCAGCCACGGTATCGATACGTACCAACTTAGCTGCATCAATGCCGCTTACGGAATCTACATCAGACGGTGCAATCTCAGCATTTGCCAAAATAACCTGATACTGAGCTGCATTGGTCGGCTTCCAAGTTGCCTTTGCAGAAGAAGACGCAATCTCCTTAACGGTCAGACCCTTGAGATCACGACATGCAGGCAACTTACGAACACGGAAGTTATCCAAACGTGTATACCAACCATAGTTCTCTTGTTCCGTGCGAACGAGAATGTGGATAGTGCCCGACATAGGAATAGTAAACTCATAGGTATACCATCCTTCTGCAGATTCTGCAGCAATAGAACCTTCCGAGAGATTATATGCTCGCGGTATGAATGCCAACTCTTGCGCAGATGCATCTATCTCTTCGCTTGCAGAAACATAAATACGTACACCTTCTGATTCGTAACCTGTATTATTTCGATGCACGTCCAATGCAAACACATATGCATTAACTTCATCTATCTGGAATGCAGGTGTAGAGAGCAAAGTTGTGGAAGTTCCGCTACCGGAATAATATCCCTGATAGAGTATCTTAGAAGTATTCGTTCCAGTTCCGGAAGATACATACAACGGTGCAGCTGATCCTGTGAGCAAGGTGTTAGACCAGCAAGGAGCAGCAAACGGACTCGAAGTCGAACCTGTTGCGTAACTTTCGAAGTCTTCATTCCACGGGAACGCAGTGATGGCACCACATGCTGTCTTCATTTTCAGAGCAGCACTCCAAGCACCAAAATCTTCGTCGTCACACAGACCACGTACATAAACGTAGTAGTCCGTCTGCGGTTGCAAAGCAGAAATAACAAGAGTATCTTCGCTTACCGTTTGGTTGAAGACGATGAGCGTGTCGGCTACCTTATCGAGCGTATCCGGATTGATAGCTGCGATAGTAGCTACCACTTGATATTGCGGAGCAGCTGTCTTCTTGAAGGAAACAACAGCAGAGTCCGCACCGATCTCCGATGCAGCGACACCCTTCACCTGACGGCAACTCGGCATGCGATATACCTTGAAGTTATCCATGTAGGTAGAATTACCATACTCGCTGATACCTTCGATCAAGATACGAACCGTACCGCTCATCGGAATAGCGAACTCATAGTTATACCAACCGCTTTCAGCCTCTGCCGGTACGGTATCATTGCCTAAGCTATAAGCACGGATGATATGCGCCAAGCGTACTGCACTGGCATCAATCGTATCCGAGTGCGATGCATAGATCACAATACCCTCTTGGGGCTTCGAGGAAGACTCACGTTTTACATCCAATACAAAGGCAAACGCATCTGCCTCGCTGATTGACATCTCAGGCAATGCGAGGAGCGTACGGTTACCAGTCTGCATATCCGGCAGGTAAAGGGATCCACTACTGATGCTAAACAAGCTTGTCGCCGATCCTGCCGTATGTTGGTTCTTCCAGCACGGATTTGCCAATGCACCACTTGCGAAACCGGAGAAGTCTTCATTCCACGGGAACTCGGCGATAGCCTCACAGTCGGTTGCAGCCGACAGAACGGACGTGAAGTCTGTGTTACCGGCAGCACAAATCTGCTGTACACGTACATAATAGGTAGCAGCCGGATCCAGCGACTCAATCGTGTACGCCAAACCGGATTCAATCGTATCTGCTTTGAACGATGCGAAATCGCCGGTCTTCGACCATTGGATGATAGACGGCTTCGCCTCGTCACCACTCCAGGTAACGGCAATCTGACGGTCTCCACCTTCTAAGGCAAGTTCGGTAGGATCATCACAGTCTGCCATGATCTGCTTGAGGCTCACATTAGCGATATGGAAATCGTTATCACCGCTCGTTGTGGTTGCCACAAAGGCGAACTTGATCGAGTGGCCTGCAAAACGTGCGAAATCGGTCAACGTAATGGTTGTACCGGTAGTCGGGATAGATGCCAAAGTCTTACTTACATTAGCCACAATCGAATCGGTATGACTCCATTCATAACCATTTGCTGCAGACCATGTAGTACCTCCGTCCGTTGAAACAAGAAGCAACAACGCTTGATCAGAGCTCGCACTAGCGCTGGTCGCTTTATTGTATGCTGTATAAGCGAAATCGAACGAGAATACCACACTATCCGTTGCCTGGATAGCGGTCATATCGATTGCAGGCGATACTAACCATCTATTATCGGTGGAACTATAGATATTGATCTTTAAATGGTTAGCCGGCAATCCATTACTGCCTGTAGATATTACCCAGCCACCTGAAGAAGAAGTAGGAGCCGTACCTGCAAAAGCAGATTCAGGATCACCACTCATTATACTCCAATCAGACGGGATAGACGAAACATTGAACGATTCGCTATACGGAACACCAATCGGCGTTTTAATAGCTGCGCTTACTACCCATTTAGCGTCAGCGCAATCAGCCTGCTTAGCACGTACATAGTAGGTCTTGCTCAGTTGCAGACCGGTGAACTGATGGGTAAACGCACCTTCTACAACCACCGAATCAATGAAGGTAGCAAAGTTAGCATCATCCGAAAGTTCTACAATGGTCTTCACCGGCGTACCCTCGATCTCCCAAGAAGCGTCAATAGCCAAACCGTTGAGCGCTACATTGAGGTTCTCGACACCCATACATACTGCTTCGTACGTATGAACACTTACGTCATCAAGAGATACAATGCGTGCGTTTTCTCCGTTATAGTCATAATACTGATATACATAGAACGCAAGGTTGATCTGCTGACCGGCAAACTTCGTTAATTTATACGTAAAGTCTGCAGCCGAAGCGGACAGATCCGCAGCAGCTATAGTAGCCAGTTTCTTAAACGATTGTGCACCGTCGTTACTTACGTAAACGGCGATTGTACCGGAAGTATACACGTTGCTTCCCGCCATCTTGAAGGTCAGCTCAATGAAGTCATCTTCATGACCTGTCAAATCAATTGTCGGCGATACAAGCCAGCTGTATACATAGTAGTTACCCGAAGCATACGGGAAGTTAAGCTGTGCTATACTACCCTCCATTCCGGTAGGTACACTCGACGAAGTAATCGCCCATTTATAGGTAGCAGGAGCGCTGAAGTTAGCAGCGTTTACACTATCTGCATAGGATTGATACGAATATACTTTCCAGCCCTCATTGAGCGTGGTAGCCTTGAATGGCTCCAAATACGGAAGACCGATCGTGGTTTGGAAAGCAATCGCATTGCTCCACTTAGCCGTGTCGCCTTCACCGCAAATACCGCGTACGTATGCGAAGTAAGCAGTGTTCTGCTCCAGACCGCTGAAGTCCGCATGGAGCGTACTAACCGTCTGACGCGAGATAGCCGTCAGGGTATCCGGCTCGCGGCTGTTGATATCCGATACGAATACCTCGTATGATCCGGCCTCTACATCCTCCCACGATACACGCGCACCGGAAGTAGAGAGATTGCTTACAGAACTCTCTATAACCTGCGCACAAGTGCTCAACAACGAGAAGGATACATTATCGATCAGCACGTAGTTCGTAGAATCATGCTCATTCGATTCGGCTGCCATGAAGAAGATATAGTGCGGATAATTGTCATCCTCATCGGGCTCGGCTCCTGCCAGACTTACCACATAGGTCTTTTCTGCTGTCGAATCAGCAGCATAGTCCAGGGTGAAGGTCTTGAGCGTCTGGAACGTGTTCGGATCAGACGGATTGGTTACCACACCGACATGCAGTTTCTTCATGTTCGAAGTTGCACTGCTATTGGTCGTTGCTGCAGAGAACGATACCTCGTACTGCTTCAAATCTTCGATGGTCAGTTCCGGAGTTACTGCGTAAGCACCATCACTATAGGTCTTACCTGCGTTCTCTTTGCTGAGGCGAATGTAAGCGCCATAAGCTTCAGAGGAATCACGCTTAGCATATGCATACGATGCAGATGTACCCTCCGTGCTGAAGCCTAAGGTCCAACAATTGATACGATCTTTGTCGGTGAAGTTCTCCAAACCGAATTCTTCTACGCTGTACGGTTCGCACAAGGTATGGAACGAAACTTCTTTCGACCATTTACCTTGCTCATCTACACCACAGTAAGCGCGTACATATACGTAGTAGTCCGTGTTAGCAGCAAAAATAGCCGCATCTTCAATCACATTCGACGTAGCACTTACCAACTGATTGTAGATAATCGAAGCCGGAACATCGGTCGAATCCACGTAGGTCGGATCGATAGACTCCGTAGCCATCACGATCTGATACTGATCGGCACCGTTAGCCGGGAACTCGATCGTTGCGCCATGAGACTTAACCGCCTTAGCAGCCACAGTACCCATGTCACGGCAATCAGGCAGATTGCTGATCACGATACTATCGATACCCATGTAGTAGTTGTTACTTGCACCACCATACTTGAATGCCAAGCGAGCTGTAGCTGCATCACCCGCAGGGATAGCAAAGAAGTCTGCTTGACCTTTTTTCCAAGTAGCAGAACGCTCAAACTCAGCTAACTGAACGAAGGTCTCTTCATTAGCGATATCTGTCATATAACCGATGAACAGACGACCGCTGGAGGTAGCGCTTTCATCCTTATAGAAGAACTCAATCCGCTTTTCGTTCACCTCCGCAATAGCAGGTAAAATAGCATAACCGTAAGTTGAACTGGACGAAACAAAGTACAGAGATTTGCTTCCATCCTTTACATATGCTGTAGAATTATTGACATAGACATACGGATAAGAACCCTCATTCGCATTGAGCAATGCCCAGCACTGCGGAGCTGCAGAGGAAGATGAACCTATCGCAAAATCCTCAAAACTCTCAAACCACGGAGATTCTTTCGTAATCTCAAGCGGGTCACATGCCGTAGTAAACGCTACCGCATTAGCCCATGCGCCCTTATTTTCGCTATCGCAAACACCACGTACATACGCATAATATACCGTATTAGCCGTCAGACCCGTTACCTCAGCAATCGTGTCTGTCAGCGTAGCATCATTGAAGATGATCTTGCTTGCATCCAAAGTCTCCGGATCAGCTACAGCCTCCGTAGCCACGATAACCTGGTAGTTAGCGGCAGCGGTATTACTGAATACCACCTTCGCACCGTTATTGGAGATACCGGATACAACAACCGAGTTGATATCCTTACAGGTAGGAATCTTGCGAATCGATACTTCATCCAGATAATGATATGCACCTGTAGCACCATAGTTACTGGTAGAAGCAAAATATACAGTAACGAAATTACCGGTGTATGCCGATAAGTCTACCGTAAATTGCGTCCAATCAGCCACACCGACTAAATTAACGGATGTTATTTCATCTTTCGTAGTTCCACCGTCCTGAGACACATACAATTTTGCATCTCCACCCACAGAGTTCTTCCAATAGAACGAAAGAAGGGCATTCTCAGAAAGATATACGGATGGCGTAACCAATGTATTGGTATTACCGTCACTATTAGAATAGGAATCAAAACGAAGTCCTCTTCCGCTATAGCCTGTAGCATAGGACGACCATTTATAAGATGCACTCGTAGTCGTTCCCTGAGAATTATCCCAACCGGCAGGAACACCGCTTGTAATACCCTCAAAGCTTTCCTTCCAAGGCATCTCACACAAGGTGGTAAACGAGATACCGGTGGACCACTCACCTGTCTCTTCTTCGCCGCACAATGCACGGGCATAGACGAAATAGGTAGTAGCCGAAGTCAGTCCTTCTACGTTCACACCGGAAGCGGTGATCTCACTATTGTTGTAAACGATTTTAGCCAACTGGGCTTCTGTCGGGTCGCCGCTCAATGTCAACGCCTCGGTAGCCACGATAACCTGATAGTTCTGGGCTGCAGCAAATACGCCGAAGTTGATTACAGCAGAGGTACCTGCTACATTGCTTACATTCAGAGATGAGATCTTACGGCAATCAGGCAACTTACGTACCTTGAAATTATCCATATACGTAGACGAACCGTATTGACTCTCACCACGGAGAATGATATATACATTGCCGGAAAGCGGAATATTCATCTCATAGGTATACCAACCGGATGCACTTTCTGCCGGAATAGAACCATTCGCAACCGTATAATTACGCGAGATAAATGCCAACTCCGTAGCCTCATCAATATTCGTAGAGTTGGAAACATAGACGCGAATACCTTCTGCCGCATAGCTGTAAGCATTACGATATACATCCAAAGCAAAGGCATAAGCGTCCGCCTCATCAATAGCAAATACCGGTAATACCAACTTCGTCAACGTACCGGAACTCATATCCGGCAGTTGCAACTGCTTGGTTGAGTTGGTTCCATTGCCGGAAGTATAAATAGAGAACTTACTTGAGCCAGTACCGGAGATATGCTCATTAATCCAGCAATCAGCACTAAAAGTACCCGAAGTATAGCTCTCGAAATCTTCTACCCACGGGAAGGAAGCAATTGCCTCACAGGGGGTGTCAAACTCTGCTGCGCTTGACCATGCCGAATAGCCCAACTCGTTGTCGTCACAAGTCGAACGGATGTAAGCGTAGTAATGATTTTGCGCGGTAAGACCGGTAGCTGTTACATTTCTATTGGAAATGCCACTCTGATGGAATACCGCGCCCGAGAGGTCCGAGAAGTCCGTAATAGCGGACGACGAAACGACCACTTCATACGAACGTCCATCATTGATGCGCGTCCACGAGATCAAGGCGGTTGTAGCATCAGGAATAGCAGCCAATCCTTCCGGTGCAGCGGAACACTGCGACTCAGGGAAGACCTTTACATCATCCAATACGATACCACGTTGAACACCACCTTTGTCATTGCCTTCAAAAGCCAACTGATACGCCGTACCTTGGCTCGTAGCAATGAGAGCAATCGTGTCACGCGTCCAAGAACTCTTGGCGTCCTCATAACTCTTGAGAAGCACCCAATCGCTGGATTCCGTCAGGCGATAATAGATCTTGAGTTGATCGTTTCCCATACCAGCACGCATGGGTTGCGCGTAGGCTAAGGTCAACACAGGCGAACTAACGCCACTCAGATCCATCGCCGGAGTAATCAGCCTCGTAACATAAGTTCCATCGGACTGATCCGACATGTTACGAAAAGCCACACGGCCATTCCCATCCGCTGCGCCGGTAGGATTAGTACTCAACGTATCCGCAATCCACTCAGGGGATCCGGATACAAGCACATCATTCCCCCACGTAGCTGGAATGCCGGACTCGAAACTTTCATTGAGCGAATAATTAATCGCTGCATGACCTGTCATTGCCATAAGGCAAAGAAACAGGAGAGAGAGTAAACGATGTTTCATGCTCTTTTTAATTTAGTTATTAATAATAGTTTTTTCGTATCATCGTACGCGAAGTTTGAAGGTAACCACCTCTCCGCGCATGCGTGCGTTCATTATATACATATCCGGTACCGAAGGAACTGCGAAGGACGATACACCCTGTGTAAAACTGCCGGTCATGACTCTGTTTCCCATCAGATTGTATAGTTCAATCTCCGCATCCTCGCTTAATGTAATCTCTACCGACGAACCGGCCATCGGGTCTTGCGGATACACAGCCACTTTGGCAGCCGGTGCATTGAGAGCGTTTTGGTTATGTCCGGGCACGTACGAGCAGGTAGTGAATTGTTCACCGTCCGCCCGCTTCATACGCAATGCGTACGCATCGTTCATATTCAGTATACCCGGTTGCTCCATGTACGAGCGGGTCTCGCCAGCTACTTCCTCGCCGTTACGTAACCATTGGAACTCCGAGAAAGTGTACAAAGCATAGTCCGAACCGTCAGCTTTCTTAGCCACATTGGATCCGGCCAAGGACAGAATCGCATTCTCGTTCCAACGATGGAAAATAACGGACGAGTCATAGGTCAATTTGATCGATGCATGGAAGGCATTCTGGCCCCAGATACATCCGCCGATCACCGTATCAAATACCACGTCGATCGCATACACACCCGGTTCTGCACCGGCCGGAACTGCGATACGAATCGTATCCTCATCGCGCAGCGTCGTATATTTGGCATCCTCGAAACCTTGCGCTTTCTTGTCGGCATCCGAGAAGTGTACCGAACAGGACGCCAGTCTTGCTTTGTTCGCCGGAGCGCACTTACGATAAGGAATATCGAGTACCGCCTTGCCGCAAGCGCATTGAATCTGAGGCAGCAAATCGATACACAAGGTATCACCGCCCACCATGAGGGTTATCTCTTTCTCACAACCAAAATCATTGGAGAAGACGAACCGATACTCGTTCACCGGTAATCCGGCGAGCAAGGTATCAGCTGCCATATGCGCGTCAGTTTGTTTCTTCCCGTTACCATCCACGTAGGTCACGCTGTACTTGTCAAAACCGGTACCGCCGACTGCCAAATCCACCGCTACTTGTCCTTCTTTCACCTCTACAATGCCGTAAGCAAGATCCACCTCTTCGCCATTGCAAGTGAAGACAGGCTTGATCTCATCTTTGAGCGTTACCTTACGCATGATCGTGCTGTCGCAGCCCGAGGTCGTACGCATATGATTCCAAATCCACATACCCGATTTATACGCAGAAGGCGTATTCGGACCGATGCACGAGTCACCGTAACAGATCGACTCACCGTAACAGATCGTCGTATCCGACAAGGTGATGATGCGCGACTCATTGATGCTCACGTTCCATGTGATCACGCTATCGCAACCCACAATCGTCTTATAATGGATTGTGTACAGACCGGAGTTCGTCACTTGCTGGCCGTCGATCTCCAGATAATAGTCCGGTGTGTTCGCCGGGCGACAAAGGATCGTATCCCGCTGCATATCGTACGAGCGGATTGGTGCGATATGAATCGGCATCACCGTATCCTCCGAACAAGAACCAGCGATCGTAGCGGTTAACTTAACGAAGAAATCACCACCCTCATCCGGATATTCAAAGATCGGAGATTCGTGGTCGCTGAGCATCGGAGAGAAAGTCTTACCATCGGAAGTAGTACCCCAGGTCTCCCAGAGATATGAATCACAACTCTCTTCGAGGTTAATAACACCTTCCGGTTGGAACACGCGGATATACGACGTGTTCTCCATCTGCATCTTGTTCTGACAATCCGCTATCACGTATGTCGGCTTGAACTGCGGCATCGGCAGACGCGGGAAACACTGCGAATACAGATCGAAATAACAAGACTCTTCCTCCGTAGAGGTCAGACGGCAGCGATAGGTAGCCGTATCGGAGGGGAAATAGGTACGATTGGTCTCACCGGGCAAGGCCTTACCCGTTTTGTCATACCACTGGTACTTGAAGCCGTCCGGTGCCACGAGAGACATGGTCAAGGACACATCCTTCTGGCACGCAGCGGTTTCGATCGTAGCCTGCGCGCAATCGAGTGTGAAGTACGCATAACCGAAGTGACCACCCTGGAAACAGTCATAGGTCGTCAGACGAACACGGATCACATCACCATCCTGAACATTCAACTCACGCAGGTTCAGACCTACGGTCGTCCAGTCTTTCCAGGTCACGAGGTCATATCCGCTTCCGTAGGTATGCCATCCTTGCATCGCCTGGTCGGCGGCGAAGTTACGCACACCGCAAGTCGGCTCGATGAGGTTATTATTCTGATCCAGGATCTCCAGCACGAAACGAGGTTGCTCGCTCGCGTTATGGTCCGGATCCTGCAGCACCACCGCATACTGCATCAGCACCACGGCATTCGAGCTGTCCACTACATACTCATAGGTGATCGACTCAGCACCATTACTAATCTCCCAGTTACCCAGACGCACCGAAGCATAACCGCCCTTCGGGATCAACGAGAGGGCATCACCCGTACGCGGGTCCTTCGCCGTCTTATCCCAGTTCACGGTATGACGCGAGAGTTTCGAGTCGCTTCCGTAATCCACGATACCTATATGCTCATAGGCTTTGTTACGGGAGTTCGGGTTGTTATACGACACATCATCCGTATACCAGTTCAATCCCTCATCCGTCTCACCATAAGTACAGGTCACCGTCGGTGCGGCTAACTCCGTGAAGTTGACGCAGTGCAACTCCGGACAGAAAACGACAAAACCGGAGCAATAAGCCCAGGCACTGGTATCCGGCGTACAGATACCTCTTACGCGGAAGTCATAGTTGCCTTCCGACATGTTCGTTACCGCCAGAGAGCCTTTCGTTCCGTTAGCAGGAATATTACGTTTCGTGATCCAGTTATCCGTACCCGAAGCACGATATTCCAATTCGTACGAAGCGGATGTACCGGCCCAAGTAACCAAAACGCTGTCGCAGGAGATAACCTGCGCGGAGACATTGAGCGGACGCTTGCAGTTCGCATTCGTGATGACGATATTGTCGATACAAGCTCCTACATTGTTGTTCGCTTTGGAAGTATTACCATTCACCCACACGAACACCAAACGATAGACGGTCGAACCGTCGGAATAGATCGTCGTCGAGGCATTCTGCCAGGTGTCCGCTCCTTTCAAACCGTTGGTATATCCCGGGAAAGAAAGCATCGCACTCTTCAGGAGGGTGTTAAACGCACCGTTCGTCTGCGTAACCATCAGGTTTTTCTCCTGCGGCGTAAAATCCTCAAAACCCACATACAGCGCGGAAGAAGCGGCTCCTACGCACAACCAGTCGAACGAGAAATCGTACTTACCTTGAGGCAGCAGGATATCGCGATATGCATACTGGATACAGGGTACCGAGTCAAACTGGGCATCCGCATTGTTGTTCGATATATACAGGGCCTGACGACCGGCTGAATGAACGGAAGTACCGACCATCCACTTATCCAATACGTTCGCCGGATTAGCACCCGGATTAAGCGTCCATTGAGCCATCTCAGCCGTTTCATTCGCCTCAAAATTCACCTGATACGGCGACGTCACAGCCTGCGCCGAAACACGCAACCCGAGAGTCGATACCACAAGAATCCAAACCAAAGTAACAATCTTTTTCATACACCTATTATTTTGCACGTATTCGTGCTTCGTTTCTTAAAAAATACATTTTGGGCGCAAAATTACACAAATATTTTTAAATTCACAACATTTTGTAAGAGAAAAATGTAAATTTTGTACATTTTGTAAAGTTGACTTAACAAAAAAAAGAAACGACCCTATCGAGTCGCTTCTCCTTATAATAATATATACGCGTGCGCGTTAGATGATAGCCTGGTATGCTTTGGCGTCCATGAGGCTGTCCAGTTCGGCCGGATCCTTGACGCTGATGCGGATGATCCAACCCTCGCCATACGGGTCGTTATTGACCAGTTCCGGCTGCGCATCCAGCGCACCGTTGATCTCCAGCACCTCACCGGTAACCGGCATATTGAGGTCACTGACGGTCTTAACGGCTTCGATCGAACCGAAGACTTCACCTTGACCCACCGTTTCACCTTCCGTCGGCACATCGATGAACACGATCTCACCTAACTCCGACTGTGCATAGTCCGTGATGCCTACAAACGCCTCATCACCCTCTACGCGAATCCACTCATGCTCGCTTGTATAGCGAAGATCTACAGGAAAATTCATATCGATTAATGATTAATGATTAACGAACAACAGGAGTTCCGGGAATCTGGTCACCGAGCGTACTCATAGCGCAACGGAAACCGATCTTGGACGAAGCCTTATCCTGGTCCATATAACGACGTGTAGAGGGGTTGAGCCAGTAGATACGGTCAGCCCATGAACCACCTTTGTACACGCGGCTCTTCTTGGAAACACGGGGAGCAAGTACATCGGTCGGATCGTACTTAGCCTCCGAGAGGTTAGCAACACCCGTGGTATCCAGCGGATAGTCGGTATCGAGCAAGCTGGCGAAATCGCCATCCAGCACGTCACGCTTATCATCCTCTTTACCCCAAGTGATCTTGATGCAACCAACAGAGTCCATCTCGAACTTACCATTCTCATCCAGCACCGGACGGCTGAAGATATTACCACGATAGGAGTTGTACTCGGTAGCCTCCTGATAGGTCGTCTCACGGAAGACATCCATTACCCACTCGTTCACGTTACCGGCCATGTTGTACAGACCGAAATCGTTCGGAGCAAACTCATCCACCGGGTTGGTGATGACACGACGGTCATTGAGCGCACCGCTCACACCCATCATATCGCCACGACCGCGAACGAAGTTAGCCTGCATCATACCGAGGTTCTTCTTACTCATATCGCGCGGGTGATAACCGGACCACGGATAAACCTTACCCTCGACCGTCAGACCGTCTTCACCGGCAATCGGAGCATAAGCGGCAAACTCCCACTCAGCCTCCGTCGGCAGACGATAACCCGTCACAAAGATACCATCGGCGATGGTCACTTTACGCTCAGCGCCGTAGCTATCCAGTTTCGGACGACGACCGTACTCGGGTACATAACTGTCATCCATCAGGTATTTATCGGTATTGAATACAAACTTATCACGAATCCACTCGTAGCTCGGACGATACATCGTCACGGTCTGCTCCGGATCCTCCGGGCTAACCTCCTCGTACGACAACATCTCGTAACCGGTCTCCTGCTCCCACTCATCTTTGTACGCCTCGTCATCCGTCGGCTGCAGATCAGCGAACGGCGGGATAACGATAGCACCGGCATTGATGAGCGCCATCTCGTTCACACGGTCGGTACGCCACTGGCAGTAAGCCATCGCCTGCTCCCAAGTAACACCTACAATCGGATAGAACGAGAACGCAGGGTGCTCGAAATAATTATCCTCATACGGATCGTTGTAAGCCAAGTCCTCACGCCATACCTTATGGTCAGGACGAGCCTGGTCTACCAACTCCGGAGCTACCGCACCGAAGACGAAATCCAACCAGTGGAGATACTCGTTCCAGTTGAGGTTCGTGACCTCATACTTGTCCATATAGAACGAGCTGACGGTCAGGGTACGGGTCTCGTTGTTACGCGGAGCGGTGATGAACTCATCCTTCTCACCTACCGTGAACGAACCACCCTGAATAGGCACCATACCTACCGGGTTGACATTACCTACGCCTTCATTGGCCTGGAAATTGGTAGTCTTCTGGTCGAAATAGTTCCAACCGGTGGCATTGCTGACGCGGGTATTGAGCTCGCGTTGATTACACGAAACAGCGGTCATTGCCACCAAAACGATCAATAAATACTTTACGTTCTTCATACTTATTTTTGTTTACTTTTACACATGCGTGCATTAATCAGCCTGCAAATGTACTGCTTTTTTTTGATTTGCGCAAATTTTTGTGACTTTTTGTTCGTTTTTTTTGCATATTTGCATATTTTTTACTACTTTTGCAGCGTGAAAGTGCAAATTATGGCAATCGGGAACGTGACGCCGGACAGTTTTTATGCGGCATCACGATTGGCGGATACGGACCGGGTTCTCACCTGGGCACGGACAGTTGTGGCGGACGGAGCGGATATCCTTGATATCGGTGGGTGCTCCACCCGACCGGGTAGCACGCCGGCGAGCGAGGAGGAAGAATGGGAACGGGTTGCCCCGGCGCTGGAAGCAATCCGGAACGAGATGCCGGATATGCCTTTGTCCCTGGACACTTTCCGTACGGAGATTGCCCGTCGTGCGCTGGAGCAGTTCGGTCCGATGATCATCAACGATATATCCGGCGGCTGCGAGGCGATGTATGAGGTAGTGCGGGCATTCAAAGTACCGTATATATGGACGCTGCGAGGCGATCTCGAGTTGCCGCACAAGAGGCCGGATGTATGCGAAATGGAGGGGCTGATGCTGGATCCCGGATTCGGATTTATCGGCAGTACAGAAGCCGATTACGCCTGCATGCGGCACATGAAGCGGTTGAAGGAATACGGCAAACCGATTCTCGTAGGGGTAAGCCGCAAATCGATGGTATGGCGTCCGTTAGGATTGACTCCGGACACCTGCCTGAGCGCGACCCAAGCGCTGCAACTGTACGCCATCGAACAAGGTGCGACTATCCTGCGGACACATGATGTAAAAGAAACAGCTCAGATAGCTAAACTATCTGAATGTTTAATGTTGAATGTTTAATGTTGAACGATATGCATTTTTTAGCTTTTAACTTCGGATTCAAGGATGTGATCGACATCCTGCTGGTAGCCGTTATCTTATACTATACCTACCGCCTGCTACGCAAGACAGGGGCGTCGAACCTGTTCTGGGGTATATTGGCGTTTATCCTGGTCTGGTTCATGGTACGGTTTGTCTTCCAGTTGGACCTGACAGGTGCGTTGTTTGATCAGATCATGTCGGTGGGTGCGATAGCGTTGATTGTTATTTTCCAAGAGGAGATCCGTATGTTCTTCTACCGTATCGGTTCGCGTTTCTCATCCTGGAAGATCTTCCGTCCAAAGATGAGCGAAGAAGACCCGCGGGCACGTCAACAGGTGCTGGAGATTGCGCAGGCTTGTCGGCACATGGCTTCCACCAAGACCGGAGCGCTGATTGTGCTCGCCGGAGGCGGTAGTCTCAAAGAGATCGTAGATACAGGTGAACGCCTGGACGCACAGGTGTCCGCGCGTTTAATAGAGAATATTTTCTTTAAGAACACCCCGTTGCACGACGGTGCGCTGGTGATCCGGGACGGAAAGATGTTAGCTGCCGCTTGTATTCTGCCGGTCAGCAAGAACCAGGATATCCCGCAGCATTACGGTCTGCGTCACCGCGCCGCCTTGGGTCTAACAGAAAAATCCGACGCTACGTGTATCGTAGTGTCGGAAGAGACCGGTCATATATCCGTGGCCGAAGCGGGACAGATACGGGAAGTGAAAGAGGATGATTTATTCCTCGTATTGCATTCCCTTGCGACTACCTCCGCGGAATCCTGAGTTGAGATACGCATCACGACAGATGACGCACTGACCCGGTTCCGGTAACTGGAAGAGGAAGGTGAACTTAATTCCCACCGTCAGGCTGTTAACCGACTTAGCAAAGCCCGCTGTGGACAAGATATCGTACATCTGCAGTCCGTCGATCATCGTGCTCGATTTATAGGCCTCATCGGCAATATAATTGGTCAAAGGCTGTACGGCAGGTAAGTTACGGTCGCGATGGATATCCAACAAGCCGTAGTCCACAAAAGCCGCCAGACGGAGTTCAGTCTTCCGTTTGGGCACATCGTAACCCACTGCATCCGTCAGGAAACCCAGACGTCCACCTATTTCGAGGCTGGCGTCCATCGTGAGGTTAAACGAAGCATTCGCTCTCTTATCGATCGTCAAACCCTCAAAGAACTGGTATTCCGGCATATTGACGAACGGATCGAATTTCTGGTAGTCACCGTAGGTACGGAGATTAGCCGTCGAATGAGCCCGGGTGTACATATGCGCACCGACCTTCACTCCGGCCAACATATAGAAATGACGATGTTGCACACCGAGCAGCACGGGCACTTGCACCGCTACATCAGTATAGGTATCATGACGGTTCGACAACTCATATACATAATCGAATACATCGCCGTCCAAGTCAAACTGGTTCTCCAAACGTACCTCCATCTTCTCCACATGCTTGAAAGCCGTCAGACCACCTTGAGCACCCACACCGACATCCAACAAAAAACGCGTCGGGGCATATTTGCGTCCGGCCTGTAACTCATACAAAAAACCTACGCCACCCGAAGCGCCGTAACTGGTCGAATAATCGCTCTGCTTAGGCATCAGCGACCATTCTCCCGCATTGGCATATCCACCGATATAATGATTGACCTTAGCACTTACCGTGCCGCTAAAGAGCACTGCAAGTAGCAAAAAGTACGTATTTTTTACAATTTTCTTGCACATTCGAATTTTTTGTTGTATCTTTGCACTCGATTTTGCGTTGCAAAAGTACTACATTTTTTTTACATACGCAAATAAATTGTAATTTTTTATATAAAAAAGCATAAAAAATACACAAAATATGGCATTTAATCGCACATTAATCACAGCAGCACTCCCCTATGCGAACGGTCCGGTGCATATCGGTCATCTGGCAGGAGTGTATGTTCCGGCGGACATCTATGCCCGCTATCTGCGCCTCAAAGGCAAAGAGGTGCTGTTCGTTTGCGGTAGCGACGAGCACGGTGTACCGGTCACGATCCGGGCACGCAAGGAAGGCATCACTACCCAGCAGGTGGTCGATCGCTATCATGAGTTGATCAAACGTTCGTTTGCGGATTTCGGTGTCAGTTTCGATATCTATTCGCGTACGACCTCGGATATCCATCATCGTTTTGCGGCAGATTATTTCCGCAAGATGTACGATGCCGGTCAGTTCGTAGAGGAGACAAGCGAACAGTTCTACGACCCGCAGACCGGTCATTTCCTGACCGACCGTAATATCCGCGGTGAGTGTCCGCGTTGCCACAGCCTCGGTGCGTACGGCGACCAGTGCGAGAAATGCGGTGCGACGCTCTCGCCGGATGAGCTGATCAACCCCTACAATGCCGAGACCGGTAACGCGCTGGCTAAGAAAGCCACCAAGCACTGGTACCTGCCGCTGGATCAATACCAGCAATGGCTGGAGGACTGGATTCTGAACAATCATAAGGAATGGCGTTCGAACGTGTACGGACAGTGCAAGAGTTGGTTGGACAGCGGTCTGAAGCCCCGTGCGGTGACGCGTGACCTGGATTGGGGTATTCCGGTACCGGTGGAAGGTGCGGAAGGAAAAGTGCTCTACGTATGGTTCGATGCACCGATCGGCTATATCTCCAACACCATCGAGCTCTGCGAGAAAGAACCGGCTAAGTACGGCAATTGGGAGAAATGGTGGAAGAACGAGGACACCCGCATGATCCATTTCATCGGTAAGGACAATATCGTTTTCCACTGCATCGTCTTCCCGTCGATGCTCAAAGCACAGGGATATAACCTGCCGGATAACGTACCAAGCAATGAGTTCCTCAACCTGGAGGGCGATAAGATCTCTACGAGTCGCAATTGGGCGGTATGGTTGAACGAGTACCTGGATGATTTTCCCGGTAAGCAGGACGTGCTGCGTTATGTGCTCACCGCCAACGCACCGGAGACCAAGGACAATGACTTCACCTGGGCCGATTTCCAGGCACGTAATAACAATGAGTTAGTGGCTATCTACGGTAACTTCATCAACCGCGCGCTCGTGCTTACGAATAAGTATTTTGAAGGACGCGTGCCTGCGTGTGGTGCACTGACCGAGTACGACAAAGCGACTATCGAGGAGTTCAAGAACGTCAAAGAGACCTTGGAGCAACTGCTGGAGAACTTCCGTTTCCGCGACGCACAGAAAGAGGCGATGAACCTCGCGCGTATCGGTAACAAATACCTGGCGGACACCGAGCCTTGGAAACTGGCTAAGACCGATATGGACCGTACGGCTACCGTACTGCATGTAGCACTGCAAATTGCCGCTAATCTGGCGATTGCATTCGAGCCTTTCCTGCCGTTCTCGAGCGAGAAACTGCGCGGTATGTTGCAGTTGGACAAAGCCTTCGGTTGGGAAGATCTGGGTCGTATCGATATGCTCAAAGATGGAGACTCACTGGGTGAAGTAAGTCTGCTCTTTGAGAAGATCGAGGATAGCGCTATTCAGGGTCAGTTGGATCGTCTGGAGCGTATCAAGAAAGAGAACGAGGCGGCAGCACAAGCCGAAGCACTGAAGAACTGGCGTCCGGAGCCGATCAAAGAGGCAACGACTATCGATGAGTTCGACAAGGCTGATATCCGTGTGGCGACTGTATTGGAGTGCGCTAACGTGAAGAAATCCGACCGTCTTCTGCAGTTCAAGTTAGACGACGGTATGGGTGGACGTACGATCCTGAGCGGTATCGCACAGAGTTATCCCGATCCGTCGGTGTTGGTAGGCAAGCAAGTGCTGTTCATCGCCAACTTCCCGCCGCGTAAGATGATGGGTATCGAGAGCCAGGGTATGATCCTGTCGGCAGTCGATGCAGACGGCAAACTGGTGGTCACGACCGTGAGTGCACCCGTCAAAAACGGCGTTCAAGTAGGATAAAATGCTTTTTTTGACAAAAAAATGCAAAATTATTTGCGTATGTCAAAAAAAAGCAGTACTTTTGCAGCCGCTTTCGTCAAAAAGACGGTTGCGATGGCGGGATAGCTCAGCTGGTTAGAGCGCATGATTCATAATCATGAGGTCCCCAGTTCAATCCTGGGTCCCGCTACAAAAAAACCACTCCAACGAGTGGTTTTTTTGTTTTTACAGTGCTTTTAGCGTTTGGCATAGCCATCGATAGCACCGTTCGGTCGAAGGAATAGACAGTCTTTCCTGCGGGGAGTGAACGCCGTACATCTGCGGGCCGATGGACACCATATCGAGGTACGGATATTTCTCCAGGAACAGACCGCACTCCAGTCCGGCATGGATCGCCAGCACTTTCGGTTCATCTTTATACAGATCCATATACGCTTTCTTCACGACCTCCAAAAGCGGGGAGTTGGGGTTCGGTGCCCAGCCCGGATAACCGTCGCCGTGAGTCACCTCATCGCATGCCAACGAGAGCGCCTGCTCCACGGCCCATTTAAGGTGGTGCTTGGAGGTTTCGATTGACGAACGCTGCGAGGTATTGACTTCGATATAACCTTCGCGCATCTTGATGGACGCGAGGTTGGTGGAGGTCTCCACCAGTCCCGGCATTTCCTTACTCATCGCAATCATGCCGTGCGGACACTCGCAGAGCGCCATGATGAGACGGTACGCTTTGTCGGCAGGGATGAAGAGTTCCGGCATGTCGCAGGTCTCGAGCTCCAGACGCATGTCTTTTTCGATCTCTCCGAAGATACCTTCCATCTGGGCTACGTAGTGGTTCCATTCGATACGGATCTGCTCTTTGTAGCTCATCGGAATAGCCAGTACCGCTTCGGCTTCGCGGGCGATGGCATTACGCAGGTTACCACCGTTGATAGATGCCAGTTGGATCTCCGTCTGCGGCCAGATGCGGGCCAAGAACCATACAAGCAGTTGGTTGGCATTGGCGCGACCCTTGTTGATATCATCTCCGGAGTGTCCACCCATCAATCCGCTAATGCTTAGCCGAATGGCTAGCCTATCACCTTTCACCTCTAACCTTTCACCTTTATAGTGCATCTTCGCCAAGGTGTCGATACCACCGGCGCAGCCGATGAAGATCTGACCGTCGTCCTCGGAGTCGAGGTTGATGAGGCGTTTGGCTTTGAGCATACCGTCTTCGAGTTTCATTGCACCGGTGAGTCCGGTTTCTTCGTCCACGGTAAAGAGGCACTCAATCGCGGGATGCGCCAGGTCCTTATAGGTGATAGCGGCCAGCGCCATGGCGATACCGATACCGTTATCGGCACCGAGAGTTGTACCCTTGGCTTTGAGCCATTCGCCGTCTATATAGGTCTCAATCGGATCCTTGAGAAAATCGTGGGTTACGTTACCGTCTTTCTCCGCTACCATATCCATGTGCGCCTGCAGGATCACTCCTTCGTGGTCCTCATAACCGGGCGTAGCGGGAACGCGCATGATGACGTTCATCGCCTCGTCGGTAACACACTCGATGCGGTGCGCAGCGGCAAAAGCGCACAACCACTTACTGATTTGCTCCTCATGCTTGGAAGGACGCGGTACTTTGCATATCTCAGCAAAGATGTCAAAAACTGCTTTCGGTTCCATTTTCTATTCCTTATACAATTAAATTTGCTGCAAAGTTACAACTTTTTTTGCATATTTCAAAAAAAAGCAGTAATTTTGTGGCCGATTTATGAGAAAATTTGGATTCATAGTACTGATGATGGGGCTCAGCGTGGGTGCGTTGTGGGCTGATGATGCCAAGAAACCGGGCTATCAGATAGAGGATAACACGTTCTTTGACCCCAATAAAAAAACGGTCAAAGAGCAACCGTATTCGTTCAGCGTCGATTACCGCATCGAGGCGGGTTACGCACAGCATCAGCAGCGTACGGTAGGACTGAACTACCCGGATATGTACCTGCACGGCGCACGGTTAGGAGCTACGTTCACCTTCAATCTGCCGCTGCATTTCAGTATGCAAACGGGTCTGCTTTATACCCTGCTGTACGGTAAGAACGAGCAGCACTGGCGGAGTATCGATGCGCCGAGTACGCAGATAGAGTCTATTCAGCACCGCGTGTTAGCGCACAACCTGACGGTTCCGGTACGTGTGTTCTATACCGTTCCGCTTTGGAAACAGTTGAATCTCTTCTTCTACACCGGTCCGCAGTTGCAAATCGGTCTGGCGCAGAACGACTATATGAACAAGAATCTAAGTCCCAAAGTAGAGGCGTGGTTGCAGTCGATCAACGTACCGACCGAACCGTACGACCGCATGGCGGACGAGTTGATTCGTGCCAATATCCAATACGGCGTAGGTGGTGGTCTGGAATGGGACCGTTACCGTCTGCAGGCTGGTTATGACTTCGGTCTGAATAACCTTATCAAACACAAAGCAGTGGAGAAACAGCACATGTGGGAATGGGGGTGGTATGTAACCTTCGGTTACAAATTGTAAATTGGAGATTGGTAATTGGTAATAAAAAATGGCCCTCACGTTTGAGGACCATTTTTTTATTCGTGTGTAATCTCAGGAGCGACCATTTTTAGGAAGGGCTCGGGGAGCGGCAGTCGGTTGGGACCGCAACTCTGACCGTATGGGTTTCGTTTGAAATCTCCGTTCTCCTCTTTGCGTTCCTGTCCGTCGATGAACTTGGTAACGAGGTAGATATAGAGTCGCTGCCAGTCTGCCACGAGGTTCTCCGCCTGCGCGCACGAGTATGATGTAAGGAACGCGCGCGCGTCCTCTTCGTTCATCTGCGCTGCTTGCTCATCCACACCGGCAATCTGGATATTGAACTTATCATCCCATTTCTGTTGGTTCTCACGCACGTGCGGATACATGCGGCTGTACTTGGTGTATGCCCAGTTAGCTACGAGGTTAAAGGTCCACCACGCCGATGTCGGGGAGAAGGTATAACTGTCGCCATTGCCTTCGGCAAAACACTCCGGCACATGGTTGATGCAGCAGTACATCGGTGTGTAACACGAGCATGCGGCATCATCGACACCAAACCAGAAGATACCTTTTTTACCCGGTCTCATCTGTGCGACGAAGGACCAAGCAGTCTGTTGGGTAGCCGTCGGACGCTCGTACCAATATTGGAGGGTGTCCGTGCCATTGACGGCACATTTGAAGCCGAGTCCACCGAAACGCAGTTTGCTATTCCAGGGTCCGGCATCGGTGCCTTGGGTGATATCGAGCGGTGTACCGCGGTACTCATCGCGCATACACTCTTTCATATCCTGTGCGGTCACTTTGCGATTCGGTATGATCCAAAGCGGCATGTGTTCCCCTTCATTTTTTCCGTTGGAATCGCGAAAATTCTTACCGGTAGCATAGTCAAAGTACTTGTCCATGTCGGTACTGAAATGGTTGAAGAAGGACCACACACGTGCCTCGCAAACATATAGTCCGCTGAAGTCAAAGGGGTTGTACGCAGCCTGGAACGAGAAATCTTTGTCTGCACCGGTGAAGTAACCCTTCTCACGTGCAAACGCAATGACGTCCTTATCCCACATCCAATCGCCGTTCACCATGCAATGCAGTTTCTTATTGAGTTTCGCTTTCTTGCTGAGAGGCAGGTTGGTGATACGCGACTGGTTGGCATGCCCTGCAATAGCATTGTCCGGAATACGGACCGCTACCCAGTTAGCACCCTTGCGACCGGGACCTTTTCCGATGAGGTCCATCATCCACACCTCATTGGGATCACCAAAGGAGAAGGTTTCACCTTCAGAGGCATAGCCGTATTCGTTGATGAGAGAGATGAAACACTCGATGGCCTCCCGTGCAGTCTTGGAACGCTCCAGAGCGATGTAAATCAGGCTGCCGTAGTCAATACCGACGGTGTCCCAGAGTTCTTCGCGTCCGCCCCAGGTGGTCTCGCCTATTGCTACCTGATGTTCGTTCATATTACCGACCACGGTATAGGTGTGCGGTATTTCCGGAATCTGTCCAAGCTCACGACCGGTATCCCAGTCTTTGACGATACGCATCGCACCCGGCTCATGATCAGCCACCGGTACGAAATGCAGAAAACCGTACATGCCGTACGAGTCCGCGGCGTACGATATCATTGTGCTGCCGTCGGCAGAGGCATCTTTACCTACTATAAAGTTCGTGCACGCGAATGCTGCTATCGGCAGCATGAGCGCCATGATCAATAAACTCTTTTTCATAACAAGCGAGGTTTTTGAAGTTCGTATATCCGATTATCTCTTTTCTTGAGGGCGATATCGTAGGCCTGACGGTAGTATTTGAAGAAATGCTTCCAATCCGCTTTCTTGGCCACCGCCTCCGCTTCTTTGCGTGCCCGGGCTTTGTCTTCTCCGCACAAACGATCGTAGCGCAAGAGGGCATCCGCAATCTGTTCCGCCACCGCATTGAAATTGGAGTCATTGCGGTCAATCACCACGACACCGAATTGGTTTTTCTGTTGGGCCGCCCAGACACCGAAACCGGCCAGTGAAGTGGTGATGGTCGGTACATGGAAGGCGCAGGACTCGAGCGGTGTGTACCCCCAGGGTTCATAGTACGAGGGGAAGACCGTCACGTCCAGACCCAACAAGAGATCGTAGTATTTCATACCGAAAAGCGGATCTTGTCCGTCGAGATAATAGGGCACAAAGACGGCACTCACCTTACCCTTGCGAGACGGAGCACGGTCCAGGTACGGGATCATGACGAATGCCACGACTTCTTTCTCCGGTTGGTCACTATGGTATATCTTCTGCGCCAATTTATCCAAAGCCTCAGCGAACACATCAATACCTTTGTTCTTCATCTCCAGACGCCCGGATATACCGACCAACAACGCATTCTGCGGTACGACTCCACCTAACTGCTCTCCGGCTACGCGGCGCAGGGCTTCACGAGCCTCTGCACGACGTTCATCGAAAGCTTTGCCTTTGGGTACAAACGTCGGTTCAAAACCGTTCGGCGTCACGATATCGACGGGTTTGTCGAGCAACTGCTTGCACTCACGCGCCGTGATGTCACTGACGGTCGTGAAGCAATCCGCCCAGCGGGCTGCCTGTTTCTCCACCGAGTGCTTGGACACCATGTTGAGTTCATACGCCATCTGGTCTCCGTTATAGGCCTCAAAATAGTCATACAGCGGTTTGCCGTTACCTGCGATCGAACGACCGATACTGGTCGCGTGGGTAGTGAAGAGAGTGGCTATCTGCGGACAGTGGTCGCGTAGATAGAAGATCGAGAAAGCCGTCTGCCATTCGTTGGCGTGGGCGCAGAAATTCAGAGGAATCCGATTCTTCGGAGTATTCAGATGGCGATACAAACTCTCCATGACCATGCCGGCGGCATAGCCGAAGAGGCATGACTCGTCGTAGTCGCCATAGGCGGCATGACTCTGAACTTGGAAGTTATTCCATGCCCAGGCATAGATCTCGTTCTTTTTCGGCCACAAGGCATCGAACTTCAGCAGGATAGCAATCGGTTCTCCGGGCACTTTCCACCGTCCGATACGGACCGGCAGCGGTGCAGACCATTTTTTAAGAAGACTCTTGTCTTCCTTGAAATAGATATCACTATGATCCCCGAAGTCGGGACCGAAGAAAAACACTTTGTCCGGGTGCTCCGCCTGCATGGACGCAGCACGCGTGGACAGCACCGCATAGATTCCGCCTACGCGGTTACACACCTCCCAAGAGGTCTCAAAAATATAATCAGGTTGTTTCATTCTTTATTATCGCTTACAATACAGGTCACACCGCTCAGGGTGTTGATTGTCTGCGGTTCGGTGACAAACTGGTTATTATCCGAACCTATTTGCGGCATGTATCTCACTTCATCCGGAACAGCCCAGTAGATACGGTTATCCACCATGTCGAGTCCGAGTGCCGCACAGGGTTCGGTCTCGATCTGCACGCGGTTGGATCCATCCAGCGACGCCACCCAGAGTCCGTTCAGACGGTAGTAGATACGGCGATTCGCTATTTTAAAGCCCGCTATACCGGGGAACAGTGCATTCAGATCACTCAAACGGAAGGTCTTGCCGTTATAGATCTGCATGGTGTCCTGTTCGTTCTTAAAGATCGGATCGGCAGGAATGGCCTTGGGTTCCTCCGCACGGGTTCCGAAAATACGCTGCCGGTAATCGCCATCGGCTGTACGGAAATAAACGGCATTGGTCTCACGATTGGAGACAGAGAGTTCTTTCACGATATCGGTGGTATCCGTATTATTGAGGATGACACGCAGGGCGACCTTGGTGGTCTTAGCTTGGGTAAAATAGGAGGTCAGACTCTTATCCGTACCCTTCACCTCGCCGTCGATCGCCCATTGGTAACTCACCTTGTAGTTATAGGGGTTATAAAGATTGGCGGTAAAGGTATAGTCCTTGTAGATAGTAAACACACTATCGGAGCAAACGAATGTCGGCACGGTGTCATAGACTGTGATCTGTTTGGAACAAACGAGGGAGTTCTTCTTATCCACCTTGAGAGTGACCATATAGGTGCCGGGTTGTTTGTAGGTATACGTCGGTGATTTGAGTGACGATGTTCCCCCGTCACCAAAGGTCCATGCCCACTCTTCCCCTCCGGTGGAGATGTTACTGAACGACACCGGTTGACCCGCACGGGGTTCGGTGGGACTATAGTTGAAATTTACCTCTGTCTTCTTACACGCCATCAGCGCGCAGCAGAGTGTCAATACGATGTATATTCGTTTCATAATCTTCGTTGGCATCCAGCCAATGTATATCTTCATCACGCCGAAACCAGGTTAGTTGCCGTTTGGCATAATGGCGTGAGTTTTGTTGTATCAGTTCAATCGCCCGATTGAGGTCATATTCGCCGTCAAAATACGCAAAGAGCTCTTTGTATCCGACGGTCTGGAGGCTATTGAGTCGGCGTTGGGGGTAAACGGCTCTGGCTTCTTGCTCCAACCCGTCCGCGATCATCTGTTCTACGCGCCGGTCTATACGCTCGTACAGTTGCGCGCGCGGACGATCCAGCGCTATTTTGACGATACGGAACGGACGTTGCTTGACTGTGTTCGTGCGGAGCGATGAATAGGGTTGGCCGGTCGCCAGACACAGTTCCACACAATGCGCCAGGCGGGCAGGATTCTGTTGATCAACGACAGTCCAATAGTCTGGATCAAGCCGTTGCACTTCGGTTTGCAACCATTCCAGACCTTGTTTCTCATACGCCTGTTGCACCTGTTGGCGAATGGCGGCCGGCACGAAAGGCAGGTCATCCAGGCCCTTGCAGACCGCATCGGCATATAGCATCGATCCGCCGGTCATGACTATGACCTCATGCGTTTTAAACAGTTCCTCCAACAGCGCCAGGGCATCCCGTTCGTACTGACCGGCATTATAATCCTCATCCAAGTTCCGCGTTGCCACAAAAAAATGCTTCACGCGGGCTTGTTCTTCCGCCGTTGGAGCGGCTGTGCCGATGGGTATATTGCGATATATCTGACGACTGTCGCAGTTGAGGATCGGGCAGCCGTAGTGCTCCGCTACGCGTAGCGATAACTCCGTCTTCCCGACACCCGTCGGACCTACTATAAGCAGAAGCGTTTTCAGTTGTCAGTGTTCAGTTTAGAACATGGTGCCATCGTCAAAGCTCAGATCCTGGAATCCTTCCATGTCGATGTCGCCCAGGTCGTACTCGTCCTTGAACTCGTCGTCGAACATAAAGTCATCGTCTCCACCGCGGTCGATACCGGCTAAGGGATCTTCGGACTTGAGTTGCTTGGGTGCTTTACCCTTGGACTCCACGCACTCCACGCCGTTCATCGAGCCGGGTTTGATCTCCTTGAGGCTGCCAAAGAAATAGCGTTCGAACATCGGATCGAAGATGTAGATCAGACGCTGACCCTGCTCTTCAATCAGATCGCTCAGACGCGTCTCGTTCATCACCATGTTGTCATAGTCGTAACTCGACTCCATCTCTACCAACGTCACTTCCTGACCCTTCTCCCACTCGTCGTTGCAGAGGAAGAAAGAGGTCATCTGATCGTCCGGATAACCGACGCTCTTCAGGATGGCTTCGTGCAGCTCCAGAAACGTAGCGTCAGCATCGGCTTCAAACACGCGGCGGAAGGTCGGATCGCCTTCTTCGCACGAAAAAGTAAATCTGTATATCATAGTTCTATTGTTTGTTGTCTCACAACTGGCCCGCTTCCACGAGGTTGATCACCCGCTCGATGATACGATCTTTGTCGGTAGCATCGTACTCGTCCTTCAGATCATTCTTGAAGAGCTTGGCGATGAACTGCCAAAAATCTGCGGTTGATTTGCTCTTGTACTGCTTAATCAGGTCGTAACTTGTCTTGTTCGTCTCGCGGTCCAAGAGTTTCATCAGCATCTTGCCCTGGCTGGCATACATGCCGCGGAAGTCCTTCTCGTATTTCTTAAAGAGCTGCTTCTCGTACGCACGCCACCATTTCTTACGGGCTTTCTGGTCCGGCAGTTGCGCCAGCTGTTCATCGGCATACGCCATGTCCTTAGTGATGCTCTTGGCGTACGGCAGACATTTCTTGACATCCCGCACGGTGCGCCAGTAGAACTTCTCTTGCTTTTTGTTTTTGAACTTCAGCGGCGGGTATATCCACACCTCATGCAGGTACGCCATGTACAGTGTGTCGCCATCCTGGATCCGGATCATACACGAGTCCAGATACGCATCGGTGGCCGACACCTGCAGCGCCATCACCAAAGCCGGTACTATGTACAGTAGTCGTTTCATCTTATCAGGCTACTGACAAATACCGTGCCAATTAGTAACTGAGCGCAAAGATCACGCGGCCGGCAGACGGTTTGCCGGTTACCATACATTTACCCGGTTCATTCTTGTGCCCCGGCAGTTCGATCGACGGGATACAACGGATGGTAGCCTTGGTCTCATCTTTGATGAGTTGCTCCGTTTCCGGTGTGCCATCCCAGTGGGCGAGGATGAAACCACCCTTCTTCACTTCCTCTTTGAACTCCTCGTAGCTGTTCACCTCGCGGGTGTTGGCGATACGGAAGTCGAGGGCTTTCTTGAGCAGGTTAGCCTGGATCTCTTCGAGCAAGGTTTGGATCTTCTCCACGATGCCGTCAAGCGAAATCGTCTCCTTGGTCTGCGTGTCGCGGCGGGCTATCTCGATAGTATTGTTCTCCAGGTCACGACCACCCATGGCCAGACGAACAGGTACACCTTTGAGCTCGTAATCGGCGAACTTATATCCCGGTGTGTATTTCTCGTCGGTATCGACTTTCACGCGGATACCGAGCGCCTTCAGCTGGTCGGCTATCGGATTCAGTTTCTCCATCAGTTTGGCGAGGTCCTCCTCTTTCTTGAAGATCGGTACGATCACTACCTGAATCGGTGCCAAGTGCGGAGGCAGAACCAGACCGCTGTCATCCGAGTGGGTCATGATGAGCGCACCCATCAGACGCGTCGAAACACCCCAAGACGTAGCCCAAACATACTCGTATTTATTTTCTTTGGAGAGGAACTGTACGTCAAAACTCTTCGCGAAGTTCTGACCTAAGAAGTGACTCGTTCCGGCCTGCAGCGCCTTACCGTCCTGCATCATCGCTTCGATGCAATAGGTATTGAGGGCTCCGGCAAAACGCTCGTTCGGTGATTTAACACCCTTTACTACCGGAATAGCCATCACGTTCTCTGCGAAGTCGGCATAGACGTCCAGCATCTGACGAGCATAGTCCTCAGCCTCTTCCTTTGTCGCATGGGCGGTGTGACCCTCTTGCCAGAGGAACTCCGCCGTGCGGAGGAACAGACGCGTACGCATCTCCCAGCGCATGACGTTACACCACTGGTTACACAGAATCGGCAGGTCGCGATAGGACGAGATCCAGTTCTTATACGTAGACCAGATGATCGTCTCCGAGGTAGGACGGATGATGAGTTCTTCCTCCAGTTTCGCCTGCGGATCCACGATCACCCCCTTGCCGTTCGGGTCGTTCATCAGACGGTGATGGGTCACCACCGCACACTCTTTCGCAAAACCCTCCACGTGCTCAGCCTCACGGCTCAGGAACGATTTCGGAATCAACAAGGGGAAGTAAGCGTTCTTCACACCCTGCGCCTTGAAACGACGGTCTAACTCCGCCTGAATAGTCTCCCAAATAGCATAGCCATAGGGTTTGATTACCATACATCCGCGAACGGCACTCTGCTCCGCCAAGTCGGCCTTTACCACCAGTTCGTTGTACCATTTTGAATAGTCCTCACCTCGAGGAGTCAACTTCTGAAAACTTGCCATATATTTGATTTTCTATTTTCGATTAACTATTTAGATTTTAAATCGCGTGCAAAATTACTACTTTTTTTTGATATACGCAAAAAAAAAGAAAAAAATCACCACTCTTTCTTTCGAAAGAGACCCCCAAAAAGACATATCAACAAATAAATCGGATAAACGATTTCCAAAAGCAACGCTACATACCACTTTGTTCGCGGTTCGCGCGCCTTAATAAGCGACCACTCTGTCGGGAACTTAATGAGAATGATGAGCGGACAGAGAATCTGCACGATATTCGCCGCTACCACAAGCCGTCCGCAACGGATAATGTCACGGTCGGTGTAATGCGGTGCTTTTCCTGCCCAGCGCATACGTTGGTGAAAGAAAGTGCGCCATGAAGTGAGCGGTCTAACTACCGCCATATAAGCAGGTTCGTCGATGACAGAAACCGTATAGCCGCACCGTTTAACGGCTTCAAGCAGGAACATGTCGTCACCGGAAGGAATCTCGGGATACAAGTCTTTCTCACATGCCAACCACACCTCTCGTTTCACGATCAAGTTTGCCCCGGAACACATGACGGCTTGGCCGCGTTTGGCGGAACGCATGGTGAGTTCCTGTATCGCCGCATATTCCGCGATCTGAAGACGCTCTAACAAGGACGGTTTCTCGCTGATGCTCTCCATGCGAAGCGGCAAAATGATTAAGTCTGATTGGATATTGGATCTTGGATATTGGATATTTACTGCCAAAGGCAGTACGACATCATCATCGTGCAACCACACATACTCGCTCGTTGCCGCATGGATGAGTTTGGAGAGCGCGAATTTCTTTCCTTTTCCTTCGTCATTGACCCCTTTGATCGGCGTGATATGTTGCGGCACAAAGTTCGGATAACTCTTGGCGATACAGGTTTGTTCCTCTATCGACACCGGAAAGTCGGCACACATCAGCGCCATCGCCATTCGATGGTCGTTCCGCACTTCGTGCTTTTGTACCGCTTCTATGCGATCGGATTCTTTGTGGCGCAGATTTTCTATACCCGTAGCCTGTAACTCCATTCCTAAACGTTCACACGTCAATGCTACCGCCGGATATAGGTCGGGAGTATTGGTAAAGTCTAGGATGCATAGCTGTTGCATAGCTGTTGCATAGTTCTTAACCAGTACATAACCCTTACCACAAATCGTCTGAACCCCGAAATACTTTGCGTAAATATCGGCGACAATTTTATCACCCTGCAGACTATCTTCTCGAAGTCCCTCCAATTTCAACTCTCCGCCATGAATCGCCACATACTCATACCAAAATGCGGCACTACTCCAATCGGCCTCTAACTCCACTTTCGGATAAGCCGCAGCGATCTTGCGACTCATCGTAATATACGGACTCTCATTCGCCTCAACCGGAATCTTCTCTCCATGCAAGATGAGCGCAGAGGTCGTTTGCGTGGTCGGTTTACCGTCACGCTCCATGAGCCGCGGGTCGCCGGTAAGTGTGATCGGTTCCCCTGGATAGCATTTAGCTAGATGCACCTGCAAAAAGCGCAAGGCCGTGCCGCAGTTTTTGAGGTAAAGCGTGAGCGGCTCTCCTTTTTTATATTCGCGCAGGCGCGCGAGCGCATCGTGCAGTACAAGCACATCGTCCGGCATATCCGAAGAGACCCGCATAAGCGGATCTCCATGGATAGCCTGCAAAAGCAGTATTCTGTTGGCTATACTTTTTGATATCGGCAGTTTAATTGACACTCGGCAGCGGACTATAGTCGCGACTGTAACGCAGGTGTTGCTCGATATACCCCTCGGTGAAGTCAAGTTTGACGTTGGTGATCTCACCTTCCGCATTACGCTCTACACAATAAACGGGGTTCACGAAACCTTTATACGGTGCCAAGTTGAGTTTTTGATAGCGCTCCAAAATCTCTTTGTGCAGATCTTGGTTGACCTTCACGGCATATTTCTCGACCATCTCTTTGGCAGCCGCATAGTCACCTTCGGACGTGATACGCTGAATCTCTGCTAAGAGTTCACCGTAGAGTCGGCGTACTCCTTCGTAGTCATTGATCTGCAGGTAGTGCTTACCGTCGCGCTCGATGATCTCCATCTCACCATTCGCATGGGCATAACACCAGTTAGCAATGAGTTGACGGTTACGCATGTGCGCTTCTTCGATATCCTTACCCGGTTCAATACGCACCAATTGCGTCATCAGACCGTTCATCATCTGCTGGTAGTAACCGGCTTTGTAGGCTTCCATATTCGGCAGCAGGCCTAACTCTACGAGTTTCGGATCGGCTAGATAATACAGTCCGAACAAGTCCGCACGTGCCTCTTCGATGGTGGAAGCATGCTCTTTGAGAGCATCTTTGCTGACGCCCGGCATCAGTTTACCCGAACCGTGTCCTACACACTCATGGAGGTCGGTATGGAGGTCGCCGCACATCGCACCATACTTCTCATAAATCGCACGAATCTCGTCATCGATCATGAACTCCTCGTTGAAACCGTTGCCCTTTGCCGCCTCATTATACGCGTGCATGAGGTTGTCGATGGTGACGGACTTGGAACCGTACTCTTTGCGAATCCAGTTGGCGTTCGGCAGGTTGATACCGATCGGTGTGGCAGGATAGCAATCACCGGCAAGGATAGCCGCCGTAATAACTTTTGCCGTTACACCTTTGACTTCCTCTTTCTTGTATTTAGGATCGGTCGTAGAATGATCCTCAAACCATTGTGCATTGTCGGAAATAAGTTGCGTACGCTTGGTTGCAGCCAGATCTTTGAAGTTCACCATCGACTCCCATGTACCGGTAATACCCAACGGGTCGGAATAGGTTTCCGTGAAACCGTTCACAAAGTCCACACGGCTGTCCAAATCTTTCACCCACGCGATACAATACTCGTTGAATAACTTCAGGTCACCTGTCTCATTGAAGGCGATGAGTTTGTTAAGCACCTCACGTTGCTGGTCGTTCTCTGCATATTGCAGCGCCTCTTTGAGCCAGTACACCACATGTTCGATTGCCTCGCCATAGAGCCCGCCTACCTTATAGACGCGCTCTTCGATTTGACCTTGCTCGTTTTTGACGAGTTGGGAGTTCAAACCGATCCAAAGCGGTTCCGGGCTGTTATCCTTATGGGCTACATACCAAGCTTCGGCCTCAGCTTGGGTCACGCCTTCGCCGTAGTAGTTTCCGGCAGAACAAGCCACCAAATCCACGCCATCTTGTGCGGTCGTACGTTTGGGCATCACTGCTGGATCAAACATAACGGGCAGGATAGCAGCATCATACTCCACACCTGCTTGCTCACATGCCGCCACAAACCAAGCCTGGTCAAATTCCGGCAAGAACTTATCTTCCGAATAATGATGGTGAATACCGTTGGAGAACCACACACGTTTGAGGTAACGCTCGAACTTATCAAAATCCTCGTTTTTCTCGTACGGATAATTGAGGTACAATGCCTCACACGCACGACGGATACGGAGGTTATAACGACCGTTCTGATCAAACAGGATATCGCGTCCCCACAGGGCGGCTTCACTCAAGCAGTAGAGCAGCTGTTTCTGCTGCAAGCTCAAACTATCAAACTCCGGTACGTCATAGCGGAGTATTTCGAGGTCATAGAACTTATCCACGTTATATTGGAATGCTTGTTCTTTTTGTTGACAGCCGCAGAGAATCCCCACGGCTGCCAATACGATACATATTTTTTTCATTAAATTCTTTCAAGTACAGTGTGTACCAACTCTTTGATGCGGGGTTTGTAGTCGGTGTTGGCGGCTTCGATCTTACGTTGTGCAATCACGCAGCAAACGGTCATTGCGCGGTGACCCATATGGAGCGCCAGACCGGCGATACACGATCCTTCCATCTCGTAGTTCGTGATACGCTGACCTTCGTAACGGAAAGCCGTGATCTTCTCGTTGATATCGGGTACTGCCAGAGGTACGCGCAGTACACGGCCTTGCGGACCATAGAAACCGTTTGCAGCGATCGTACAACCGCGCATCATATCATCTTTGGCGATACGTTCCACCAGTTCAGGGTTAGCGGCAACCACGTACGGCACAGCGGCTTTCTTCGGATAACCGACAAAGTCCACGAAGGCTTTCTCAAAACCGAGATCAGCAATCTTATCGCGGTCCTCGTAGAAAGCAAGTACACCGTCAAAACCGATCGATTTCTGGCTTACCAAGAACGTGCCCAGAGGAATATCCTCCTGCATACCACCACACGTACCGATACGTACGATATCGAGGCAACGTTTGTGCTCTTTCTCCGTACGGGTAGCGAAATCGATGTTTGCGAGGGCGTCGATCTCGTTCATGACAATATCACAGTTATCGGTACCGATACCGGTCGAGATACACGAGATACGTTTGCCTTGGAACTTACCGGTAATGGTATGGAACTCACGACTCTGTACATCGCACTCGATAGATCCTTCATCAAAGAAGGAGGCTACCATATTCACACGGTCTTGGTCACCGACAAGGATGATCTTGTCTGCCAAGAACTCAGGTTTAAGATGCAAATGAAATGCAGAACCATCCGTATTGATGATTAACTGCGAAGCTGGAAAAGTTTTCATGTCTTATACGATTTGATGGTTAATATTCTTTTTATGCCTCACCACCGGTGAAAGTCAGCGGTAAAGTAGAGCCCTTAGCCGGTCCACCGATCGGCTGGATTGTACCGAACTTCTGCTCGTACTGACCGATATTATTCTGTAATGCACCGAGGATCTTCTTTGCCTGATCCGGTGTCACCACTACACGTGCTACCACATTTGCCTGCGGAACACCCGGCATCAGTTGTGCAAAATCCAAAACGAACTCCGTAGGAGTATGCGCGATAAGCGCCAAGTTAGCAAACACGCCCTGCGCTTTGTCAGGGGCAATGTTGATTTTCAATTGATTTTCTGCCATATTATTTTACCATTTACTATTCTTTCTTTTCGGAACGATCAGCATGTACAGGTTCACCATCGGAAGGGCGATATCAAACCATAGTACACTCGCCATGTAGAATCGTTTCATACCTATTCTTCGTGCGGAAATATTCATGATGGCCGTCAACAGCATCCAACGCAACAAGAACAATCCCAAAGCCGCCAAACTGACGATTGATACCTGGTAGCGGATGAGTATATACAGCGTCAGCGCATAGAACAGCCCGCGCGTTACGGGTTCTAATGCCAACCGTATCTTGGTTCCCAAACGGTAACTCGGAGATACAGACAGGTGACGACGTTTCTGTTGCCACCACTCTTTCATTGTCTTTTTAGACGGCGACCAGGTAGTAGCATCTCGATTAATCACCACAGAGGTGTTGTTCTTGGTAGCCACATGATTGACAAACAGATCATCATCACCGGCCCGATTGGTCATCAAGTGCGTAAAACCGCCCATCTCAAAAAAGAACGACTTGCGATACGCCAAGTTGCGTCCCACGCCCATATACGGATGACCACAAAGGGCTGCTCCCAAATAATGCAAGCCGTTAAACAAGGTATCAAAACGCACTAAACGATTGATATATCCATGCTCGGAGAAATACGCACCAAAGCCCAAGACAATATCCTTGTTGTCATGGAAACCTTTCATCATCTCCCGAATCCAATGTTCGCTCTCCGGCACGCAGTCGGCATCGGTCAGCAAGAGGTAGTCGTACTTAGCCGCCTTAGCCGCCAAGGTCAAGGCCAGTTTTTTCGTAGAACCAACCCGGGCACCCAAAGGCACAAAAGTCATATGCAAACGCGGATCACAAACCATATAACTCTCCACAATCGCACGTGTTTCATCTTCCGAACCATCATCCACCACAATTACCTCATATTCAGGGTAGTCTTGCGACAATAGGCCTTGAAGGTATTGGGACAAGTTATACGCTTCATTGTGCGCACACAAGACAACAGAAACACCGGGTTGCTCGAGCGGTTGATCGGCCGCTTTGGACTTGCGGATCCTCCTCATCTTACGTGCGGGCGCACACAGATAGCGTACCAGGAAATAGAACTGCCCCAAGAATAATACTGCCAGTGTCCCAAGCAGTATATAATCAACAATATGTAAATGAAAGATTTCCAATGCTTTGCTTACATTACAAATTTAACACGATATGTGTGGGTACTGCTTCCGTCTTCCGCTTTCACTGTAATCACCCACGCTTTTCCATTCACTTCTCCCGGCACAATAGTCATCTCCTGATTATCCAGTTTACGACCGTTAAAACGCGCTTTTTCTCCTTTTATATTGGTCAATGTACCGATACCGCGAAGCGCATCGATCTTCACTTCTTTGGTACCCTCCAACTTACAAATCTGCTCCTTGGCGCTATTGGGATTAAACTCTTTCCATTCCTTGCCGTTAATCACCATCTTATCTATCTTCGACGAGTAGATCAACTCTGCGTCATCTACATACAACGCATTGCCGTCGTACAGACCGTCATTGGCACGGAAAGCCGGATAGTTACCCGCCGAGAAAATGACGTTACACATCGTCGGACGACCATCGTTCTTATAGAGAATAGGCACCTTAATCTGTGTCCAATCATTGTACTTAGCCCGCGCACGATACCATCCTTCCGCCACCTGCTTTACCGGCTGATCAATACCGCACTCATTGCCATCGGTCGCACTACGGATATCGGACTCTTCATTGATACGCTCCGTCGAGGTACAACCGCCTTTTTTATTTTTATAATGACTGCTCTTTGCCGTTCCGATCCAGGAATAGAACAGAAGATGAAAATCCTCCTTATCCGTGTTCGGTCCTACCCGTTTAACCCACACACTCATTGTGTCCGGACGAGATTTCCAGCTAATTCCACCTTCCGTACCTGCCGATGCGGAATTAATCGTCAAACCCTTCATATACTGCCAAGGCTGACCTAACGATGCGTAGCCCGGACCTACTGCTGTAATACCTATCGCACCAATCTCACGATCCGCTACATAGATACACGAACCCGTACGACCGGGTTTCTGGTACATAAACGTAAACTTCAAACCCACTTGCGTCACGTTACTTCCATTCCAATCCGCCAACTGCGCATCCCCGTTATAGACCCGCGACCAATTCTCAAAATGGTTATCCGGCAACTGCTGTGCCATTGCCGCAACAGCCACCCATAATGCTACTATACTGAAAAGTTTTCTCATTTTTACACAAATTTGGCGCAAAGATAGTAAAAAATTTGCATATATGCAAATAATTTAGTACTTTTGTGCTCAAAATCGTTATAGACATGAATGTATTTGGCGAAAAATGGACCTTTACCAGTTTCGGTGAGTCCCATGGAGCAGCGATAGGTGGCGTATTAGACGGTGTGCCGGCAGGCTTGCATATTGATTTTGCTATGATCCGCGAAGAGTTAGAACGCCGTGCCGGAAAAGGTATGGTAGGTGCCTCCCAACGTGCCCGGCATGAACCCGACGAAGTCGAGTGGCTCTCCGGTGTCATGGACGGTGTCACACTTGGCACACCGATCGCGTTCATCATTCGCAACAAGAATGCGCGACCGGAAGACTATGAATATCTCAAACACACCTATCGCGTCGGACATGCCGACAAAGTTTATGAACAGAAATATGGTATCCGCGATTGGAGAGGCGGCGGTAGAGCCTCAGCCCGGGAGACAGCAGCCCGCGTCGTGGCCGGATGTATCGCCAAACAGGAATTGGCACAAAAAGGCATTCACATACAGGCGAACCTAATACAAGTAGGCGCAGAGACCGATCCAGCCAAGTTCGCTGACACGATCGCCGCATATCAGAAAGCTGGTGATTCAATCGGCGGTATCATCGAATGTCGCATCAACGGTCTGCCGGTAGGTACAGGTGAACCCATCTTTGATAAACTGCAAGCTCATCTCGCTTTTGCCGTCATGAGCATCAATGCCTGCAAAGGTTTTGAATATGGCACCGGTTTTGGCGGTGTCACGCAACCCGGTTCTGCCATCAATGCCATCTCCGGCGGTATCTCCGGCGGCATCTCCGATGGCTCCGAGATCATCTTCCGTTGTGTCTTCAAACCCACGCCTTCCACGCCCAAAGCCGGTATAAAAGGAAGACACGACGCGTGTGTTGCCACTCGCGCCGTGTCGGTAGTCGAAGCGATGACAGCCCTCGCTCTGGTACAGTTCTTGTAAATGATAAAATGGTCGAATAAATAACCCATACGGCGAAGCAGATCGTATGAACGAAGTGAATAAAGAAATAGTAAATAAATCGTAAATAGTTTTATGGCAACAAAGAAATTAACCCGCTCAACCAATAAGATTTTGGCAGGCGTTTGCGGCGGAATCGCCGAGTACTTTGATGTAGATCCGACAATCATTCGTATCTGCTATGCAGCTCTGAGTTTCTTCAGCGCAGCTTTCCCGGGTCTTATCCTCTACATCATTATGATGTTGGTAATGCCGGAGAAGGACAAGAACGATGGATTTGAAGAGGCGGAAGTGGTGAAATGAGAGAAAAGCCGACCATTATTGATTTTGTGGAGCACTACACCCACAAATTCAGCGAACACGTCTTTCTTCGTGAGAAGATCGGCGATGTTTGGACAGAGACCAGTTTCAAAGAGACGCGCGAAGCTGCGCACCGCATCGGTGCCGGAATGATGGCGCTCGGTCTGAATAAAGGCGAACGAGTAGCGCTTTTGAGCCAGGGACGCAACTTATGGGTCACCGGCGAATTGGGTATTCTCTATGCCGGCGGCGTGAATGTGCCGCTGAGTATCAAGTTAGAGGAAGCCAGCGATTTGCTGTTCCGTATCCAGCACTCCGACGCACGGTTTATCATGTGTTCCGGTCAGCAGTTACCGAAAATCCGTAAGATCATCGCCGATTGTCCGAAAGTGGAGAAAGTGATTGTTTTTGATCCCTTGGAGACTTACGAAACCAAAGAGATCTCCATCGACGAAGTGATTGCGCTCGGAGATGCCCTCTTAGCCAAAGCCCCTGCATCTTTTGAGGCACGCTACTCCTCCGTCGGACCGAATGACTACGCCAACATAAGTTACACTTCCGGCACAACAGCGGATCCAAAGGGCATTCTTCTCACCCATCGTAACTACACCGCGAACGTAGAGCAAGGAGCATCTGTCATCCAATGCGAATTGGACGATGTCATGTTGATCATCCTGCCGCTGGACCACTGTTTTGCGCACGTGGCAGGATTCTACACGATGATGAGTTACGGCGGTTCGATAGCGACCGTGCCGGTGGGGAAGACAGCCATGGCAACGCTAAAGAACATCCCTGTGGCTATCCGCGAAGTGAGACCGCATATTATGCTTTCGGTGCCCGCTTTGGCGCGTAACTTCAAGAAGAGCATCGAGGCAGGAATCAAGACGAAAGGTCCGATGGTGGAGAAGCTGTACAACTTCGCCCTCAATAACGCCATCGCTTATAACCGCGAATACTGGAACCGCGGAGGATGGCAAAACGCGTGGCGTTACCCCTTGGTGAAATTCTTCGACCACCTCATCTTCAAAGCCGTACGAGAGAATTTCGGCGGCAGAATGAAGTTCTTCGTGGGTGGCGGCGCGTTACTTGACATCGCGCTCCAGCGTTATTTCTGCGCCGTGGGCATGCCGATGTTCCAAGGCTACGGACTGAGCGAAGCCACACCGATTATCTGCTCCAACTCCGCCGGCGGAGCAATCTTCGGCTCTTCAGGACGAATCGTCAAACCGATGGAACTGAAGATCTGCGATGCAGAAGGTAACATCGTGCCGGACGGCGAACGCGGCGAGATCGTCATCAAAGGCGAGAACGTCATGGCAGGTTATTGGAAGAACCCAGAAAGCACCGCTTCTACCATCATTGACGGCTGGTTGCACACCGGCGATATGGGCTACGTCACCAAAGAGCACCCGGGCTATCTGTGGGTAGTCGGACGATTCAAATCGCTCCTCATCCGCGCCGATGGTGAGAAATACAGCCCCGAAGGATTCGAGGATTCGCTGACAGACGGCAGCATTTACGTGGATCAATGTATTCTTCATAACAACCAAGACCCCTATACGATCCTGCTGATGGTGCCCAATAAAGAGGCATTACAGGCTTGGGCGAAGGCGCAAGGCAAAGCCCCGGAGACCCGTGAAGGGAAGGAGTGTATGCTGCTCAAGATCCAAAGCGAAGTGGACTCGTACCGCCCGGGAGGAAGCCGAGATGGCATCTTCCCCGAGGCTTGGTTGCCAACTGCCATCGCGGTCTTAGGCGAGGCTTGGACGGAACAGAACCACCTCGTCAACTCCACCATGAAAGTGGTGAGAGGCAAAGTGGAGACCTATTTCCAAGACCGCATCGACTACGCATACACGGCGGAAGGCAAAGAATTGATGAACGAAAAGAACTTGGCTGCGCTGTAAGCGTCCAAAAGAAGACAAACGAGAAGAACCTTGCTGCATCCAACGCAACAAGGTTCTTTCCTTATTATACGCGTACGCACGCTACTGATTATTTAACCACCACAGGCTCATACTTCGGAACAAGCGTCTTCATTACGCTCCAACCGATGAGGTAAGCCACAGCGCAGATGCAGAAGATGATCATGTATCCTGCCGGTTTGCCACTGAAGCCCATGAACTGGAATGCTTCACCCATCTCTTCTGCGTGGGTAAAGAGCATACCCGAACCCTTGTTGATCAGGAACGAACCGATACCACCGGCCATAGCTCCGATACCGGTGATAGTAGCTACTGCCGATTTCGGGAACATGTCACCTGTGATCGAGAAGATGTTTGCACTCCAACTCTGGTGAGCAGCTCCCACGATACCGATGATGATGGCTACAGCCCACGGTCCCCAGATGCCGCCCAACGGTTGAGCGAACAACGCAATAATCGGGAAGAAGGCGAAGATCAACATCGCCAACATACGACCTGCATACGGCTCCATACCTTTCTTCTCAACGAAGATCTTCGGCAGGTATCCACCGAACAACGATACCACCGTCACGATCGCATAGAGCGTGAAAATCAACGCAATACCTTGCGGATCGGAAGCCTTGATACCAAACTGATCTTGGAAATATGCCGGAGCCCAGAAGAGGAAGAACCACCATACACCGTCGGTCATGAACTTACCAAACGCAAACGACCAGGTCTGTTTATGCTTGAAAGCCTCTTTGAAGGACATCTGCGGCTCTTCTTTGACAGCCTCTTTCGGGGCATCAGCCTCATCCGAGTGGATATATGCCAATTCCGCCTCGTTTACATGCTTGCTCTCTTGCGGTTTGTCATAGACAAACACCCAGATACCGGCCCACAGGAAGCCCAGCGCACCGATGATGATGAACGCCATCTCCCATCCCATGGCCTTAGCCAACAGAGGAATAGTAGCCGGAGCTGCGAGCGCACCTACCGAAGCACCTGCGTTGAACAATGCAGTAGCAAACGCACGGTCTTTCTTCGGGAAATACTCTGCGGTTACCTTGATGGCAGCCGGGAAGTTACCTGCCTCACCGAGACCCAAGATCATTCGGCAAGCCAAGAACAGCCACACACTCACCATCGCTATCGAACTGGCGATAGCCGATCCCGCTTCTACGGCACGCAAAGCTTCTACGCTATCTACACCGTTCACAAACCAAGTGGTAGCGATACCACAAGCCGCGTGCATCACTGCACCGATCGCCCAGAGGTAACCTTTCTTCGTACCCATCCAGTCGATGAACTTACCGGCGAAGAGGCAGAAGATAGCGTACGCGATAGAGAACACACCGGTGATCGTTCCATAGTGGTTATCCGTCCAGTGGAATTCCGGTTGAATGAACTCTTTAAACGTCAACGAGAGAACCTGGCGGTCCATATAATTGACCGTAGTGGCGAAGAAGAGCATCGCACACATGACCCAACGCCAGTTAGTCATGACAGCTTTCTTAACGTCATTCATAAATTTTCAATTTTCAATTTTCAATTGATATTATTTACGACATGCGGAAATAATATCGAAGCATTCTTTGCACTTGTCGGTAACGTACTTCCAGTCGCCGGCTTTTACCTTGTCGCTCGGGAAGAGTTTGGAACCCATACCAACGCAGTAAACACCTGCTGCGAACCATTTCTCGAGGTTCTCTTTCTCCGGAGCTACACCACCGGTAACCATGATCTTCGACCACGGCATCGGAGCCATCAGACCCTTCACAAGGTTCGGACCAACTACGTCGCCCGGGAAGACTTTCGTGAAGTCGCAACCAACCTCCTGTGCTGCACCGATCTCGCTCGTTGTCAAGCAACCCGGGCAGTACGTCACGCAACGACGGTTGCATACCACTGCGATATCCTTGTTGAACAACGGACCAACCACGAAGTTAGCGCCCAACTGCAAGTACAGCGCAGCAGTCGGAGCATCTACAACGCTACCGATACCGAGTGCCAACTCCGGGCACTCTTTAGCTACCCACTTACTCAGTTCACCAAACACCTCGTGTGCGAAATCGCCACGGTTAGTGAACTCGAAAGCACGTACGCCGCCTTCGTAACAAGCTTTAATCACGTTCTTGCAAACTTCCACATCCTTGTGGTAGAACACAGGAACCATCGGTGCAGCCTTAATCTTGGCCATCACCTGAAATTTATCGAATTTTGCCATAATTATCCTTATTTAGCGTTGAACACGTCCGTTTGCGTTACCACCGGCGAGGCTGAGGACTTCGTCCTCGGAAACGAGGTTGTAGTCGCCGTTGATAGTGTGCTTGAGCGCCGAAGCTGCTACTGCAAACTCAAGAGCCGATGCCTGGTCGCCCGGATACTTGAGCATACCGTGAATCAGACCACCGGAGAACGAGTCACCACCACCTACGCGGTCGATGATCGGGTTGATCTCGTAGCGCTTGCTCTGGTAGAACTCTTTGCCGTTGTAGATCATAGCCTTCCAGCCGTTGAAGGTAGCGCTGTAGCTCTCGCGGAGCGTAGATACGACGTACTTGAAGCCGAACTCTTTCATCATCTGCTCGAAGATGCCCTTGTAGCCCTCAGCGTTGGTCTCGCCGCCTTCTACATCTGCATCGGGCTTGAAGCCGAGACAGAGCTCAGCATCTTCCTCGTTACCGATACAAACATCCACGTACTTCATCAACGGACGCATGATCGAGATAGCTTTCTCGCTGGTCCATAGTTTCTTGCGGAAGTTCAGGTCCACGGAAACGGTTACGCCGTGACGCTTTGCAGCCTCGCAAGCCAGTTTGGTGATCTCTGCAGCCTTGTCCGAGATAGCCGGCGTGATACCACTCCAGTGGAACCATGCTGCGCCTTCCATGATCTTGTCGAAGTCAAAATCCTTCGGATCAGCCTCAGCGATAGCGCTGTGAGCACGGTCGTAGATTACTTTCGACGGACGCATCGAAGCACCTGTCTCGCAGTAATACAGACCGATACGGTCGCCGCCACGAACGATATAATCGTCCTTCACGCCATAACGACGCAGCGAGTTAACAGCAATCTGACCGATCTCATGTTTCGGCAGTTTGGTAACCAGATACGCCTCGTGTCCATAGTTAGCGCACGAAATAGCCACATTAGCCTCACCACCACCGGGGATGATACGGAAATGATCAGACTGAATGAAACGGTCTTGTCCTTCAGGACTCAGGCGGAGCATGATCTCGCCCAACGTAATAATTTTAGCCATGATTGTTATATTTTGATTTATGATTGCAAATTAGAACTTGAAGTAGTTTTTGGCGTTGTTGTAGCAGATGTCTTCTACCATTTGTTGAACGCGGGCTTTCTCATAACCGGTGTACGGAATCATGCCGTTCTCGATGTCATTGCCGAGGACGTTGCACAATGTGCGACGGAAATACTCATGACGCGGATACGAGAGGAAGGAACGGCTGTCGGTAAGCATGCCTACCATGCGGCTCAAGAGACCGAGGTTCGAGAGAGCCATCATCTGCTTCTCCATGCCGTCTTTCTGATCCAAGAACCACCAACCGGAACCGAACTGAATCTTACCCGGAACAGAACCATCCTGGAAGTTACCGAGCATGGTTGCAATCACTTCGTTAGCGCACGGGTTGAGGTTGTAGAGAATGGTCTTAGCGAGGTGTCCTTCGCTGTTCATCTCATCGAGGAAATGGCTCATCGCTTTTGCGGTCGTGAACTCACCGATGGAGTCGAAACCGGTGTCTGCGCCAAGTTGAGCGAACATCTTCGAGTTATTGTTACGGATTGCACCGTAGTGGTATTGTTGTGTCCAGCCCGAAGCATAATCCATCTCAGCCTGTGCGTGCAGATAAGCGTGCTTGTACTGACGAATCTCGAGTGTGCTCAGTGCCTTGCCGGCCAGTGCTTTCTCGAAGATCGCGTTGATCTCTGCGTCGGTGTAGGGCTCATCGTAGAACTCCTCAATTCCGTGGTCACTCAGACGGCAACCCATCGACTCGAAGAAGTCATGACGTTTCTGGAGGGCATCTACCATGTCGGCGAAGTTACGGATCTCCACACCAGCAACCTTAGCCAGTTTCTCGATGTATGCTTTCCAAGTAGCAGCCTCGATGTTCATGCCTGCGTCCGGACGCCAGGTCGGCAACATACGTACCTCTGCGGTCGGATCTTCTTTGACCATCTTGTGCCACTCCAGCGAGTCAGCCGGATCATCGGTCGTACAAACCAGCTCAACATGGTAGTGCTTCATCAGTCCGCGCGGACAGAACTTCGGATCGTTGGCAATGAGGTCGTTGCACTTGTCATAGATAGCACGTGCGGTCTCGGGATTCAGACGCTCCTCGATACCGAAAGCGGTCTTCAACTCCAGGTGAGTCCAGTGATAGAGCGGGTTACGGAAGGTATAAGGCACGGTCTCTGCCCATTTCTCGAATTTCTCCCAGTCGGTGGTGTCCTTACCGGTGCAATAACGCTCGTCCACACCGTTCGAACGCATAGCGCGCCATTTGTAGTGGTCGCCCATGAGCCAGATCTGTGCGATGGATTCGAAACGTTTGTTCTCGGCAACCATCTGCGGAATAAGGTGGCAGTGATAATCG
>CADCCH010000007.1 GCA_902799875.1 uncultured Bacteroidales bacterium | reverse complement strand
ACTCAGTAAACCGAGCAAGAGCGGTCAACACTCTTGTACCAAAATGCTCCTCGGCACGCACCGCGTGGCACCGACCGAGAGCCAGGATTGCAACCGCATCTACCTGCGTAAGAAAACCGTTCGTGCGACTGCTTTGTCCACCAAGGAGATTGCGGCACGTACCCGCTTCGCAACGGTAAAAGCAGCCGTCGCAGATCGCGCGATTAACCTCACCACGATCGGTGCCGACCAGCAAGCCTTTGAGGCCCAGAAGAACACGGCAGGAGGTAAGAAAACCTTCAACGCCTACCTCTGGAAGGTATGTGGGCAAGCGTATGACGCCGAGCACCCGCGCAGCTGAGGAAGGAGGTAAGCGATGACGAAGCAACAGATCATTAAGATCATCATCTCCGTACTGATTGCGGCGTTGACGGCGCTGGGCGCGGCTTTCGGGTTGAGTTCCTGCAACGTGACGCGAACCATTACGACTAAGTCGGAATGCTGGCAAAAAGGCGACACGTCTTGTGTGATCCAGACGAAGACCATCGAGACCTACGATGCTTCAAAGAAGCTGTAGGGCGAGAAGACCCCTTCTCGTACGATGCAAGTAAAAAGGGCATCTATTAGCGAGGGAGGCGACCTGCGGGTCGTCTCTCTTGCATTTTTACACTTTCACACAAATCACACTTTCACACAAAAATGTGTGTTGATCACGTTGTTGTGTAAAAATTGACGGAAAAGGGTAATTTTTGCACGCGCGCTTGCGTATATAAAATAAATATTGTATCTTTGCACGCGATTTTGAAAAGTTGACTTTGCAAAATAAATAATAATAACCAATTTTTTTACTAACAAATTAAAAATTTAATGCTTATGAAAAAACAATTTCTAAGTAAGGCTGTTCCGCGAGGAACACGAACTATTTGGCGCTATCTAAGCGCATTATTCATTCTATTCACATTCGCCATTGGACAGATGTGGGCGGCGGATGAGGTTGTAGTTATTGGAAGTCAATCTTCCGGAGCTCTAACTATCGCTACAAACACGCATTCAGTTGCAGGAATTTCAGGAGGAACTAATACTGGTACTATTACAGATGCTAGTGATGGTCAAAGTGTTTCTGGAGGTTCGAAAATGGGAGGAACATCTGAAATTGGAAGTAAACTGGTAACTAAATCTAAACAGCATATTCGCTTTACGGTTGTCGCAGGTGAAACTGTGCGTTTTTATTATTATCAAACGGGTGGAGCTAATAAATCATCTACGTTTGCGACATCTGACTTCTCCCAAAGTGCTGCATATTACCATGAAGCAACGGCATATAATGCGGCTGCTAAAAACACATTGTATTTCGTTGATTTTGTATTTGCAGATGCAGGCACTTACGCTATTAGTTTGACAACAGGTCAATCTGTATATATGGCAGCACTGAAATTTACTGCTACAGGTGGCGGAAGTACCGACCCCGTTTCTTCTGTTACTGTGGCTGGTGCTGCAACTGGATATGCAACGGTTCCTGTTGAGTTAACAGCAACTCCTGATAAGACGGCTACTGGATATAAGTGGTTTGTTGACGGTGTTGAGCAGTCCGGCAAAACTTCGGCAACATTTAATTTTGAGGCAGCTACGCCCGGCACATATAGTATTGTTGCAAAAGCGCGTAACGATTACAATACAGAAAATGAGTGGATTGCTTCAACGGCTCATACTGTTACAGTCGGAAAATTGTGCGGTGAGTTGGTTAAAATAGTTCTAACGGGAAACAAAGATGGTAATGTCTCCGGTATCCTTACAGGAACTAAAGATGTTAGTACTTCAACCTCAACATCAACTTATGAGGCTCACACAGGTTATAAGTTAGGTGGTAATGGCCAATATGTCGGAATTACGGGTTTATCCAAGCCTTTGCGTGCGGGGGATGTCGTTACTGTGTATGTAACAACTGTATCAGCTAACTTGATTTTGTATTCTGATAAAGGTACAACTAAGATTGGAGAAAAGATAGGTGGCGTAACTCAAGGCGCAAATGACATCGTGTTAACATCGGCGGCAACGGGCAAAACTGCAATTTACTTGTATCGTGTTTCTACAGACGTAGACGAACACGGAGGCGGTAACATGAACCCGTATGCATATTCTCTTTCCGTTAACCGTTCGTGCGAGGCAAGTACTGACTGCTCAATCTCGAATGTAACCATTAACAGCGAGGCGATCACTCCGGTAGGTAAGGTGTATAGTTATGAGGTAGCGGCGGCTTCTGCTTTGACGGAAGTTGCAGTTGCATATTCCATTCATCCGTTGGCAACTGCGACTCCTGCAAGTGGATTTAAGGTTGCTGTTCCTTCGGCAGGTGATCCGGCAAACACACAAACTATTACCATTACTGCAGAAGATGGAACTCATAGTGACACTTATACGGTAAGTGTCAGCAAAGCAACGGCTGCAAGTGATGTAGTTACTTTAGATGCACTTGCAGTAACGGGTTACACTTTATCCCCGGCGTTTGATGCAGGTACACTGGCTTATACGATTACAAAGGCTTACGGAGCTGCTGATCCTGCTTCGAATTTGGTAACTTACACCAAGACCGAGGAGGCTCAGAGTGTAAATGTGGCATATGATAGTGAAAATCACAAGTTTGTAATAACTGTAACAGCTGAAGATAACACCCATACACAGGACTATGAAATTACCATCAATGAGGCAGAGGCTCCGAAGAGTTTGAGCCGCGTGCTGTTCAGCAACGGTTTCGATGCTTTCATTGACAACACGAATCACACCGTGAAGGCTTACTACATGGCAGGTGCAACTGCTCCGACGGCTACTACGATTACCGCAGGTGCAGGTACCGCAGGTGAATTGAGCGAAGGGAAAATTCGTGTAACTGGTGCAGATGATTCTTATGTTGATTATATCGTAACGCTGGCAGAAGTTACCCCGAACACAGCGACCGTAGCTGAAGCTGATCCTGCCGGAGAGTTCGCAGGTAATGAGGCTTGGGTGAAGAACGGTTTGTTGATATACGGTAACGCTGCCGGATATGATGGCGGAGATGGAAAGAAGTGGTATGTAAACCGCCGTTTGACGAAGGGCTCAGATCCTGAAGATGACCAGCGTGTTATTGCCGGTTGGGTACGTTCGTACTTCTTCGTTGGCAATGCAAGTAAGTTCATCATGACCATTGGTGGAAACAAGAAATTGGATTACATTATTGACGGTGGTACTCCGGTTGAGAATGTGGAAGTGGAGACTTTGGAGATCGCGCTGACAAAGGGTAACCACATGATTGAGATTGTTTCGCATCAAAGTAGTGGTGACTGCCGCTTGTCGGCTCCGAAGTTGGTTGAACTTCCGCCTACATTCACAGTAACCTACAAGCCTAACGGTGGATCAGGTGCTGAAATAATAGATGATGAAGCAACAGAAGTAGCCGCAGGTACTATCTTCACGGCTCCGGCTTCTTCGATCTTTACAGGCTGGAATACCCAGGCTGACGGAAAAGGTGTTGCTTATGCAGCAGGTGATGCAGTAACAGAGGACCTCATCCTCTTTGCTCAATGGCGTTCGTACTTCACGATTACCTACATGGACGGTGAGACCGAACTGGATACAGAAGATGTACTTGACGGAGAAGCACCGGTAGGTATTGCAGATCCGGCTAAGATCGGTTATGACTTTGCAGGTTGGACATTGTCCGGTAGCGATGAAGTCATTGACGTAACTGCGTTGAGCACTTCTACTACGGTATATGCTAAGTGGACAGCATTTGACGGATGTGCAATACTTGTTCCTGCATTGAGCGGTGACGCTCCAACAGCAAAGAATCAAGCGATTGATTTGCAAAGTGGTTCTTTCGGCGGTGCAATCAAAACAGCCGGTGCGAAGGATAACAAGTGGAGTGAATCGTTTGCTTACACTGCAAATGGTTTCGGATTGCAAAAGGGTGGTGCCGATTCTCTCCGCGTTGAGTTGAGTAACGACATGAAAGTCGGAACTGTGATTAAGGTTAAATTCTATGCCGCAGATGCATCTTCAAGGGGCTTGTATCTCAAGAACCTCTCCAAGACTACGAAGATGGAGATGACTCAAACTGAGGTTGGTGCAAAAGAGTACACTTATACTGTAGAGGAAGGTGACGGTTTGGCCGGTACTAACGCATTCCTGCTTTCCAGAAATAATACGGTATATCTCCAGTCCGTAACGGTTTCCAACTGCGGTGCCGCTATCGTTTACCACAACCTGACCAGCGCGGTTAATATCGCAGGCAAGGGCGTTGTAACGCTCGGCGCTTCTTCTGTTCGCGAAGGTCATAGCACGACGGCTACCTATAGTGATATTGACCCGCTGTATGAGTTCGTTAATTGGACTGTAAGCGGCGAGGGCGCAAGTCTGGATGACGCTACGGCTAACCCGGTTAACGTAACTATGGGTACCGAGGATGCGGTAGTAACGCTGAATCTGAAACTGATCCCGGTTAAGTTCACGGTTAACTACTACGATGGTTCTACGTTGAAGGGTTCTGAGGAGGTAGAAGTAAACGAGCATCCGACGGCTTCTGAGATCGATACCGACAAACGTCACTTCACCTTCCAAGGTTGGGCTGAGACCGACGGCGGTAGTGTAGTAGCTCTTAATACGATTACTCGCACAGAGGCTACAACGGTTAATCTGTACGCAGTTTATGCTCCGGTTGCTTGCCCGACTGAGGGTATTGTCTTCTCGATGGAGTTTGATAACACGAAGGCTCCTGAGTCCACTGTGAAGGTGGCTAAGAACGGTGGTTCTATTGACTTGGCTAACTATGCTACTCTTGTTGGTGGCGCTGCTGTTATTAATAATACAGAGACTTCTGACAAGGATGCTATCTCAACAGATGGCAAGTTCAAATTGACGGCGACCAAAGAAGTGATGAAGATTGAGTTGGAGTGTGCTATTGCTACAGGTGATGTAATCCGTATTCCGGATAATAACCAGAAGTATGTGCTTTCTACTTCTAATGCTAAGACAGGCACTTATCAGGCACAGACCAGCAGCCAGCACGAGTTTGAAGCTACCGCTGCTTGGAACGGCGTAGATGACCTCTATATCCTCTATGATGGTTCGTCGTTGAACTTCACGAAGGTATATGTTCTTCGTCCGTACACTGTTTCATTCGATCTACAAGGTCATGGTGACGCTATTGACGCACAGAAACTGGTAGCAGGCAAGAAAGTCGTAGCTCCGACGGCTCCGACGGCTGACGGTTGGGACTTCGGCGGCTGGTACAAAGAAGCAGCATGCACGAACGCTTGGGACTTCGACAACGATGTAGTTGATGGCACGATGTCTCTCTTCGCTAAGTGGACAGAGCACGTAACGAATGATGCTACCTTGAAGTCGCTCAAGTATGGTAACACGGCTATCGAACTTGAGGAAGGTGTTTACACCTACGCTGTTGAGTTGGCAGCATCTGTAGCAGCTGTTCCTGCATTGAGCGCAGAGACGAATGCTGAGTTGGCAACGAAGTTGATCACCAACGCTGAGGCATTTGAGGCTGGTCAAGCTACTTCTACGGTTCTTGTAACAGCTGAGGATGGCGCCACCCAGTTGACCTACACCGTTATCTTCTCGAAGGCTGCGGCTGTTGAGTTGCAAGATGTAACCGGCAACATGTTGTGGGACTTCTCGAAGGCAAGTGATGGTACTACTGCGACAAGTGGTATGTGTAATGAGGCAGTTTTAGTAAACGTAGCAGGTATTGTGAATAACTCAGACTTTGAGTCTGATAACATTATGGCTACTGCTAACAAGTTTGCAAGCGGTAAGTTGCAAGCTTCGATGATCAAGTTCCATACTACCGTTGCTGGTTCTGTCATTGTTAAGTGCTCTAATACTGGTAATAATAAACCTGACCGTTATCTCATGGTTAATGGCGTTGAGACTGAACTTCACTCTACGAATCAGACCGATCAAACTTATGCTGAGTATGTACCGGCAGGTGATGTTGTTCTGACCGTTGGTGGTGATGGTAACATGTTCAACTTCACGAGCGTAGAGTTCAAGCTGGATAACGATCTTGAGCCGGCACGTACAGATGATTGGTTGGCTCCGGGCGAGATGGGTACAATCTGTATCCCGCAAGGTGCGGTAGCTGTTGGCGCTGACATCTACGAACTCGTAGGTTCTGAGCCGGTATACGGCAAGATCGTCTTCGAGACCGTTAAACACATGAAACCGGGTAAACCGTACATGTTCATCTCTAAGGGTAATCGTATTGACTTGATCCTGACCGATGAGACTCCTGCTACTGCGCCGGATAATAGCGGTGCTATGAAGGGTACGTTCACGGAGATTACACTGACAGCTGACCTATTGGAGAATGTATATTACTTCGCACAACATGCATTGTGGAGTTGTGTTGACTTAACTGCTACGGGCTTGCTTGTTCCGGCTAATCGCGCTTATGTGAAGTTGGATGAGGTTTTACCGATTCAGGATCCGACTCCGGCTCCTGGCCGCGTACGTATGTCGCTTGGTGTGAACGGTGCTCCGGCTGTAACGACCGGTGTTGAGAACGCTCAAATGGACAACGCTCCGGTTAAGATGATCATCAACGGTCAGCTCTTTATCCTCCGCGGTGAGAAGATGTACGACGCTACCGGAAGATTGGTAAAATAATCATTTAGTTGCAAAAAGTACGGCAAAAATTTGCATATGTCAAAAATTTGCCGTACCTTTGCAGCCGAATTTAGAAAATTGTTAGGAATATGACTACTATGACATTGCAAGTACCAGGTGCACAAGTCGGTTGGTTCGAACAGATGGTGCGCTCGATGGGATGGACTTTTCGAAGAGAAGAGACCAAAGTAGTTGGCGAGGGTCAAGCTATTACACCTGCTATGCGTAGAGCCATCAATAAGGCTAGAAAAGAATCTGCTAATGGTGAACTCAAGGTATGTAGAACTCCTGAAGAGATGCACCAATACTTTGACGCTCTATGATATACGCAGTTGAGTATTCAAAAGCAGCGGAGAAGACTCTTAAGAAATGGAAAAAGTCCAATCCGCGCGTATATAAGAAAGCGATAGAGGTGCTTATCGATATTATGGAGCATCCGCGTACGGGAATTGGGCATCCGGAGGCTTTAATTGGAGGCGACGATATCACGTATTCCCGGCACATTACGGCACATGACAGAATTATTTATGATATATATGACGAGAAAGTCAGTGTGTTGATAATCCAAGTAGAGGAACATTATGATGATAAATAAGTCATTATTCCAATATTTTGACAATTGATAAGTAATTATGAACAGTGTAACTAATCGTGCCTTTATGGCTAAGAAAAAGATGTATAAAAATCCGAAAACAGAAATCATGACCGTTAATACGGAGTACATGATGCAAGATGCTACCGTTTCCGTTAACACAGGTGGTGGCGGTGGCGGTACAGCTCACGCACCGGCAAGGGGCGAAGTGATCGACTAACACGCGTACACACGTGCGAACCATATATCGCGCGTAAGATGAAACAACAACCCTGCCTCCATGAGGTGGGGTTGTGTTTTTGGGGATACGTTCGTCCAAAATCGCCAAAAATGAGGCAAAAAGCATCTTCTCTCTTGCATATATCAAAAAAAAGCAGTACCTTTGCAGCGACAAAGGTAAAAGGAAAGGAGCATTACTATGAAAGCAGTTGTTTATAAAACAGAAGAGGAGCGTTTGGAAGCTCTGCGTAAGATGGTAGGCATGAGGAAGATTTGGGAAGCTCATATCCGCGAGTTAATGGCAAAACATCCTGAATATCAAGTTGCACCATGATCCAGATCTCGGCTGAGAAGATAAACTTGCGAGCCCCTTATCGCGTTAGGCAAGTTGATGATGGTGTTTTTGCTTTTACAACAAAGCACGGGATTTCATATACCGCCAGTTTTCTTGCGGATGTGTCATTCTATGATGAGGGCGTATATCAGTTCTTTTTGACCAAAACATCTAGTAAGAAAGGACGAAAGGATGACGATATCTCTGAGACAGTGAAAGTGATCATTGAGGAATTCTTTGCCCATGAAGAAGCGGTTATGTTGTATATCTGCGATACGGCAGATGGACGACAAGCCTCTCGCGATAGGTTGTTCCGTGCTTGGTTTTATTCATTCGAAGAAAGTGAATCTTATACGTTACATACCGAAGGGATGATGATAGACAATATGCGTTATCTTTCCAGTATCCTCTTGCGTAAGGATCATCCTATGGTTATTCAGGTGCTCAGTGCTTTCCATAATTTTACGATTGAGCATAATGAGGGATGAGCACATGTGCGCGAACAATATATTATCGCGTACGCGAGACAAGACTACCAAAGGCAGCGTGTGTGCTGCCTTTGATAGTTTCTATAGCCCAAAATCGCCAAAAATGAGGCAAAAAGCATCTTCTCTCTTGCATATATCAAAAAAAAGCAGTACCTTTGCGGCGTCAAAGGTAAAAGGAAGACGATATGCCGAGTGCAGAAGTAGCAAATATGATACCGCAGATACAGCATTTCTTTGCTTCGCAGCCTGTGAATAGAGCCTATCTGTTTGGCTCCTGTTCGCGCGGGGAGGAAACAAAGGATAGCGATGTGGATATAATGGTCGATCTGGATAAATCCAAACCGATGGGGTTGTTCCAGTATGTGACTATGAAACTGGATCTGCAGGATCTTTTGCAACGAGAGGTGGATCTGGTGGAGAGCGATGAGTTGTTACCTTTTGCGCAAGAGTCTGCTAATCGTGATAAATTCTTGATCTATGAGAGAGCATAATAGAGACAAAGAGCGTTTGGAGCATATTCTGGATGCCATAAGCGTAATTGAGAATGGTTTAGCGACTTACACTAAAGAGGAGTTGCTCAATAATCGTTTGCTGTATTATGGTCTGGTGAAACAAATAGAGATCATTGGCGAAGCTGCCAATATGTTGACGCACGAGTTTCGAGATGAGCATACGGAGGTGGATTGGAGACCGATAGTAGCTATGCGGAATGTGTTGGTGCACGACTATATTCATATCAGCAAAGATATGTTATGGGCGACCATCACAAAAGACATCCCGCACTTTAAAGTACATATTGAGAAATTCCACGAAGATTTTGTATAATCCTCGCACATGTGCGCGAACAATATATTATCGCGTACGCGAGACAAGACTATCAAAGGCAGCACACCCGCTGCCTTTGGTTGTTTCTATAGCCCAAAATCGCCAAAAATGAGGCAAAACAGAAGGTTTTTCCATAAAATATTTGCATATGTCAAATATTTGTAGTAATTTTGCGAGCAAAATTGAAAGAGGAGGTATTTATGCAGGTAGCAATCAACCCGAGTTTATATGGAACTGCTCAGTCTTATGCTGAGCAGAGAGGTCTCAATTTGACATTGATGATAGAGAATTACCTCGAGCGATTCATCAATAAGGAAAAGGCTAAAGCAAAAGAGCAAGAGTTGCCTGATATAGTTGTTAGTTTACTTGGCTCTACAGGTGGGCAATTGAGAGAAGACGACCTTAATGGGCGAAAGGCATATCATAAACATTTAGAGGAGAAATATCAATGAGCCGTTTGTTCTTGGATGCCAATATAGTCGTAGATCTTCTCGAGGAGCGCCAGCCTTTTTGTAAAGATGCTGCTTTATTGTTCGCAGAGGCTTATCATAAGCGGGTACAATTGTACGTTTCACCAATTACTTTTGCGACGGCTTCCTATTTGTTAGGTAAGCATAACAGCCCCGAAGCGGTTCATGGTTTGTTGGCAAACTTACGCCAATTAGTTCGAGTAGCAGCAACTGACGAAAGGGTTGTGGATGATGCAATTATATCCGGTTTTTCTGACTTCGAAGATGCACTGCAATATTATTCCGCAGTGAAAGCTAAGGCGGATTTTATCATTACTCGTAATGGTCAAGATTTCACTCTGTCTAAGATTCCGGTGATGACAGCATCCGAATATTTAGCAATGCTAAAATAAAACTTCTCAGCAACCCTGCCAGATGGCGGGGTTGTTTTTTGCCCGGGAAATCGGACAAAAAGGCGACAAAAAGACAATAAAAATAGATAATACGTAAAACGAATTTGACAAAAAATATATTTTTTCAAAAACACTTGCGTATATCAATTTTTTTTCGTACCTTTGCAGCGAATTTTGAATGGGGGCCCCGCAAAATGCGAACTCTGTGAGATTTTGTGGGGGGAGCGGAGGCAGAAGTTGCCCGTCAATTTAGCAGAGTGGTATTGACCTTAGCAATCTTCTTGCTGAACGCGAAAGACACTACGTTATGATGAATCAAACAGCGACATATCAATACTATACTACCGGACTGACGTCCGTGGGTGGGAAGTATGCGCAATAAGGAAACAGAACCATTATACGGTTTTGTTTCTTTTCGTTAAAAAGTATACGATTATTAAGATTCGCAACAAATCAAACTAATATAATTAACTTTTTGTTTAACTTTAAAATCTCAAACATTATGAGTGCAGCACAAAAGCAATCAATATCAAAGGCAGAAATCGCTGAGCATTTTGTTTCTGTTGATTTAAATAAATTATTAGGTTATTTGCAGGCGACGTTGGATGCAAAAAATCGTCTGTGGCTTGCTGCGCATTTAATGCAGTCGGAAGAGGAAACCCGCCCCTACACGCGTGAGGAATTGATCGCCCGAGTAGAAAATGCAGAAAAGGAAATAGCTGCTGGTCAATTCTATACAGAAGAAGAGGTTGATGCGGAAGTGGATGCGATGTTAAACGATTTGGAAGTGGCAGAAGCGGCATGAAAATCATTTGGGCTCAAAGTGCAAAAATGGCTCGAGTGGCTATTGTGCAATATCTAAAGGATGAATTTGGACGCGAATCTGCAATTAAATTCAACAATGAATTGAAGAGTGTAGTCGCTTTAATAAAAAAGTATCCTACTCTTATAACAAGATTGTATATAGGGTTTTAGAGAAAGAAATTCATATTGACGATCTTTGGGATACACGGCGTGAACCTAAGCAACAAGCTGAAAATACAGGAGTCGAGAATATTGAAATTGCATTGGAACTGAAATAACCCTATGGCCTCCAAAGAGTTTTGTAATGAAACAAATACAAAATCAAACTAATATAATTAACTTTTTGTTTAACTTTAAAAATTTTAACATTATGAGAAAACTAAAACTATTTCTCTCCCTGCTGATGGTGATGATGATTTCTGTGGGGAATGTGTGGGCGGTGGACTATGACTTAGTCTATACGCTTGATGGTAGTGTTACTAGTACAGCTTCTGGCTCTAGTGCTTACGCTACTGCAATCGATATCGTTGACAACGGTATCACTTGGAATGTTATGGGTAACACGACACTGAATCCTTGGGGAATTGGCGGCAAAAATCTTTCGAACACAGGTCGTTCTATGTATAGCAAAGGAGCCGTTGCCGGTAATATTCTTAAGATTGAGATCGAGCACGGTGCAGCTTCTTCTGTAACAGTTAACTCTATGAAAGTAGAAGTGGCTACTGATGCAGCTTTTGCCAATATAGTATCAACTTGCAATCCTACTTTTGCGGCTAGTAGTACAGTAACGGTTAATCATCCTGATGGCGATGATGCTTGGGAAGATTGTTATTATCGTATTACTTATTACCTCACTATTGGTAGCAGTAACAAAAAAGTAGAATTCAAGAGTGCTAAATTCTATAAAGAGTATGTTGCTCCAGCAATTCCGACTTGCGCAACTCCGACATTTGATCCGGAAGATGGAGAAACATTCACGGATGATATTGATGTCGAGATTGCAAGCGCAACGGAAGGTGTAACAATTTATTACACTACCGATGGGAATGATCCTACAACATCTTCTAGCGTATATTCTTCTGCTTTGAACTTCTCAGAGACAACAACTTTGAAGGCGATGGCTGTAAAGGCAGGCTATGACAATAGTGCTGTTGCAACGGCTACTTATACAAAAGTCGTACCTTTCTCAGGCTCCATTTTGGAAATTGTAAAGGGCGATTTTACTACTTCGAGTTATGACGATAATGCTGGTGACCATGAGAAAAGCGGTATAACGTTTACGACTGCAAAAGTTTATCAAAGTGGTGGCGGAATTCAATTCCAAAAGACGAATGGACTTCTTTATAACAAGACAGACCTCGGTGAAATTGCCAAGATTGAGATTACAAAAGTATCTGGTAAGGCTAATAACTTGGTAGTTTATGCTGGAACAACAGAGAATCCGACTTCCGGAGCGGTTACCGGAAGCACTTCTGGTAGTGTGACTACTTACACATTTGCAGCGGGTAAAGGCTTCTTCGCTATTAAATGTAATAGTACCGGAGCATCTAATGTAGATCCTATTAAGATTTATTATACATCCTCAACTACCTCAGTCGCAAAACCGACTATTTCCGGCGCAGACAACTTCTTGACATCTACAACGGTAACTATTACTCAAGCAGATGCAGACCATATTTATTACACTACGAATGGTGTTGATCCGACAACGAGTTCGGCAGAGTATACCGCTCCGTTTACAGTAGATGCTGATGGCACAACTACCGTTAAGGCAATTGCTGTTAAAGGTAGCGATGTAAGTGGTGTAGCAACACAAACCTTCACGAAAGCAACTGTTATGACGGTTGCTCAGGCTCGTGCCGCTATTGATGCAGGTGGTGATCTTACCAACAAGTTCGTAGCCGGTATCATCAGTCAAATTGATTCTTATCAAAGCAATTATCATTCGATTACTTATTGGATCTCGGATGATGGTACTACCACTAACCAACTGCAAGTATATAGCGGTTTGGCAGGTGTAGTTAAGTCTGCGTTTGCTTCGAAAGATGACCTTGCAGTAGGTGACGATGTAACTGTAAAGGGTACTCTTAAGAAATATAATTCTACCTACGAGTTTGATTACAACAACACCATCGAAGCGTATAAGCCAATTGCTCGTCTTGCATGGAGCGCAGAGAGTTATGATGCTTCTCTCGAAGGTACAAATACTTTCCCGACGCTGGAGAATACGAATGGTGTGACGGTTGCTTACAGCAGTAGCGATCCGACGAAAGCTTCGTTTGCTGATGCAAGTGTATATGAAATTACACTGAACGTTGCAGGCTCGACAACTATTACTGCTACTTTTGCAGGAAATGAGACTTACAAAGCGAATAGCGCTTCCTATACGTTGAATATTGCTTCGTCGTTAGTAACGTTGACGTATAATGTAGATGGTGGTGAGGCTATTGATCCTGTTAGTGTAAGTGCTCTTCCGAATCCGCTGCCGACGACCACAAAGGCTGGAAAGAACTTCGGCGGTTGGTTTACTGATTCTGAGAAGACAGTTGCAGCTGTTCCTGGTGCAGCAATTTCAGAGAATACTACGCTCTTCGCTAAATGGCTTGATCCGTACGACATTACGGCTGCTAAGGCTGTTATTGATGAGAATGAGTCTGGTATAGCAAACCAATATGTAGCAGGTATCATCAGCCAGATTGATAGTTATAATAATACATATCATTCTATTACCTATTGGATTTCTGCTGATGGTACAACATCTAACCAATTAGAAGTTTATAGTGGTTTGATTGGTAATGCAGCAACTGCTCTCGGCAAAGAGGCATTCTCTGCTAAAGAAGATTTGGAACTTGGTGACGAAGTAGTTGTAACCGGTACGCTTAAGAAATACGGTGAAGTTTACGAGTTCGATAAGAACAATACGATTTACACGTTCAGCCGCAAAGCAAGTGCTGGTCTGGAATATGCAGTAACAGCTGTAGAAAAAGTTGTTGGAGATGCTGCTTTCATCAACCCGCTGACTAACCCCAATAGTGTTGATGTAACTTATGAGACCAGCGATGACCAAGTAGCAGAAGTAGCTAATGATGGTACGGTAACAATCAATGGTGAAGGTTCTGCAACTATTTCGGCAACGTTCGCAGGTAACGGAACCTACAAGGCCGCACAGGTTTCGTACACTCTGACTGTTAGTGCAACGGTTGATACCCGTCATATTGCCAACAGCCCTGCTACATTTACTACAACAAATGGAAATCTTGCTCCTGCTGATATCGCTTATGCATCTTACCAAGGAGGCTCAAGCACCGCTCCTGCTATCTATAACGATGGTATCCGTTTGTATCAGATTGGTGGCTCAAATGACTTTGGCGGCTTCATTACGTTGACTGCTAAAGCTGGTTGTACAATTGATGAAGTGCAGATTACTACTACAAGCAAGTATGCAACAACCGTTGCTTATAGTAAAGATGATAACGAAAATTTGTTGAAATCTGAAAGTGTAGCAAAATCTGGTTCCTATACGACAGGTACAGGTTTGAATGTTTCAAGTGTGAACATTCTTAACTTAGGTACAGGTAGTGATGGTCGTTTGGAAATTGCTTCCATTAAGGTTTACTATACCGGCGAGCCTGCTACTATTGACCATTATGAGTTAGGTGGTACCTATCAAACCGCATTTATGCAGGATGAAGAATTCAACCATACTGGTCTGATTGTTTATGCTGCATACGATGCTCTCGGCGAGAATAAGGTGGATATTACTTCTATGTGTACGTTCTCTGAGCCGGATATGAGTACAACAGGTGAAAAGACTATTGAGATTACTTACAATGAGGCAGTTGTTATTTCATATACGATTAACGTTGCTGCTGATTCTCGTAAGGTGGCTAATAGTCCTGCTGCATTCACTACTGTTAGCGGTGATATGACACCGAATGATATCTCATTTGCATCGTATCAAGGAGAGGCAGGAACAGCACCTGCTAACTATAACGATGGTATCCGTCTGTATCAAGCCCCGAGTGCTGATAAGATTGGTGGATATATCACATTAAAGGCTAAGAAGGGATGCACGATTGATCAGGTTAAGATTACGACTACAAACACTTATGCAACAACCGTTGCTTATAGTGTAGATGGCAATGAGAATCTGTTAGGCTCTGAGAGTGTGGCTAAGTCGAGTGATTATAGCACTCCTTCCGGCTTGAATGTAGAAAGTGTGAATATCGTTAATAAGGGAACCGGAAGCAGCGGACGTTTGGAGATTGCTTCTATCAAGGTTTGGTACACTGGTGATCCGCTTGCTGTTGACCACTATTTCTTGGGCGGTACTTATGAGACCACATTCGAACAGAATGGTACATTTGACTACACAGGTCTTGAGGTTTATGCATCTTATGACGCAGGTGAAACTATTACTGAACCGGTTGAAGACTTTACCGTACAGGCTGATTTGAGCACAGCAGGCGACACGAAGGCAGAGGTTTATCTGAACGAAGTGAAGATTGCTGAGTACGATATTACTGTTACTGCTGGTAAGGAGAATCCTGCTTTGGCTTACAACCCGGCATCTGCAATAATTACTGCCGGTGATGCATGGTCAGCTCCGACTTTGAGCAACACATTCAGTGTTAGTCCTATTACTTATAGTTCCGACAAAGAGTCTGTTGCAACCGTTGATGAGAATGGTGTAATTACTCTTGCCGGTGGCTATGGTACAGCAGTCATCACTGCACACTTTGATGAAACTGCTGCATATATTGAAAGTGAAGCTACTTATACTATTACGGTTAACAAACCTGCTCCGACTCCGACAAGTACTGTTTATCGCAAAGTAACAGCTACAGCTGACATTACTGATGGTGAGTACCTGATTGTATATGAGGGCGACGCTACGCATGATGCAGTTGTATTTGATGGCTCGCTTGATAATGTAGATCAAGCAATGAAGGCACTTGCTGTTGAAATCGAAAACGACGAAATCGCAGGAAATACGGAATTGGATGCTGCGGTATTTACCATTGATGTAACAGCCGGTTCACTGCAATCTGCAAGTGGTTTGTATATCGGTAGAGAAGCAAACTCTAACGGTATGGATAAGAGCACGACTGAGGCTTATGTGAACACGTTTGCAATCACAGATGGCGAGGCAGTAATTACTGGTTCTGCTGGTCCTGCTCTCCGTTACAACTACGCGAGCGATCAATTACGTTTCCGTTACTACAAGAGCGGTCAGCAAGCTATCCAACTCTACAAGAAAGTTGTTGTAGAGCCGGAACCGCAATACACCGAAGTTCGTACTGGTCTGACCGCAGGTTGGTACTACACCATGTGTCTTGACAAGGCTGTTACCGCTGTTAAAGCTGGCTCGATCTGGAAAGTACTGAGCAAAGCAGCAAACGGAAACGATGTTATCTTGGAGGAAGTTATCGGTACACTCGATGCAGGTCGTCCGTATATCTTCCGTGCAGCAGCAAGCACGCTTGAGGTTGCTTACACCGGTGATGCAGTATTGGCTCCTCTTACCGAGGGCAACAACGGTCTGGTTGGTTCGTTCAGCCAAGTAAAGATTGCACAGTCCGAAAACAACTACATTATTTACAATAACGCACTTTACTTCGTTAACACGGATAATGTATATGTGGGCGCAAACCGCGCATATCTGGATATGACTGATGTTCCGAATTATGTTCCTTCAACTCCTGCTCCGGGTCGCCGTCGCGTAACAATGACTGTTTATAACGAGCAAACTGCAACCGGCATGGATGCACTCAACGCAACTGACGCTCCGGTTAAGATGATGATCAACGGTCAGATGTACATCCTCCGTGGAGAAAAGATGTACGATGTAACCGGTAAATTGGTAAAATAAACTAAATTCGGCAAATGGTGAGGAGGGATTCGTCCCTCCCACCAAAATGCTGGAACTATAAAAATTTGTCGTAACTTCGGCCCTCCCACAGCGGTGGGTTCCCGCCGAATTAACGTTCGCACGTTTGTGCGAGTAACAAGCCATTTTAAGCAAAATCCTCAAATAAATTTGAAATTTTCCATAAAAGACTTGTGTATTCCAAATTTTTGTAGTAAATTTGCAGCCGATTTGAAGAAGTATGGGACAGTTAGCGTTCATAAAAACATTCATTTTGGTAACGATGCCTATTGATGCGAACGACAACAGAAGACACGTACATGTGTTCAAGAAAGGCGGTCGTCATCGTAGATCTGTTGCTAAAATATGGATAGAATCAAATGGCGCTAAATGTGTTGAAATTGCCGAATCAGAATTAAGCGCGAAAGAGAATAATATGATCGTAAATGCCATCGATAAGCATTGGAATCTGATAAACGACCAGATAACATTGACTTTCCGTGGCGAAAAGACCGAACTTAAAAATATTGGTAAATAAATCAGGAGGACTTATTATGTGTAAGATGCCGAATGTAAAAATAGGTATAAAGGACATGGATTTTACCTCGCATAGAGGAAAGTTCTCCGTGTCTCTGACCGATGGTCGCGAGATTATCGTTCCGGTATCTATGTTCCCGGATATCCAACATATGTCGGTTAAACGCCGTAATGAATGGATGATTCTGGACGACCAATATTTTTCGTTCGAGCATATGACACGTATATACTCTGTGCTTGATTTACTGAAAGCAGCATAACAATATAAAAACCCTAATATTTGCAATTATGAAAAAGAATTATAATCAACCAATGGTAGAGGTAGCAGAAGTTTTTGCTACGTCCTTGATGCAGGCCGCAAGCCCTCTCCAGAATAGTGGAGAAGGAACAGGTAGTATAACTCCTCCTCCCGGTGGTAGCATCATCGGAGGTTAATCGCCTGCGCCCTTGTGGCGAATGAACCAAACAGCCCTGCCAATTTGGCGGGGTTGTTTGGTTATTATATGTCCCACAGATTATACAGATTTAACAGATCTTTTTGGATCATTTTTGGCCATTTTGGACAAATTCGCAAGAAAATCCCTCAAAAATTTGCATATATCAATTTTTTGTTGTAATTTTGCCTCGCAAAATTGAAAATACAAAACTATTATGCCAACATTATTTTTCAGCGTAGAGCCAGAGGTTAAACTCATTGAGAATAATGGATTAAAGGCATCAGAACTGAGATTGGCAGAATCCGTCATAGAGGAAAATAAGGAAATTATTGTAAGTCGTTGGAATGAATATTTCAAAAACTAATAGCTATGCTTAATGTTTCTAAAATATGGTTGACCGACACAGGAGTATGGATACGTACTGCTGATGGTCGTGAGGCATGTGAGCCATTCGCACGCTACCCTAGGTTACTGCATGCAAGCGAGAAAGAGAGAGCCAACTACGAATGTTCGCCCTATGGTATTCATTGGCCTCTGATAGATGAGGACCTATGTTTTGATGGGTTCTTGCAACGATAATTTGATAGCCCTGCCAATTTGGCGGGGTTGTTTGGTTTTTAAGCGGGCGACAAATCTGTACTAAACGGCGGCTAAAATCCTACAGAGACGTTCGCGATGGTCGCGGTGTGGTCACGGAATGGTCGCGGGATGGTCGCGGTGTACTACGCTAACACTCATTGCATAGGAAGCCTCTTAATCCTGCCGCAACGCACGATGGATGAGAGGGACGATGTCGGTGTTGTCATGCCAGCCGGAGAAGAGCTGGGCGTTGGGACCGATAGCGAAAATAGGCACCGCATGTGCAGAGTGGGCGCGGGTCGTCCAACCGATATGCGCTTTCTTGTTCAGCAATGCGATACCGGCATCCCCGAGGGCGTTCACCGACTTATACATGTTCTTGGTATCTTTGGCTTTGCCTTTGCAGGCTGCCTTATATAGCGTTTTCAGTTCTTTCTCTTCCTCTGCCGTTATTTCCACCTGATCCCAGAAGCTGAGACTCTCGCGATAAATGGCTTGCACTTGCTCCCACGAGGGTTTCTTATTGTCCTTGAAGAGTTGGGTAAAGCGGTCCGAGAGGATCCATGCCGAACAATGCTGGTGCTGGAGCAAGTCCAGATGGAGCGTATAATCGCTGTTACCGAGAGCCAGTCCGCCGGTCTCATGGTCGGCGGTAACGACGATGAGGGTCTCGTCCGGATGAGCGAGGTAGAAATCGTAGGCTACGCGCATTGCCTCGTCCATATCCCATACTTCACCAATCGCCGTAGCGGCATCGTCGCCGTGGCATGCATAATCGATCATACCGCCCTCCACCATCATAAAGAACTTGTCATAACGGGCATCGAGGAAAGGTATTGCCGTAGAGACGATCTGCGCAAGCGTCAGGTCACCGGGCTTGCGGTCGATGGCATAGGGGAGGTTGGATCCATGGTGCAAGCCGGAGTCGCCGGGTTGGACGAGGATGAGTTTCGAGATCACGTGATCACGTGACGACGTGATCGAGGAGGCCTCTTCGAGGCCGTGGGCGATCGTGTAGCCGGATTGTTCGGCGAGGCGGTAGAGGTTGGTTTTCTTATCGTCGTGCTTGCCCTGCGGGTGGTGGAAACCGGCGCCGCCGAAGAAATCGAAATTCGATTCCGGGAGCTGCTGACCTATCTTATAATATTTATCGCGGTTGGGCACGTGCGCGTAGAACGCGGCAGGTGTGGCATGGTCGATGGCGACGGTAGTCATGATACCGATGCCCCAGCCTTGTGCTTTGAGTTCCTCGGCTATCGTCGTGAGGCGTGCGGAGTCGGCATCCAGACCAAGCATGCCGTTGCGGGTCTTGGTGCCCGTAGCGAGGCAGGTACCTGCTGCAGCGGAGTCGGTGATACCGTTGGTAGCCGAATAGGACGAAGCGTGACCCGAATAAGGGAAAGTGGTCATGAGCGTCTGGACCCGACCGAGAGGCTGACCCTGAACGGCTGAACGGTACATCTCGGAGAGCAGGACCTGATTCGCGCCCATGCCGTCACCGATGAAGTAGAAGACGTATTTGATCTCCGCAGCGCAGAGCAAAGAACAAAGAATAAGTACAAAGGATAAAAGATAGCGTTTCATAAAAATCGAGATTACGTGATTACGTCATGACGAGATGTCGTTATGACGACTGTTTTTTAAATTTTTTGTTATTGCGTTTTCTTTTGCGGGCTTCGCGGCGTTTGGCGCGCTGATGAGCCTCGCGTTCCTCGGGCGTGAGATGAGGCGGCGGCTCGATGCCTTGTTCGCGCAGCCGCTGGTCCTGGATCTCCTGCTGATGCTCGATCATCCGCTCTTTCTCTTCGCGCTGTAGCGCCGCCACCTCTTCGGGAGCGAGCGGCTCGTGGGTCAGCAGGTCTTCGTAAATAAGAAGGGTTGCCCATGCGTCCGTGGAGGCGTAACGCGCCTGCTCGGGCGTGAGGTGGGTGTTCTCCCAGTTGGTGAGTTGCTGCGATTTGGAGATCTTACGACCAAAACAGATGGCGAAGAGTTTCTGGAGTCCGAGATCGAGAATGCCGTATTGGGGCACCAGTTTCTGGATGTCAATGCAGTTGGCAGGCGTGAAATTGCGTCTGCGACGCAGACCATTGATATCGTCTTTGAAAGCGAGGCCTACCTTACAAACCCGTTCGTCCGCAAAGAAGTCCGCAAGCTCCTGCGGCATGCCGACGTGCGTCAGACGGAAGAGGAAACAGCGTTCGTGCGAAGCAATCTGGACCAGGGCGGTAGGGTAATGCGTGCCCCGCTGAAAACTGGGACGGGACTCGGTATCGACGCCTACGGTCTTTTGGGTACGGAGGTACTCCACCGCCGGCGCCACTTGCTCCGGCTTGTCCACCACAATCACTTCGCCCTCAAAAGCCTGAACGGGCATCCACTGCAATAAATCCTTACTAAGATGATGAATCTGGTACCTCATGTACGATACGGGTTCAAAAAAAATCGTGCAAAAGTACTAAATTTTTTGCATATGTGCAAATATTTTTGTATCTTTGCAGCCAAATTTGAAAATATACCAATAATTAAAACACGAAAGATATGAAAAAGTTCTTTTTGATGGCCTTTGCGGCCTTGAGTATGAGCGCTATGGCGCAGAGTGTTACTCCCGTTTCTATTACGTTAGCTGAATTCAAAGTTGATTCGCTGCGTGCGTTGTACATGGCGGAGCCGATCATGTATCGTGCGGCGCTGGACAATGTATCCAAGGCGCTGGCTAAGAATGCCGAGGAGATCAAGGCAGCCAAGGCAGTGCTGAAAGTGGAGCAACAACATGCCAAAGAGATGACGAACGGCATGAAGGAAGCCAGCAGTATGGCAGCTTCTCTCAAGAAACTGTATGCCAAAGAGGAGCAAGAGTTGAAAGACATGCAGAAAGTGGTGGAGAAGCAACAACGGACGCTGAACAAACAGCAGGAGTTGACGCAAGACACCCGCGAGGCTTATACCGCCTTCCTGGACAAACAGCAGAAAGAGTTAGGTTATGCCCTGCGTGAGGTAGCTGAGCGTGCTCGTGCCATCTCGGAGTTGGAGACCCAGATCAACAACCGTCAATCGGAGATGCAGGCTTTCGACCAGCAGGTAACGCAGAAAGAGGCTGAGATCACGATGCTGGAGGGCCAGCTCAAAGAGCGCCAGAACAGTGTTAAATCCGAGCAGAAAGCTGCTAAATCGATGCAATAATGAAAGTCATCAATTTATCCGAGCATAACAGTGTGCTCAATAATTACCTGCGGGAGATCCGCGACGTAGAGATACAGAAGGACCCGCTGCGTTTTCGCCGGAACATCGAGCGTATCGGTGAAGTGATGGCGATCGAAGTCAGTAAAGCCTTGCAGTACGAAGAGACGAAGGTGCAGACGCCGCTGGGTATTGCACCGGTGAACACGATCAGCGAGCAGCTGGTACTGGCAACGATCCTGCGTGCCGGTCTGCCGTTGCATCAGGGTTTTTTGAATATCTTCGATCGCGCGGAGAATGCGTTCCTCAGTGCCTATCGCCGTGTGAATGACAAAGGTGAACTGGAGATCGTAGCCGAGTATATGGCGGCTCCTTCGGTAAAGGAAAAGACACTGATCGTGGTCGATCCGATGTTAGCTACGGGTATGTCGATGGAGGTCGGTTACCAGGCGCTGCTGCGTCACGGCAAACCGGCGCATGCGCATCTTTGCAGCGTGATTGCGACACCGAAGGCGATTGAGAGTGTACGCGAGGCACTGCACGACAGTGAGGATGTGACCCTCTGGTGCGCCGCTGTGGATCCGATTCTGAACGAGAAAAAATATATCGTTCCGGGTCTGGGCGATGCGGGCGATCTGTGTTACGGAGTCAAAATTCACCTGTCTGACCGTAAGTAAGTTATGAGTCATCCCCTCCGCGTTTGGACGCCCGAGGATGCGGACTATCCGTATCGCTTGCAGTCGTGTGCCGATAAGCCGAATCCGCTGTATGTGCGAGGCAATATGCCGCCGATGAGCGGACATGTGGTGGCTATCGTGGGTACGCGGCGACCGACCGAGCGGGGGAAAGAAATCACCGAGACACTTGTGCGCGAGTTGCACGAGCGTCTCGGTGACCTTATAATCGTCTCCGGTGGTGCGTACGGCATCGATATCGCGGCACACCGTGCAGCCATAAAATACGGCGTTCCGACGATCATGGTGCTGGCGCACGGTTTGGACCGGATCTATCCCTCGCAACACCGACCGGAAGCGGAGCAAGCGATGGAGAACGGTGGGGTGGTGTCCGAATATGAATTGGGCGTGGAGCCCTATGGTCCGTATTTCATCCAGCGGAACCGGATCATTGCCGGGCTGGCGGATGCGGTAGTGGTGGTAGAGAGTCGGGAGAAAGGTGGAAGTCTGGCTACTGCCTTGAAGGCGAAGGCCTATGACCGGGGGTTGTTTGCTTTTCCGGGACGACCGAATGATGTGAGTTCGCGCGGTTGCAATAATCTCATCCGGAGCGGCAAGGCGCAACTGATCGACAGCGCTGACGATTTGATTGCCGCGATGGGTTGGAAGACCAAAGACAGTGCCGCAGAAGCGATCCAAACGAGTCTGATCGGACTACGAGATGATCTGAGCGAACTGCAGCAAGCGATCTTAACCAAACTGGAAGCTGCGGAAGAAGGACTGCATATTAATCTGCTGGTTCAGGAGATGGGCAAGGAGTACGGGGAAGTGTCGTCGGAGTTGACGATGTTGGAGTTAGAGGGGTTGGTACGATCCCTTCCGGGCGGAATTTATCGGTTTGTACGATAAAAAAGAAGAAAAATTTGCATATATCAAAAAAAAATAGTAAATTTGCAGCGCAAATTAAATAAGGACAATAAAATGAGTGAAGTAAGGAAGTATTTTGGAGTGATCCTCCTTCTGTTGGGTTTCATCTGCCTGACTCTTTACAAGTGGGCAATTGCAGATAACGCATTGTTGATCGTAGCAATGCTGCTGGAGTTAGCGGGTATTATCGTATATATTTGTATCAACAGGAAAGGCTAACGGATGGCTTCCCAGGGAGGTTTCAATGATGCTGTGAAGTATCATCTTACCGGCATGTACCAGGATTGGTTCCTGGACTATGCTTCGTATGTGATATTGGAACGTGCTGTACCGGCGATAGAGGATGGACTCAAGTGAAGACGGTAGATGACGGCAAGTACAACAAGGTGGCGAACATTGTCGGTCAGACGATGCAGTACCACCCGCACGGCGATGCGTCGATTGGAGACGCACTCGTGCAGTTGGGCCAGAAAGATCTGCTCATTGACTGCCAGGGAAACTGGGGAAACATCCTGACCGGTGACGGTGCTGCCGCTCCGCGTTATATCGAGGCAAGGTTGAGTAAGTTTGCCTTGGAGACGGTGTTTAACGCCAAGACGACGGAGTGGATGAAGAGTTACGACGGCCGTAAGAACGAGCCGATCCATCTGCCGGTTAAGTTTCCGTTACTGTTGGCACAAGGCGTGGAAGGTATTGCGGTCGGTTTGAACTCCAAGATCTTGCCGCATAACTTCAATGAACTCTGTGATGCGTCGTTGGCTTATTTGCGTGGTGAGGATTTTGCGTTGTATCCGGACTTCCCGACGGGAGGTGTGCTGGATGTAACGAAATACAACGACGGCGAGCGAGGCGGGTCCGTGAAGATCCGTGCGCGTATCACGAAGGCGGACGATAACAAGACGCTCGTTATCACGGAGATCCCGTATGGTACGACGACCAGTAAGATCATCGAGACGATTCTGAAAGCGAACCAAAAGGGAAAGATCAAGATTAAGAAGATCGATGACTTCACGGCCGATCAGGCACGGATTGTGGTGCAACTGGCACCGGGTTCCTCCTCGGACAAGGCAATCGACGCACTGTATGCTTTCACCGATTGCGAGGTGAATATAAGTCCCAACTGCTGCGTGGTAGAGAATAAGAAACCGATCTTCACGACGGTGAGCAACCTGTTGAAGTTGAGTTGCGACAACACAAAGGCTTTGCTCAAATGGGAGCTGGAGATCGAGAAGGGAGAGCTGGAGGAGAAATATTTCTATACTTCCTTAGAGAAGATTTTCATTGAGAACCGTATCTATAAAGAGAAGGGCTACGAGGACGCGCCGAACAAGGAGAAACTGATCGAGTTCGTCGATAATGCCCTGACGCCGTTTAAGGCCCAACTGATCCGTGATGTGCGGACGGAGGATATCGAGCGTTTGTTTGAGATCAAGATGCTGCGTATCACGAAGTTCGACTCCAAGAAAGCGGATGAGTTGATGAAAGATCTGGAGAAGAAGATCAAGGCTTGCATCAAAAACTTGAATCACCTGACGGACTACACGATCGCGTGGTTCGAGATGCTGAAGAACAAATACGGCGAGGCGTATCCGAGAAGGACGGAGGTGCGTAACTTCGGTGCGATCAACGTCAAGGCTGTCGTGGAGAACAACGAGAAGTTGTACATCAACCGCGAAGAGGGTTTCGTGGGTACGGGTCTGAAGAAAGACGAGTACCTGTTCGACTGCTCGGATATCGACGATATCATCGTTTTCCATAAAGATGGTAAGTACAAAGTGATGAAGGTAGCGGAGAAGCTGTTCGTGGGAACGGATATTCTGCATATCGCGATCTTCCAACGTGGCGATGAACGGACGGTGTACAACGTGGTTTACCGCGACGGTAAGAAGGGAACGTACTTCATGAAGCGCTTCAATGTGACGGGCGTGGCGAAGGATAAGGAATACGATCTGACGCAAGGTAAGCCGGGCTCGAAAGTGGTGTATTTCACCGCTAACCCGAATGGTGAGGCAGAGGTGATCCGTGTGAACCTGAAACCGCAGTTGCATCTGAAGAAACTGGAAGTCTGCAAGGACCTAAGCGAATTGGCTGTCAAATCCCGTACCGCAAGAGGTAACGTGCTGACGAAGTTTGAGGTTAAGTCCATTACCCTCAAACAGAAGGGTCACTCGACACTCGGCGGACGTAAGGTATGGTACGATGCAGACGTGCTGCGCGTTAACTATGACGAACACGGCATGTACCTGGGCGAGTTCTACGATGAGGATCGGATCTTGGTACTGACGACCGATGGTACATATTACACGACGAACTTCGATCTGACTGCGCATTTTGAGGACAATATCCTGCGTATCGAGAAGTGGGATCCGGAGAAAGTGTGGAGCTTGATTCAATGGAACGGCGAGTTGAAATACTACTACGGTAAGCGGTTCAAGTTGGACGATGCGAGTGCGAAAGTGCAGTCGATGTTAGGTGAAGATGCTGAGTCACGGATGGTGGTATTGTCCGATCGGGAAGAGGCTACGTTTAAGGTTATTTTTGCCGACGAAAGCAAGCCGGCATTGGAGATCCGGATGGCTGAGTTTATCGACGAGAAGTCCGCGAAGGCGAAGGGTAAACGTGTGACGACGCTGGAGGTGGCACGTATCGAAGATATTACGCCGGAGCCTGAGGTGTCTCCCGATGAAACGGGAGAAACCCTAGAGGAAGAGGGCATGGAAGAGTCGGTAGAGCCGGAAGCAATCGAAGTAGAAGGCGTGACGATGACGTTTGAGAAACCGGTAGATACGCAGCTTGATCTATTTTAGATTTTAGATTTTTGATTGTGGAAATTATTTTAGGTTCACAGAGTCCGCGAAGGAGAGAGTTAATGGCAGGTTTAGACCTGCCGTTTACGGCTATAAGCATTGATGCGGATGAACATTATCCGGCGGAATTGAAGGGCGGGGATATACCTTATTATATCTCGCGTGCGAAGGCGCGTGCGTACGTGAGTCAACTCAAGGAGGACCAGTTACTCATTACCGCAGACACGATTGTGTGGCTGGACGGAAAGATGTTAGGTAAGCCTCATGATGAAGCCGACGCAATCGACATGCTTCGTCGCCTTAGCGGCAAAACCCATCAGGTGTTTACGGGAGTGAGTTTTGCGAAGATCGGGACCACGGGACCACGGGATCTCGAGATCACGACAATTGTCGATCGAACCGACGTTACCTTCAAGGATCTGACAGACGAAGAGATTAATTACTACGTACAAAAATACCGGCCTTTCGACAAAGCCGGTGCGTATGGGGTGCAGGAATGGATCGGATACATAGCCTGCACGGAGATGAAGGGTTCGTACTTCAATGTGATGGGTTTCCCCGTTCACCAAGTTTACAAAGTTCTTAAGCAGATGCTGTAAAGCATGCCGAGCAGCATGGTGAATTTGACCAGTTGCTGGCAATTCTTATAGTCCGAGGGGATCTTGGCTGCCCAGAGCAAGCCAAGGACTCCCAATAGCGGTGTGACGATACCGAGCACGATGTATCTTGTGCTGAGGCTGGTCCAACTGAGCGGGAAGGGCAGGATGTGGTACCACAGATGTCCGATGATCGCGAGGGTGAGGACGAGCAGGAAGGTGACGAAAATCTTCGTCCACATCTCTCCCCAAACTATCGGCATCGAGTGACATTCTAACTCTCGATCACCCATCTGATCCTGCATGTCTTTGACGATTTCCCGTATCCAGGTGAGCAGGAACGCGAAGAGTGCGAATCCGCCGAGCCAGGCGTATAGATCGTGTTCGAGGGTGGTGTAGGGTAGAATCGCCGCAAAACGCAGTTGGAGTTGCGCGGTATTAGCCAAAGCCACGATCATCGGTGTCAAGCCTGCAAGCAAGGCGATGATGAGGTTACCGATCATAAAGAGCCGCTTGTAGCTGGACGAATAGAACCAAAGCAGTCCCGGGATGGCAACGAACAGGATACCGAGGGTGAACGAACGCAAGAGACTCGCTGCAATGAGTCCGCAGACGATACCTGCTCCGCTGAGCCAGAGGCTGAGACGCATCGCTGCGGGTTTGGTGATCGTGCGGGTGACGATGACCTCATCGGGGCGGTTGATACGGTCGATCTTGACATCGAAATAGTCATTGATGACGTACCCGCCGGCGGCGATAAGAACGGTAGCCAGAGCGATGAGGGCCAGGATGTATCCCGGCAGTTGTTCACCGAAGGCGACCTTGTCCAGGATAGGAACCGCTACCCATTTCTCCATCACCCAGACCAGCGCCGCGAGGAAGAGCAGATTGCTCCACCTCACGAGACGCATTATGTCTTTGAAAGTATCCAGCATTTATTCTGCTTATTTAATCTTTAAGATTACTCCTTTCCATGCAGGAAGGACGATGTCAAAGGCGCTGTCCGGAACGAAGGAGATCGGCCGCTTGCTGTCGCGTAAGAGATCGGTAGCGGTAGCGTTGGGTTTCTCTTCGAGTCCCAGATAAACAAAGGCATCGTTCGGAATCCGTACTTTGATACGCTCTTCGCGGTCATGGAAATTGACGATCACGAGTAGGGTTTCTGTTTTGACGTGGCGCAGGAAAGCATAGTGCTGGTCCTTGTTAAACCCTTCGCCCTGGGCGTACGTAATATCATACATCGTACCGCGTTGGATGGCCTTGTCATCGCGTGCGAGGGTCAAGAGACGCTGGTAGAACGCCCGTAACTCCCGTTGTTCTTCTGTCAGTTTGGCTCCATCGAATTTACCTTTGTTGGTCCAAGCCTGCATGCTCTTGACACCCCAATAATCGAAGATGGTTGTGCGTCCGTCGATGCCGGAGAAGCCTTCGAGGTCCATACCGCGTTCACCCAGTTCCTGTCCGGAGTATATCATAACCGGACATTGGTTGAGTGCGGCAGCCACGATCATAGCGGGTTCGGCACAACGCCCGTCTCCGCAGAAGAAACCACTGGCGAGTCGCTGCTCGTCGTGGTTCTCGAGGAAATAGAGCATGTGTTTGAGTCGCTCATCGCCGTGTTGCATCCACTGGTTGGTGATGCCGTACGCCGGCCATCCTTTGCTGGTCACTCCGCGCAGGTAATCGTACATACCGACTTTGTCGTAGAGGTAATCGAAGCCTGCGGAGAGGTAGGCATTGTATTGATTCGGATCATAGCACTCGCCGATGAAGAGGAATTTCTTATGTTTCTTACGCACGGCCGCGATAGCCCATGCGAAGAACTCAACGGGTACCATCTCGGCCATATCGACACGTACACCATCGATGCCTTTGGATGCCCAGAAGAGGAGAATATCCCGCATCTTGATCCAGGTGTTGGGGATGGGATCGAATTGTTTCTCGCGCCCGCCTTGGTAGAAGACACCGTAATTGAGTTTGACGGTCTCATACCAATCGTTGAGTCCCGGATGGGCGGTAAAGCAGTCGTTACCGGTGACCTTAGCGGGGAACTCGTCGTATCCTTGGAGGTCTTTGTCTAAGGCGAAACGCTGCCCGGGGATGTAGTAGAAGTTATTGAGCGGCGAGAAAGCCCAGTTGGGGTTGTCGGTCTCACCTAAATCTTCTACACCGGCCGGTTTGCAGAGACTCTTGTATTCGCGCGCTACATGGTTGGGCACGAAATCGATGATGACTCCGAGTCCGGCCTCATGGGTACGCTGAACGAGCGCTTCGAACTCCTGCATACGCTTGGCCTCATTCTTTGCCAGATCCGGATCGACGTCATAATAGTCGGTGATGGCATAAGGCGAGCCGGCTTGACCTTTAGTGATGGCAGGGTTGTTATATTGCGCGGTTGCATGTCGGATGACGCCGGTGTACCAAACGTGCGTGACACCCAAGTCCGAGATGGATTTGAGTGCACGCTCGTTGATATCGACGAATCGACCACAACCGTTCTCTTCCTTGGTTCCGTTGTATTTGCGTGTCTCGTTGTAGTTAGCAAACCAACGGGGGAAGAGTTGGTAGATAATCGGTTTGTTCATGGTAATCAATGGTGTTATACAAGTGCAGCGGTGTCGCTGGCGATCATCAACTCCTCGTCCGTCGGGATGAGGCAAACGGTTACTTTAGAGCCCGGTTTAGAGATGATACGCTCTTCGCCACGCACTTTGTTGGCCTCTTCATCTACTTCGATACCGAGGAAGCTGAGGCCCTTCATGATCTGGGCACGGATGTACGGGTCGTTCTCTCCGATACCTGCGGTGAAGACGAGGATGTCCAGACCGTTCATCGCTGCGGCATATGCACCGATGTACTTGATGGTACGGTAGATGAACATTTTACGTGCGAGGTCAGCACGTTTGTTGCCGGCATTGATGGCTGCTTCGATATCGCGGCAGTCGCTGGAAACACCGGACACACCGAGTAAACCGGATTTCTTGTTAACGAGGTTGTTGAAAGCTGCGGTGTCGAGGTGCTCTTTATCCATGATGAACGTTGCAGCACCGAGGTCGAGGTCACCGGAACGGGTACCCATGACGAGTCCTTCTACCGGGGTCAGACCCATGGATGTGTCGACGCTCTTGCCGTCCATAACGGCCGTGCAGCTACCACCACCACCGATGTGGCAGGTAACGATCTTCTTGCCTTCGGGTTTAATGCCGAGGAACTCGCAAACGCGTGCCGATACGTAACGGTGGCTGGTGCCGTGGAAACCGTAACGGCGGATGGCATATTTCTCGTATAACTCATAAGGAATCGCGTACATGTACGCGTAATCCGGCATGGTCTGGTGGAACGCGGTGTCGAAAACTGCTACTTGCGGAACACCCGGTAAGATCTTCTCGATGGCGTCGATACCCTTGAGGTTAGCGGGGTTGTGCAGCGGAGCCAATTCAACGCATTGGATGATCTGCTCCTTCACTTCCGGAGTAATGAGTACGGACTTGTTGAATTTCTCACCACCGTGGACTACGCGGTGTCCGACTGCGTTGATCTCCTTGAGGTCCTTGATACAACCTACCTGCGGATCCACAAGTTTCTCGAGAATCAACTCGATACCTACGGTATGCTCCGGCATCGATTTCTCGAATTTTACTTTCTCTCCGTTAGGTAACTTCACTTGCAGGAACGAGTCGGGAAGACCGATTTTCTCGATACCGCCTTGCGCCATTACAGACTTGCTCTCCATGTCGAAGAGCTTGTATTTGATACTACTGCTACCGCAGTTCAAAACTAAGATTTTCATGATATTATTTGATTGCTTGGTTTGCTGTGATTACTACCATTTGTACGATGTCTTGTACCTTGCATCCGCGGCTGAGGTCATTGACCGGCGCGGCGATACCTTGCAGAATCGGACCTACTGCATCTGCACCGCTGAAGCGCTCTACCAGTTTGTATCCGATGTTACCGGCCTGCAGATCCGGAAAGACGAGTACGTTTGCTTTACCGGCAACGGGGCTACCCGGCGCTTTGGTTTTTGCAACCGACTCCACGAGTGCGGCATCCGCTTGGAGCTCACCGTCCAGTTGCAGTTCGGGAGCCATCTCCTTGGCCAGCCGGGTAGCCTCTTGGACTTTGTCCACGAGCTCATGCTTGGCACTGCCCTTGGTGGAGAAGGACAACATCGCTACGCGCGGCTCGATGCCGGCAATAGCGCGTGCAGTCTCGGCGGTGGAGATAGCAATCTCAGCGAGTTGTTTGGCATACGGATTCGGGTTTACAGCGCAGTCGGCAAAGAGTAGGAATCCGTTCTCACCGAGGTGTTTAGCAGGGGTAAACATCAGGAATGCACCACTGACGATGGAACAACCGGGTTTGGTCTTCAGAATCTGGAAGGCCGGACGAATGGTGTCGGCAGTCGTGCCGCGCGCACCGGCGAGTTCTCCGTCAGCGTCTCCTGCTTTAATCATCAGACAGCCGAGGTACAGCGGATCTTGCGCTTTCTTAGACGCCTCTTCCTCCGTCATACCTTTGGCTTTACGAAGTTCGAAGAGCAGATTTGCATACTCCGGCATCTTCGGATCATGAATTGGATCTACGATCTTCGCTTCCTTAATGTGCTCATACCCTTTTTCTGCCGCCATGGAGCGGATTTTATCCGGATCACCAATCAAAATAAGCTGCGCAATCTTATCTTTGAGCAAGATGTTTGCAGCTTCCAGAGTACGGGGTTCATCGCCTTCCGGCAACACAATGCGCTGCGGATTTGCCTTCGCACGCGCGATCATTTGTTGTAAAATGTCCATATTATTTTAGAATTTATTTATGTGCTTTCAAATCGGGTACAAAGTTACAAAATAAAATCCACATATGCAATAGTTGAATAAAAAAAGATCTTTTTTTTCAAAAATATTTGCTTATGTCAAAAAAAAGCAGTATCTTTGCACCCTGAATTGTGAAATTTAGATAATATTATCTCTTTTTCGGTATGAAGAAAGGTGTACTTATATCTGTTTTATGTTTCGCTTTCGCGTCTTTGACGTGGGCGCAAGAGGCTGATATTATTCAGCCGCAAGAGCAGGATTCAATCAAGGGTGTTCACCCGTATAAGATTGAGGAGAATGAGAAAGGTATTAAGCCCGAGATTGCGCATTGGTCTATCATTCCGCATATTGGATTTAGTGCGTTTGATGGTGACTTTACTTCCGAGATGAAGCATAATGTGGCTATTCCTACCCTTGGATTGGTTGTGGAATACAACTTTACTCCGGTATGGAACGTTGGCGTGGAGTATATGTACGATATGTACACGGTTACGGGTAAAACGGATGGTGAACTGAAGCAGTATAATGTCGATACCTTGCTTACCGGTCATATGCATAAGGCGGGTGCTTATGTGTCGTTTGATATTATCAATCTTTTCTTCCCGCGTGTAAACAAGAAAATCTTCTCGATGTTCCCTTATTTCGGTGCCGGTGGCGCTTGGTATAAACGTGCCAAGTATTATATGGACGACAAGTACTTTGACGCCGAGAAGGACATGTGGATCAATCCTACCCACGGACGTGGTAATACGGTTAATTATATCAATGCAGACGGTAATGTAGGTCCGGATTACGACAAGGGTTATCGTATGATTGGTTACATTCAGGCCGGTGCCAGTATTGATTTTAACCTCAATCGTACGTTGGCCTTAGGTTTGCGCGCGAACTATACGTATTTTACGCGTGACTATGTGGATGGCCGTGGATACCATAAGCAGAGTTCTTCCTCGTATGCGTCGAAGAATAATGACGGTATTTTCGATATCACTGCCTATCTGCGCTTCAAACTGGAGGCCGTATCCAAGTCGCACCCGCGTAATATGCCTTCTTACAAGGCGTTCGACGATATGCTGGCTAAGACTAATCAGCCTGTCGCTCATGACACGATCATCTATCGATACGATTCGATCATCATTCGTGAGACTATTCGCGAGGAGTGCAAGAAGCAGCCGCGTATCTTCAATGTTTACTTTGATAACGACAAGGATATCCTTCGTCAGGATGCTTTAGCAACTATCCAGGAGGCAGCAGAAGTGATGGAGAACGATCCGGAGCTCTATGCAGTGGTGATCGGTTATTGCGACAACACGGGTTCCAAGGCGCATAACTACGACCTGGGTGACCGTCGTTCGAAGAACGTATTCGCCGAGTTGTCCGAGGAATACGAGATTCCGGCTGATCATATGTACAACGCCGGTGTCGGTAAGATTGCTGCCCGCAAATCGCCGAAGTCCTTCGGACCGAACCGCCGTGTATCCATCCACCTGGTGGACAAAGAGACCTTCGAACTCATGAAAATCCAGCTCCAGGATAAGAGTGAAGACCGCAATGTGGATGAATCGCAACCGGTTGTTTACGACAGAGCTAACACGATCCGTGTTCCGAAACTCGATTTGCCGAATGAGGAGGATCCTGTGGAGACCGTATCGCTCGAGGAATCGTCCCGCAAAAAGGAAGATCTCGTGGGTCAATATATGAAACGCCCGCATGAAACGGTGGTCGTAGAGAAGGGTATGACGCTCTCCAAGCTCGCTCGCAAGTACTATAACAACTCGCAGTGCTGGGTATATATCTACATAGCCAATACGGATAAGATGACTACTCCGAATGACTTCAAAGAGGGCATGGAGCTGATTATCCCGGAACTTACTGCCGAGGAGTTGAAGATCGAGCCGAAAGACGTTCTCCGACTCTATAGCATTACGGCACACCGTAAGTTGCAAGAAAACAAAAATCAATAATGTCCCCCTTTAAGGGGTGCGATCCGAAGCCGTTTTGGATCTTCGGTCGCGGGGTCCTATAGCTCAGTTGGTTAGTAGCACCTGACTCATAATCAGGGGGTCCTTGGTTCAAGCCCAAGTGGGACCACAGCAGGAGGACAGTTTCGGAACTGTCCTCCTGTTTTTTACAAAAAAATGAAGCGCTTCTGGTACATATTGTTTTTACTGCTGTTCGTTGCAAGCGAAATGGGCTGTTATGCCATGACGCCGGCGCAGAAACGTGCCAAGGCGAAGGCTAAGATGGAACGCAAGAAAGAAGCACAGCGACGTAAGGCCAAACGCCAGCGGATCAAGGACGGGAAACCGTTGCTGTATGTCTATTCGTTTGATCTGCGGTCCGGAGATCCGTTACCGGCTACGCATATCACGGTGCAAGATGTGAAAGCGCGTCCGAACAAGAAACCGAAAGTTAGTAAGGCAACGGACACCAAGAGAGCGCGTGTGCAGCGGGGCCTGCCGTACGGTCAGTACTGGGCAGCAGCAGCCAAAACAGGCTATTTTGCATCCGACACGGTCTGGTTTGCGCATAAGGAAGATGAAGATACGGTGAAGCTGTATCTGTATCCGGAGACACGTCTGACGTTCACCGTGACGGATTCACTGACAGGCCGTGCGGTAGCTGCCAATGTGATTGTTCGCAATCATGAGAAACAGCGCGTGATGCAGACTACTTCGGATAGTTTACATGCGGTATTGGCGGTGCTGTTGGATGACCGGATTCCGTTCTATACGGTAGATGCCGGTGCTCCTGATTATTTCCCTTTTCATGATACGATTACCGATCCGACGCAGTTCGGCGGCGTGATCATGTCTCCTCGGGAGATGAAATCATTCGTGCTGCATAATATCTATTTTGCAACAGGAAAAACACGTATTCTGGATTCATCCGAGCCGGCGCTGAACGAGTTATACCAGTTTCTTATCTCCCGTCCCAATCAGCGAATCCGGATTGTTGGTCATACGGATGATGTGGGTTCAGACCGGTCCAATCAAGTGCTTTCTGAAGGTCGTTGCAAAGAGGTAAAACACGCTATGGAAGAGCGCGGCGTGGATGCGAAGCGGATTGAGATTGAAGGAAGAGGAGAACGCGATCCGATTGTGCCGAATGACGACGAAACCCACCGGCAGATGAACCGCCGAGTGGAAATCGTGTTGTTGTAACTACCATTTAGCTACCGTATCGTTATAGATATTATCGGCAATCTCCGATACGATGATGGCGCATAACTCGTCTTGGACATCTGTCAGCAAGCGGTTGGCATCGAAAGTTTGGTAAGCCGTATAGGTTTTATCGAACGATTCCTCGGGATTTAAATTATTGATAAAATGTACTTGTACGCGGATAGTGAGTTTACTTTCCGAAGCGTAACTATTGGCAGCAATAGCTCCTTGTGAGATATCGTAGCCGATTATTTCTCCTTCCAGTTCAAGGTCTCCTCCTTTACGCAGAATCTGCAGTCGCGTCTGGCGCTGGTACAGTTCGCGAATACCTTCAGATAATGTGTTGCTGAGGGTGGGATTAACCAGCGGGGCATTGTTGGGGAAATCCGCGATGGAGATAGAGTGCGTGGTCTGGTAGTTGATGTTGGCTCCGTTGAATTTGAAACTGATTGAACAACCGGACATCAGAAACAAAACCGCACATGCGATCCCATAACCTATAACCTTTAACCTTTCGCCTTTATAACCCATACTCTTTGATTTTACGATATAGTGTTCTTTCCGAGCGACCAAGCATGTCGGCAGCTACTTTGCGATTGCCGCCGGATGCTTCTAATGCACGTCGTATCTGCTCTTTCTCTACCTCGTCCATGCGGAGGGATGATTCTTCAACGGGAAAGATATCTTCTGTGTCGCGAGTGGGAATCTCGATGGAGGGTGTCATTTCAGATTCACGGAATACCGGAATCTCGGAATCCCGAACGATAGTTTTCTGACCGGCGATTAGTTCTTTGAGTTCCTCGAGATCTTTTTTGTTTTGCATGACCATATTATAGAGAATCCCGATCTCATGTGAGTAATCTTTGCCGGTTGATTGCGACGGATTGCGCAAAACGAGTTCCTGCCGGTTCTCTTCTTGCGGAAGGTATTTGCGTAAGGTGTCGGCATTGATCTGGTGGTCCAGTTCGATGATGGCTATTTGTTCGGCGAGGTTCTTGAGTTGACGTATGTTCCCTCGCCAGTAGGAGTTCTGCAATAAAGCGGTCGCTTCTTCGTTGAGCGAAAGCGGCGGCATCTGGTACCGGTTGCAGAAGTCCACAGCAAACTTGCGGAAGAGCAACGGAATGTCTTCTTTCCGCTCGCGTAGCGCGGGGACACGGATCTCTACCGTATTGAGCCGGTAGTATAAGTCCTCACGGAAACGTCCGTCGTCAATAGCTTGGCGCATATTGAGGTTGGTAGCCGCAACCACGCGTACATTCGTTTTGCGCACCTGACTGGAACCCATGCGGAGATATTCGCCGGTCTCCAAGACACGCAGTAAACGCACTTGGGTCTGCAGCGGCAGTTCGCCTACTTCATCCAGGAAGAGGGTTCCGCCATCGGCAATTTCGAAGTATCCTTTGTGTTCATTTTTTGCATCCGTAAAAGCACCTTTCTCATGTCCGAAAAGTTCGGAATCAATAGTGCCTTCGGGGATCGCGCCGCAGTTGACGGCAAAATATGGTCCGTGTTTGCGGGCGGAGTATGCATGAATGATTTTCGGGAAATGCTCTTTACCCACACCGGATTCTCCGGTAATAAGGACACTGAGATCGGTGCGTGCTACTTGCACGGCAATCTCAATGTCTCTATTGAGTAGCGGACTCTGACCGATGATGCCGAATCGCTGCTTGATGGCTAATAATTCCTGTTGCGTCATACCAAACCTGCCAAAATGTCATGCAAAAGTACAACAAAATTTGCATATATGCAAATAATTTGACAAAAAAAGTGTATAATCTTGCGTATGTCAAATATTTTTAGTAATTTTGCACGCTAATTATCAAAAATGGATCAAACCATGAACAGAAAACTGAAACAAATCTGCGTGCTGGTGCTTGTGGCGGTAGTGTCTATGAGTTGTGTGACGCAGAAGAGGATGACGTATCTTAGAGATGCCCAACCGGAATCGGCGGACTCGATCAATTCCGCTTTTGTTCCTCAATCGGAGATGGTAGTCCGTTCCGGAGATGCGCTGACGATTTTCGTTTCGGCATTGGACCAGGAGGCAGTTACTCCTTATAACCTGCCGATGGTCGTGTATGCGAAGCCTGGTGAGCAGCAGTTGTCAACTACGCCGGCGCTCCAATACTATATTGTGGATGAGGAGGGGAATATTGATTTCCCGGTGCTGGGCAAGTTGCATGTAGCCGGTATGCGCCGCAATGAGATAGAGATTTATCTGAAGAAGCAGCTGGATTCCCAGGTGCTCAATCCGATGGTTCATGTGAATCTGGTGAACGCCAAGATATCGGTCATGGGCGAGGTGGTTCGTCCGGGCCAGATAGCGTTGGTCAGTGGCCGTATGACGATCCTGGAGGCGCTTGCTGCCGCCGGGGACCTGACGGCTTACGGCCGTCGTGACAACGTGCTGCTGACGCGTGAAGTGGACGGTAAGATAGAGATTGCGCGTCTGAATCTGGGCAGCAAGGACATCTTCACTTCGCCGTATTACTATGTGCAGCAAAATGACGTTATCTATGTTTCTCCGAACAAAGTGCGTGCGGTCAGCAGTGCTAATGCAGGTTTGTGGCTCAGTATGGTGAGTACGGTAGCCAGTGCCGCTACGGTGATCGTCACAGTTATTAATGCGACAAAGACAAAACAATGAGTATGGAGAATCAGGCAAGCGAGTTGGATGTACGTAAGATATTACGTATGTATATTGAGCACTGGTGGTGGTTTGTGGTCAGTGCGGTGATTTGTGTTGTTATAGGTACAATCTATTATGTCAGGAAAACTCCTACTTGGCAAACGGATGCCAGTATAGTGCTTCGGACGCAAGAGATGGGAGGGGGACAATTGGATGCGCTATCTCTGTTGGGGATGGCGGCTAATCCTGCTACGAGTGATGAGGTAGAAGTTCTTACATCCCGTGGTTTGATGGCGCAGTCGCTAGATGCTTTGCATCTGTGGGAACCAACTTATGTGAAGGGTGGTCTGCGATGGGAGGAAGAATATCCTTCTCACGCCATTTCGGTGGAGTGTATCAAACGTAACCCTAAGATGGAGAAGCGTTCTTTCTCTGTGGTGGTTAAACCGACCCGTTCCGGGTATAAGGTAAAAACGAAAGCGGGACATTTACATCGCTCTTCCGTTCGTGTTCCGAATTTGGACGAACCGATTGAGACGTGTATAGGAACCATACGTGTTCATGCGCATCGTTCGTTAAGCCAAGATACCAGTTATCGTGCTTTTGTAACAAGCCGGGAAGCGTTGGTGGCTGATTATGGCGAGTTATTGACGATAGATCATCAGCGTAGTGAATCGAATATTATCGTGCTCGCGATGCGATCCAACTTGCCGGCACGTGACAAAGCTTTGCTGTTTCAGTTGATTGAGCAATATAATATAAATGCTATCTTGGATAGAAACATGATTGCATCCAATACGACGGCTTTTATTAACGACCGGTTGAATCGTGTTGAAGAAGAGTTGTTGGAATCGGAAAAAGAGGTGGCTATCTACAAGGAGAAAAACAGTATCGCTGATATTGAAACGCAAGCCCGCTTAATGCTGGAAGCAGGAAGTGAAGAACAGCTTGCAATGACGGAAATTGAAACACAGTTGAGTCTGGTTGATTATGTGAACGGATTTGTAAGTGACGAGACGAAACGTTATAGTTTGATACCTGCTAATATCGGAATCGAGGATGCCGCCTTGGAGACGAGTTTGTCGGAGTACAATACAGTCCTATTGCAGCGCATGCGCATTCAACGTACGGCTACGGAGAGTAACCCGGTATTGGAGCAGATGGACTTGCAATTGCAGTCCATGCGTCAGCATATTATTGCTACGATTGGTTCCGTTCGCGGTAGTTTACAGATACGTTTAAATAATCTCAAGGAGCAAGATTCCAAATTTAATCGTCAGATCAAGAACGCACCAGAAATGGAGCGGGAGTATGTGCGCGTGGTTCGTGATCAGAAGATCAAGGAACAGTTGTATCTTTTCCTCTATCAGAAACGCGAAGAAAATGCCATCATGCAGGCCACTACTTCGATGCCTGCAAAGATTTTGGATACTCCGCAACAAGATCTGCAGAGTAATGAGCCGAAACTATCGCATATTTGGATGCTGTGTATGCTATTGGGCTTGATGATTTCGGCGGTTGTATTGTATGCTCTTATGTTGTTGCGTAACTGGATTGATGATGAGCAAGATTTTGTGCATCGAATCAAGTTACCTAATCTGGGTCATTTGGTTGAGAACTCCCGTAATGACCTTATCGCTATCCACGAAGGAGAATCCACGATTTCGGATGAACTCTTCCGTTCAATCCGCACCAATCTGCGTTTCGTGTTGCCCTCGGAGATAAAGAACCCTGTGATATTGGTTAGCTCTTATCGGAATGGAGAAGGTAAGACATACGTAGCGACCAATCTGGCATTATCGTTAGCTATCTTAGGTAAGAAAGTGGCGTTGGTGGGTATGGACCTTCGCAAACCGATGTTGGATACCTGTTTCGGCATGCCGGGTAAGGGATGTATGACGGACTATTTGGCCGGTGCAGATTTAAAACTCGATGACTTGATTATTGCCGGAAGAGGGCATAAGAACTTGGATGTGATTCCGTGCGGTGCGATACCTCCTAACCCGTCTGAACTGTTACAATCCGAGCGGGTAGAAACGTTATTTACCGAATTGCGTAAGCGCTACGAATATATTATCGTGGATACGGCCCCTGTTGCATTGACTAGCGATACGTATTTATTGGATCGTATTGCCGACATGACTATTATGGTGTTCCGCTATAAATATTCGAAGCAAGATGCGATAGAGGCAGTTAATAAGATTGCCGAGCAGAAGCGTATGCACCATGTGGTATGCGTACTGAACGGAATCAAAGGACTCATTTCCGGATACGGATTACAATGATTGTTTGTGTAGCAGAGAAACCTTCGGTAGGCGCGTATATTGCCAATGTGCTGGGTGCCCAGCAGAAGCATGACGGCTATTTTGAGGGGAACGGGTATCAGGTGACCTGGACGTTTGGTCATCTGTGTGCTTTGTTGGATCCTCAGGAATATACGGAGCAGTGGAAGGGGTGGAACTTAAGTTCGCTGCCGATGATTCCGGCGCGCTTCTCCATCAAGGTGTCCGGTGATGCGGGCGTACACAAACAGTTCAATGTGATTAAGAGTTTGATCGAGCAAGCCGACGAGGTGATTAATTGCGGTGATGCCGGTCAGGAAGGAGAATTGATCCAACGCTGGGTGTATCAGCAAGCGGGATGTAAGTGTCCGGTGAAGCGTCTATGGGTGAACTCGCTGACGGAAGAGGCGATTCGCGAAGGATTCAAACAACTCAAAGATCAATCTGAATACCAGCATCTCTATGAAGCGGGCATGATGCGCGCGATAGGGGATTGGTTATTGGGAATGAACGCTACGCGTGCATATACAATAAGGTACGCACGCGGGAGCGGGCGCGATAGGCAGGTCTTGTCCGTCGGACGTGTGCAGACACCGACCCTCGCGCTGGTAGTCAAACGGCAGGCAGAGATAGAGAACTTCGTGCCCCGTACGTATTGGGAACTCAAAACCAATTACCGCGATACGCTCTTCAGTTCCCAGATTCCCGTAGAAGACGGAGAATATGCTATCACGAGCGAGGAGCAGGGACAGGCTTTGGTGGACAGCATCAAGGACCTGCCGCTGACCATCACCAGCGTGGAGAAGAAGAAGGGTATCGAGAATGCGCCGAAACTGTATGACTTGACCTCCTTACAGGTGGATTGCAATAAGAAATACGGCTTCTCCGCCGAACAGACACTACAGTTGATACAGTCGCTCTATGAGAAACGACTCACGACGTATCCGCGTGTGGATACGACCTATCTGTGCGATGATATCTATCCGAAAGTACCAGGGACCTTGAACGGAATCAAGGATTATTTTCCGCAAGTGGCACCGCTGTTGGGAGCTAAGTTGCCGAAGTCCAAGAAGGTGTTTGATAACAAGAAAGTGACCGACCACCATGCTATTATCCCGACCGGACAGCGTCCCGATAACATGTCCGCGGATGAGAAGAAGGTGTATGATTTGGTGGCGCTGCATTTCATCGCGGTGTTCTATCCGGAGTGCGAAGTGAGCAATACCACCGTGCTGGCAAAAGCCGGTGAGATGGATTTCAAAGTGACCGGTCGCGAAGTCCTGAAGCCGGGATGGCGCGTGGTCTTTGGAGCTGAAGACTCCGATAATTCAGAAAACTCTGAGAATTCTGAGAATTCTGAGAATTCCAAATCACTTCCGGCTTTCACGAAGGGCGAGAGCGGTCCTCATGAGCCGGTTTTGAAAGAGAAGACGACTACGCCACCGAAATATTACACAGAAGCAACGCTTTTGCGTGCTATGGAGACAGCCGGTAAGACGGTGGAGAATGATGAGTTGCGCGAGGCGATGAAAGAGAATGGTATCGGCCGTCCTTCTACGCGTGCGGCCATCATCGAAAAACTCTATCAACGCAAATATATCGTCAAGCAAGGTAAGTCTCTTCGTGCCACAGAAACAGGCATCAACCTCATTCATTTGATTATTTCTCCATTACTCAAATCGGCAGAGTTGACCGGTCTTTGGGAGAAGAAACTGAGGGAGATAGAGCGTGGAGAATATACGGCACAGGATTTCTTGGCAGAACTCAAAGAGATGACCTCCGGAGTGGTTAAAGATGTGAAGACGAACAAAGCCGGCATGCTCTGTCCGGTATGTCGCCAAGGTTTGATCATTCGAGGTAATACACGCTACGGATGTTCCCGTTGGAGAGAAGGTTGCACCTATCAAGAGCCATTTTGACAAGTCGATTTAGCAAAAATGCACTATTTTGTATTATTTCCGTCAATTTTTCCACATAAAGTTGACGGATTTTTTGTACCTTTGCAGCCGATTTGTAACGCGTATGTGCGTATTTAAGGAGGAAAAACAAACAAATAAATTTAATATCAACAAACAAATTCTCTTTATGAAACTGAATTCCAGTTTGTTCCGTACCATGATGCTTTCAGCTTTGCTTTTGATGGGCATGGCTGTTGAGGCGCGTGTGGTAACCGGAACAGTGAAGGATCCGACGGGAGAGACAATTATCTCTGCTTCCGTGGTGGTTAAAGGTACCACGATTGGTACAGTGACGGATTTCGACGGTAATTATACCCTCGAGGTGCCGGATGATGCGAAGGTGCTTATCTTCTCCTACATCGGTATGAAGACGCAAGAGCTGACTATCACCGGTGACGTGATGAACGTTGTGCTGAGTGAGAACAGCGAAGTGCTCGAAGAAGTGGTGGTTACCGGTTATGGTACGACCAAGAAACGTGACTTGGTTACGGCGGTTAGTTCGGTCGGTGCTGAGCAACTGAAGGATATTCCGGTAGCGAGTGCATCTGAAGCATTGCAAGGTAAATTGGCAGGTGTATCGGTTACGACAACTGAAGGTAATGCTGATGCGGATGTTAAAATCCGTGTGCGTGGTGGTACCTCGTTGACCCAGAGCAACGAACCGTTGTATATTGTCGATGGTTTCCCCGTGTCAAGTATCTCGGATATCGCTCCTGGAGATATTGCTTCGATGGACGTTTTGAAAGATGCTGCGGCAACGGCTATCTACGGTGCGCAGGGTGCGAACGGTGTTATTATTATCACTACGAAAGACTCCGGAACAGAGGATGATAAAATGACGTTCCATTTTGATTATTCCGGCTATGTTGGTTGGAAGCGGATGGCAAAAAGTTATGATATGATGTCTGCACGTGACTATGTGCTGATGCAGTACGAGTATGCATATCTTACCAAAGGGGAGTCCGGTCTGCGTAGCAATTTCAATTTCTACTTCGATCCGAAAGTAAAGAGAGATGACAAAGGAAAAATACCTTCGTCTGCTACCCTTACTCCGGTTGCGACATTGCTTAATTATTGGGATCAGGAAGCCACTTCCATTGATTGGCAGCGCCGTACATTTGGACCAACTTGGGGCGTAAGTTTGTCCGGCGATGATCATGAAGGTTATAGTGAGCATCAAGGCTTTACCTCAAACCATAGTATCAGTGTTTCGGGTGGTAATAAGAATGCAAACTTCTTGCTCTCCTACAATCGTGTTGATGATGCTGGAATTATGTACGGAAGCAATTTCGCTCGAAACAATATCTCGTTTAAGGCGAAGTTCAAACCCTTTAAGGGCTTTACGATAGGAACCAGTACTCGTTTCTCAAATACCGATGTGCTCGGCTCTGGAGCCAATCCTTCTGAGGATGCCGGTAGCAAGGGCGAAAGTAGGGTTCGTAATGCGGTAGGTTACACTCCGGTTATTCTGGTTGCTCGTGATTCAAAGAGTTTGGAGGACTATGATAGTTTCGGATCATTGTATGACCCTATTACCACTATCAATCATAATTATCAAACCAAAAAAGACAATAAATGGAACATACAGGGATATGCATCCTATAACTTCCTCAAGAAGTTTACTCTCCGTGCGGAGATAGGATATGAGGGACGTTATCGTGATCAAAATCGCTATTATGGACCGACGAGTTTTTATTCGCGCGATACACCAGGCCCTGGCATTATGAAGGAGGTATTAGGAGACGAAGCAGGTGATGGAACCAACTATGGTCATATTATTATTACTGACCAACGTTCTTCTAAATTACGTAATACCAATACGTTCAATTACAAAGATAAATGGGGAAGTCATAGCTTTGAATTATTGGTCGGCGAAGAGCAACAATGGAATAAGGGTTCGTTAGAAACGCTTTATGGTTACGGTTATGATCCTGCTGTATATGATGGAAATAACGTATTTAATTTCACTGGAGCAGCAGCTGCGCATACATTCAAGAATAAGATAAATGACACGGACAATATGCTTTCTTTCTTTGCTCGTGCCAACTATGACTATAAAGGACGCTATTATGTGACCGCTACTTTCCGTGCCGATTGTTCTACGCGTTTCGCATTAGGCAATCAATGGGGATACTTCCCGTCTGCCGCAGTTGCTTGGCGTATGTCGGATGAGGAGTGGATGCAAGGTGCTTCCAGTTGGTTGAGCAACTTGAAATTGCGTTTCTCGTACGGTACGGCAGGTAATAACCAGGTTGAGACAGGTTATCTGAATACTGCTTTCTTGGTTCATCCGTTGAGCGGTGCTTATGTGGACAATGATCATTTCGCCACATCGTATATTTACACGGGTGGTAGTGACGCCATCGCACCTAATGCTGATTTGAAATGGGAAACGACAATTTCTCGTAACTTGGGTATCGATTACGGTTTCTTCAATGAGCGTTTGAGCGGTGCAATTGATTTGTATTGGAACAACACGAACGACTTGATCTTGTTGTATAAATCGTCTGTCGGAGGTTATAAGAATCAGTATCGTAATATAGGTTCTACCCAAAACCGGGGTATCGAATTCTCGATCAAGGGTGTTATCCTCGACCATAAGTCCAAAGACTTGTCATATGGATTGACGTTGGATGCCAATATCGCCTTTAATGAAAACAAGGTGGTTAGTTTGGGTGGAATGACAGATTACGAAGTGGGAACGCAGTGTTTTAGCGGAAACTATCTAACACAATCCAATGAGTTTTTGGTAGAACCGGGTGAGGCTATTGGCCGTTTCTATGGTTATAAAACGGAAGGTTGGTATACTCCGGCGGACTTTGCTTCTTATAAAGATGATCATTGGTATGGCGCTGATGGTAAAGTGATTTCTACCGTTTTGGGCGAGGCGCGTCCCGGTATGGTAAAACTCGTGGATGATGATAAAGATGGCACTCCGGACAAACATGTGCTGGGCAATGCGCTTCCTCTTTTCAATGGTGGTTTTAACGTAACGGCCTTTGTCGGAGGTGATAAATGGGGTAAGATAGATTTCAGTGCAAACTTTACCTATAGCTATGGTAACGAAGTGATGAATATGACAGCATTGGATTTCTCTACCATCTATGGAAGTACAAAACTGCGTAACTTGAATAACACTGTTGCATATGGAAACCGTTATTCTATGTTTGACGGAGACGGTAACTATATACCGAAATCCATCCCTGTTGATGCTGCCGGTTATGCTAATTATGAATTGTTGACAAGTCGTCTGGCAGAGTATAATGCAAACGCCAAGATGGCTAACCCGATTATGGATAATATCGCGTTAACGGACCAGTTTGTGGAAGATGCTTCTTATTTGCGTCTAAACAACTTAACGATTGGTTATTCGGTTGCACCTAAGTGGGTTGAAAAAGCAAAGATCACTCAGTTGCGTGTATTCTTCCAGGCAACAAATGTATTCTGTGCAACCAAGTACTCGGGTGCTGATCCGGAGGTGGACACGCGTTCTAAAATCAATCCATTGGCTATAGGCGTAGATTATTCTGCTTATCCGAAATCCCGTGGATTTAATATCGGATTGAATTTGAAGTTCTAATCTTGCATGAATGATTTCGTATATATAAATAAGGAATAATTAAAACGTACTAATATGAAAAAGATTCAATATATAGCTTTGGGCTTGGTGATGATTTCCATTACAGCCTGCAAGGATTTCTTTGAACCGACATCTCCTTCTTCTCTCTCAATGGAAGATGTTTATAGTAATCCACAACGTATTGAGAGTGCGATTGCCGCTATCTATGAGCAGTTTGGTGTGGATAGAAGTTATCGCAACAGGTTAGCTTGTGGATTCCAAGGACTGAATACGGATATTGAACGTAGTCCCAAGGACAATGTCAAAGATCCTACAGCAGGCGCTTACGCGACTTATTCAATGATTCTTGTTAACAAGGATCTGTCTAACTCTACCGGTAAAGACCCGTGGGGATGTATCAACATTATGATTGAACGGGCAAACTTGGCTATTGAGGGTATTGCTGCCTATTCTGATACTACCGATGCTCAGATCGCCTATTATCTTGGGGAGGTGTTGTTCTTACGCGCGTTTGCTTATTCGGAACTTGTGAAATTATGGGGTGATGTTCCTCCTCGTTTTGAGTCGCTTACGAAAGATCCGAAGGGAATGGAGATCGCTAAGAATGATCGTAATCTTGTCTATGACCAAATCCGCAAGGACTTAAATCGTGCTGCTAAGTTGTTGCCTTGGGCTGCTGAATGTCCGGGTAGAGCACATGATTATACTGGTCGTCCCAGCAAAGCTGCTGCGTTAGCATTGTTGGCTCGTGTTGACCTGAACTATGCCGGTTATGCGCTTCGTCCTGATTTCATACAAGAAGGCGGTGGTGCACCCTACAAAGTACAGCTGAATACGAAAGATGAAAGTTTAAGAGCCCAATTGCTCAAGGAAGCAATGGAGTCTTGCGCGCAGATTATCAAAAATGAAGATAGCAAATTACTAGATGACTATAGTCAGATTTTCAAGAATCTCTGCGCTGATGTAACGACATATTCCAAATCTGAGTATATTTGGGAGATTCCTTTTGCAGATGGTCAAAGAGGGCAGGTGATGAACTATAATGTCGGAAAAGTGGATAACTGTTTGAAGGCATTGAAGAATAATGGCTCGGGTTCCAGTAATGGTGCTTTGACATTAGTGCCTACGCTGTTGTATGATTTTGAGAAAAATGATGTTAGACGGGATGTGACTATTTCTCCATATCGCTGGTTTGCTAACAACGGTTCTGACTTCAATAGTGATACGGCTAAGATTCATCAAGCTATGCCGGAAATGGATCCTTCCAAGGCGAGACTGTATCAGCGTATTCAAAATGCCGGAGAGTTCTATTGCGGTAAGTATCGTGTGGAATGGATGGTTCGTGAACGAAACGGAAATGATGAGGGTATTAATTTCCCGATTATCCGCTATGCAGACGTGATTTTAATGTTCTGTGAGGCTGCAATTGGTGGCATCACTGCGACGGCGGTTGACAACACAACCGGCATCGATCCTCAGAAACAGTTCGATCGTATCCGTGAGCGTGCAAAACTGGATTCGAAACCTTTGAATATGGAGAACCTGATGGAAGAACGCAAGTTTGAGTTCGCAGGAGAGTATATCCGCAAGTATGATCTCCAACGGTGGGGTAAACTGAAATCGGCTCTGACAAACGCTACACAGCGCATTGCCGATTTGAATGCCCACAGAGGTGATTTTGCCAACACCGGTGATACCGTCTGGTATAAGTTCAAAATAGATAATTCTTATTTATACACAGGAAAAGATGCTACTGTGGATACATGCTATGTCATCGACTGGTCGACAGCTTGGGGCTTGAAGAAAGATGAGAAGAATCGTCCTGCTGCCTTTGATAAGGAGGATGGTTGGGTAGCCAAAAATATCTTCCGTGGTGAAGACGATGCTCATATCATTCCACCTGACTATCGCCTGTATATTAATGAGGATGATATTGATAAACGTCATTTCTATCCCATTTTTGAAAGCAACTTAGCTACTTCCAATGGAAAGCTTTGGAATGACTACGATTATAAATAATCATATGAATAAATCATTCTATCTCAGTTTACTCATAGCTGTCGCTTTTATAGCGGCAGCTTGTAGTAAAAAGTCGGAACCCGATGCGCCACAGCAGGAAGGCGAAGCGTGGATACAAGGTGGGGGAAGTAAGGCTACTGGTGGTAGAAAGGGAACGATTATTTACGTCACTTCTTTGGAAGATGATGTCAATAAACCGGGTACGTTGCGTCATGCAATTGCTCAAACGACAGCGCGAACCATTCTCTTTACGGTCTCCGGGCGGATTGATTTGAAGAGTGAATTGACAATAAGGAGAGGAAACGTATCTATCTTTGGCGAATCTGCACCCGGGAACGGAATTTGTATTTCTGGATATCCGGTAGTGATAGATGCCGATAACGTAATCATTCGTTTCTTGCGTTTCCGGATGGGAGACGAGAAGCAGGTGGAGGGAGATGCACTTACCTGCATAGGTCATAAAGATATCGTGATAGACCACTGCTCTTTCTCTTGGAGCACGGATGAGTGCGTGAGCTGCTATGGCAATACCGATTTTACGCTCCAGTATTGTTTCATTACGGAATCACTTCGCAATTCGGTGCATGGCAAGGGTAAACATGGGTACGGTGGCATCTGGGGTGGAACCAATGCCACGTTCCATCATAACTTGTTGGCTCACCACGATAGCCGTAATCCGCGCTTTGACCATGATTATGTGAACGCCGTTTGTGCAGGCCCGATTGATTACGTAAATAATGTAGTCTATAACTGGGGAGGTAACTCTACGTATGGCGGAGAAGGTACAACGAAAGGTGCGGGTGGCCGTCATATCAATATGGTCAATAACTATTACAAATCTGGTGAAGCGACCAAAGCCAAGAATCGTTTGGTGGATCCGACCGTAGCCTGCGATAGTTTCTGTATCAAGTATGTTGGTGGAACTATCGATCCGGGTAAATTCTATCTTTCTGGTAACTATATGTATGGTTATGATGAAGTGACCAATGATAACTGGAAAGGCGCTACCCATAGTGGTAGTGAGGTACAAGCAACATTGCGTTGGACAGAAGGATTAACGACCATGACGAAAGAGCAAACAGCAGAAGAGGCTTTTGAGACTGTTCTAACGAAAGCAGGATGTTCGCTATCTCGTGACGCTGTAGATCTCCGTATAGTGGACGAGGTACGAAATGGGAATTATACCTATACTGGATCTAACGGATCTGTGGGGGGCTTAATTGATTCTCAAACTGACGTAGGAGGTTGGCCTGTCCTGAAATCTGAGAAGCCGCTTCAGGATACAGATGGAGATGGAATGCCTGATAGTTGGGAGAGCCTAAAGGGTTTAAATCCCGAATTGTTTTCCGATGGTGCAGAAACAACTTTAAATCCTCCATACACTAATTTAGAGGTGTATCTTAACTCTTTAGTTGCAAATTTATATTAAAATGTAAAAAATCTACATTTTTTGATAGAATATACTTGTTTATATCCCAAAAATATAGTAATTTTGCGGCAGATTTGTAAAAGATTGTATAATCAACCCTAATATTAACAATTAAAACTCAACAATTATGAAGAAATTTTTCCTCTTCGCAGCAGCTGTAGCAACGGCTCTGACAATTAACGCTCAAGAAAAAGTAGTTAAGGTGATTACCGATTATGCTAACTACATTGAGTTCCAAGCTTTAATGGCTGATCCGGCTATTAAGGATGCTACTATTAATAGTGAGAATCCGCTGGAGCTTCCGAATGGTGCTGTGATTAATGGTTACAAGAAAGCTGATGAGACTGAAGCAGAGTGCAAATGGAACGCAAAGGAAGATTACAATACCACTTGGTGGATTGCTGATGGACTTGATGGCGTTGATTCTTTGACAGTAGGTACTCAGTTACGTGCCGCTTCTGGTTGCTCTATCGCATTTGGAGACTTTGAGACGAGTGCTGCAGGTAAGGTATATGTTTATTACCAACTTAACGGTGATGATTCCAGCAAGCAAGGTGAGAATGTACGTGGCGTAAGTCTGACGATTGGTAGCGCTGATCCGGTAGAGTACCGCTTTGCAACTGCTAAGAACTGCTGTGTAGCTAAGTTCGATCTTCCTGCTGGTACGTATGATGCTGGTGACCTTGTTTTGAAGGTTTTGAAGAACACGATTAACATCGCAGGTATCCGTATTGACAATATGGGTGCTCAGGCTGTTAACAACACCAACGCTGCTGTTAAGGCTGAGAAGTTCTTCCGCAATGGTCAACTCATCATCCGTAAGAATGGTGTAGAGTACAACGCTCTTGGCGCACAACTCTAATCCAATATCGGATATTTAAAAAGGCTCGCAACTGCGAGCCTTTTTTGTTTTCCTTTTAGCTATCAACCGTTAGTTATTACTTAGATATTACTTGGTTATTGCTTGGTTGTTACCCTTATTGTTACCTATCCGAAACATCGTTCGTTGGGTTGAATGGTATTCGACAATAATTTCTGTCATGTCGCTGTGTCGCTTTTAAAATTTGTCGTGAGACTATGAGACTTTGATACTTTCTTTGTTAAGCTATTTATTTACAATCTTTTATAAAGTATCATTAAAGTCTCAAAGTTTCAAAGTATCATCTTCAAATAGCGACATAGCGACATCTCATTCATCAAAAAGGCTCGCATCGCGAGCCTTTTTTTTGATGTCTTTACTCTAACGGAGAACCGTTCCAGTAGAGGTCTTTGCTGTGTTTGATGGTGTTTTCCTTAGCAGGAGTACATACACAATTTTGGAAGATAACCTTCTCCGCGTAGTCAATACTCATTCCTTCGCGTGTACCGTACCAGCTCACACCATCGAAAAGGATGTCATGTACTGGCAGACCCTTCAAACCGACCATATCGACCGCCTTGCGGGCATTGACGCAGGTGATATTGCGGAAAGTGAAATTGCTCCACTCTGGGAAGAACTTACTCTTGTCATCCGTATCGGTTGCACCGCGACCTCCGGCCGAACGATCGGCATAACCCGATTGGAAAAGTACCGCTGCCTCACGGATGTCCTTCATCGTGATGTTATAGCAGTAGATGTCTTCGCACCAACCGCCACGACCCGGAGCCGATTTGAAGCGGCAACCGATATCCGTACCATCGAACATACAATCTTTGACAATCAGACGCTGCATACCGCCGCAGAACTCGGAACCGATAACGAATCCACCGTGAGCACGATAAACCGTATCGTTCGTGATCAGGAAATCGCGTTGCGGTCCGGCTTCAACACCTTTCTGACCCACACCGCCTTTCATACAGATTCCGTCGTCACCTGCGCTCACATGACAACCGGCAATCAGCGCTACTTGTACATTACCCGGATCCATCGCGTCACCGTTCTGTGCCCACCACGGACAATCGATCGTCACGTTCTCAATAATGAGGTTTTGGATACGTGTGGGTACCAAGTGGAACTTCGGACTGTTGCGCAACGTCACACCCTCTACAATCACGTTCTTCGAATCCGTGATATTCACCAAGTGCGGACGCATTTTCTCTTGAATCTCCGGCGTCGCGGCGATATTGGGAATACCCAACTCCGGTTTCAGGTTAAACGGATACCAGAGACTGTAGGTCTTATCATCGGGTTTGATCGTTCCGCCCAAAGCCAATGCTTCATCCCAGAACTCACCGGCTCCGCCTTTCTTGAGTTTTTTCTCCTTAATCGGACGCCAGATAAAACCCTGACCATCGATCACGCCCTTACCGGTGATACCGACGTTCTCGCATTTCGAGGCACGGATGAGTGCGTAACATTTCTTGCTACCGTCACGAAGACTATCGCCTTTCTGAACGTAGAGCTCTTTGTTCTCGCTGAAGAGAAGCGTTGCCCCTTTACTTAAATGCAGGTCAATGTTACTGCGTAACTGAATCGGACCGGTTTTCCACACACCACGCGGCACGATCACATGACCGCCACCTTGTTTGCTGAGTTCTTTAATGGCTTTGTTGATCGCTTCGCCGCAATCGGTTTTGCCATCTGGCACTGCACCATATTGCGCGATATTGACGGACGTCGCGGGGAACTTAATCTCCTGTACGTGCTCGATCTCGATAGGCAGACCCTCATAATAATGGTCGTACTTACTTTGTGCGCTGATTGCCAGCGTTGCGCCCAATAGCAGGGCGGAGAAGAAAAATTTTTTCATATGTATTATGTTTTGTAGTTTACTAGTCAACTAGGTCTACTGGTATTCTATCAATTATTGTGCCAATTCCGATATTTTGAGCGCGGCATTAATGCCGTCGAGTGCGGAGGAAGTGATACCTCCGGCATAACCTGCACCTTCGCCGCAGGGGTAGAGCAGCGGCGTGCTCACCGATTGCAACGTTTCCGGATCGCGCGGAATACGTACCGCACTACTGCTTCGACTCTCGACACCGAGGATCACGGCATCGTTCGTCAAGAAGCCCGGGTATTTTCTGTCAAAATCCCGAAAACCTTGTTGCAACCGTTTCCCTATATGCGCCGGTAACCATTCATCCAATCGACTCGGCACCATTCCCGGTAAATAACTGCACGCCGGCAGATCTTTGGAGGCACGACCCTCTACAAAATCTTTTAACCGTTGTGCGGGCGCTTGGGCTTGTGGACCACCGTGCACAAAGGCTAAACGTTCTAATTCCTCTTGGAACGCTAATCCGCGAAGTGGATCATCGCCCGGTATATCTTCCGGGTTGATCTGCACCACCATGCCGCTATTGGCGTACGGCGAGTTACGATGACTCGCACTCATGCCGTTGACCACGCAACTTCCAGCTTCACTTCCGGCGGGTACGATATGTCCGCCCGGACACATACAGAATGAATAGACCCCGCGTCCATCGACTTGGGTGACCAAACTATACGAGGCGTTACCGACGTATTCGACGTTGGCGGAATGGTACATCAGTTTATTAATCAAACTCTGCGGATGTTCGGCACGCACACCCATCGCGAAACCCTTCGTCTCCATCTTCACACCCTCTGCCGCTAACATCCGATACGTATCATGGGCTGAGTGACCGATTGCAAGAATAATAGGAATTTTTAATTCGTAATTTTTAATTCTTAATTCTTTGATACTTGTGATGCAAGTCTCAAAATGTATTTCTCCGCCATGCTCAAGAATACTCTCCCGCATGTTCTTGATGATACCCGGTAACTTATCGCTTCCTATATGCGCATGGGCTTCGTAGAGTACCGTATCCGGTGCACCGAAATAATGGAACAGTTCCATGACGCGCTGCATGTTGCCGCGTTTCTTGGAGCGCGAGAAGAGTTTGCCGTCTGAGAAAGTACCGGCTCCGCCTTCGCCGAAACAGTAGTTGGATTCCGGATTTAGGCCCTCATTTCTATTTAACAACGCGATATCTTTCTTGCGTTCACTGACCTCCTTGCCTCGTTCGTAGATGATCGGTTTGATGCCGTGTTCCAATAACGTCAGCGCTGCAAAGAGTCCTGCCGGACCGGCACCGATGATGATGGCCGATCGTTTGGCGTTATGGACATCCTGAAAGACAGGCGGCTCGTATAGAGGGATCGGCGCGTCTTTGGCGATAGGCTTACCTTGCTCGTCGGTGAGTATAGTAAGATGCACGCGCAACTCGCGTTGCCGTGCATCTACTGAACGTTTCACTACCCGCCATTGTTGCGCTGCGATAAACGCTTCGCGCGGGGATAAAATATATTGCCGACTATTTTCCAATCTTACTGAGTACAGCTTCCAGCCCGAGTTCTTTGACCTGCTCACCGATCTTTGCTTCCAACTCTTCGCACAAGTCCGGGTTCTCTGCAAGTACCTCTTTCACTTTATCGCGACCTTGGCCGAGTTTGGTGTCTCCGTAGGAGAAGAACGAACCGCTCTTCTTGATGACTTCGGTAGCTACTGCGAAATCCAAGATCTCACCGATACGCGAGATACCCTCGTTGAACATCAAATCGAACTCGGCTTTCTTGAACGGAGGAGCGACCTTGTTCTTAACGACCTTCACTCGTACTTGGTTACCCTTGATCTGCTCGCCGTCTTTGATTTGACCCGTACGACGGATATCGAGGCGTACCGATGCGTAGAACTTCAACGCATTACCACCGGTCGTGGTTTCCGGGTTACCGAACATAACGCCGATCTTCTCGCGCAGCTGGTTGATAAAGATGACAGTCGTGCCGGTTTTGTTGACAGACGCAGTCATCTTACGCAGCGCTTGCGACATCAGACGTGCCTGCAATCCTACTTTGTTGTCACCCATCTCACCGGCGATCTCTGCTTTCGGGGTCAGCGCGGCTACGGAGTCAATGACAATCAGGTCCACTGCTGCCGAACGAATGAGTTCGTCTGCGATATCGAGTGCCTGCTCACCGCTGTCCGGTTGCGCAATCAGCAGTTCGGCAATGTTCACACCCAATTTCTCGGCATAGAAACGGTCAAAAGCGTGCTCGGCATCGATGATCGCGGCAATTCCTCCGGCTTTCTGAACCTCTGCCATCGCGTGAATCGCAAGCGTTGTCTTACCGGACGACTCCGGACCATAGATCTCGATGATACGGCCTTTGGGGTAACCGCCTACACCCAGGGCGTAGTTCAGACCCAGACTGCCGGTAGGGATAACGGGTACGTTCTCAATACTTTCGTCACCGAGTTTCATAATGGCACCTTTGCCATATTCTTTGTCGATCTTTGCCATAGCGGCTTGCAGCGCTTTGAGCTTATCTGCATTGGGGGCTTGTTTCTCTGCCATAATAGTAATAATTTCAATTTTGCTTGCAAAATTACAAAAAAAAAATGACATATGCAAATGTATGTCAATTTTTTTCGTAATAGCGGCAAAATTGCGTCAATCCGCATTGCTCACATTGCGGTTTTCGTGCCTGACAGACATACCGACCGTGGAGCAGTAGCCAGTGATGGGCTTTTGGGATGATATCCTTTGGGATATACTGCACGAGTGCTTTCTCTGTTTGCAGCGGGTTCTTGCTGTTGGTCGTCAGACCCAGCCGTTCACTCACACGGAAAATATGGGTATCAACCGCCATCGTAGGTTGGTTCCAGATCACCGCGCAGACCACGTTAGCCGTCTTGCGACCGACACCCTGGAGCGTTTGCAGGTCCTCTATATTATCCGGTACTTGTCCTCCATACACGTCCACAAGCCGTTGCGCCATCTGTACCAGGTGTTCCGCTTTGGAGCGGGGATAACTGACGGACTTGACATATTCAAACACTTCATCGCTCGTCGCTTTTGCCAGCGCTTCGGGTGTCGGGTAGGCGGCAAAGAGAGCAGGGGTGACCATATTAACGCGCTTGTCCGTACATTGCGCGGAGAGCATCACAGCTACCAAACATTGGAAGGGGTCGGCAAATACCAACTCACTCTCTGCTACCGGCATGTTGGTCTCAAACCAGGCGAGAATATGTTCAAACCGCTGTTGCTTGTTCATAATAGGTGCGACTTAAGAATTGCAAGAGCATCGTAGCTTGTTTCTGTACGTCCGCCGTTTGTTTGGAGATCTCGCGTTTCTGCAAACGGAGCATCATAATTTGGTAGAGCAGCGTCAGACATGCCTCGACATCCGACATCGTCGGGCGATCGGTTTTGGCTTTGAGCAGGTTGAGGGATGGCTGTAACTGCATCATCGCGGCGCGGTAGAGTGCTTCCTCGTTGAGGATCTCCATGTGCAGGTCTTCCATCTCTTCGAGAGCGTTTTGGGCTAAAGCCAGATGTCCGCCATCCATGATGCCTTCGCGGTGCATCATCTCGTTTATCTCACTCAGTTCCGGTGTGGCATTCGCATGTTGCGGGAACGCACGGAGATAGTCCTCCATTTGCCATAAGTAGAGGATGTACTCGGCTATATTTTCTTTTTTACTCTTCATCGTCGTCAAAATCGATTTCGTCTAAGTAATTGTCGGACATGAATACCTCGATGTCCCGGCGATCTTTCTTGGTGGGACGTCCTGTTCCGCGATCTCTACCACCGTTACCGGCCAGACGCGCCAGTTCTAACAGTTCGAGTTGTTCGGGCGTCGTACAATCGCGCAGGTATTCGGGGACCAATTTGGCACCAAGTCGGTTCTCACTCAATTGGAGTACTTTGTATGTATAGGTAATAGGACCCTTACGTACCGTAAAGGTGTCGCCTACTTTGAAGGTACGGCTGGGTTTGAGTTGGACGCCGTTGATAGCCACGCGTCCGTTCTTACAGGCATCGGCGGCGATAGAACGGGTCTTGTAGATCCGCATTGCCCAGAGGTATTTATCTACTCGTACTTCCATCATTCCATCATTAAGCGAAGCGGCTCATTTCATCATTTATTATTGTATTGGTTCATCGTGCGGTCAATGCCTTGCAGGCAAAAACTCGGGATGATCTCGCTCGTAATTTTCAGCCGCTCGTCGATGGCCTTTTTCTCTTCGTCTGTCCACTCACCGAGCACAAAGTTGATCTGCGTCCCGCGCGTGTACTCGTTCCCTATACCGAAACGTACGCGTGCGTAGTTCTCGGTGCCTAAGACAGATTGGATGTTACCCAGACCGTTGTGCCCGCCGTTGGAGCCTTGCTTGCGGATACGGATCGTTCCGAACGGCAAGTTGAGGTCATCGACAAGTACCAGCATGTTCTCTACCGGAATTTTCTCCTGGGCTAACCAGTACCGTACGGCGTTACCGCTGAGGTTCATATAGGTAGAGGGCTTGAGCAATACCAACTCGGCATTCTTCACGCGGCAACGACCGATGAAACCGTAGCGCTTGTCCTCCCACTTGACCTCTTTCGACGCAGCAAACGCATCGATCATCATAAAACCGATGTTATGGCGGGTGCCTGCGTACTCGTCACCGATATTTCCAAGTCCGACTATTAGATATTTCATATCTAATTGTTTAATGTTGAATGTTTAATGTTTAAAGAATGAGCGGAGCATCTATGACACTCCGCTCCTCTTTCATTCATTAATTCGTTAATTCCTTAACTCCTTAATTAAGCAGCTTTGCTCTGGCGTGTTGCCTTTACCTCAGCGACGCAAGCGTCAGCGGGGTTAACAAAGCACAAGCCTTCTACCTTCACGTCAGCAACGGCGATCTTCTTACCAAGACCAAGCTCGGTAACGTCGATGTTGATACGATCCGGGAATGCGGTGTAGATACCTTTTGCTTTGAGTTTGCGCATGTTCTGAACCAGTTTACCACCGGCTTTCACACCTTCTGCAAGACCGTTCAGTTGGATAGGAATCTCAACTACTACCGGCTTCTTCTCATCTACTGCGAGGAAGTCGATGTGCAGTGCCTTACCGTCGATCGGGTGGAACTGAAGCTCCTTAACGATTGCTTTGGTCTTCGTGTCACCTACCGTCAGATCAACGATCTGGGTGTCCGGGCTGTAAATCAGCTTACGTACATCACCGGCTGCTACTGTGAAAGTAGCGTTGATGCCACAACCGTAAATGTTGCAAGGAATCAATTCCTCTGCGCGGAAAGCCTTAGCAGCTTTCTTACCGTACTCGCTACGCGGAGTACCTACTAATGCGAATTCTTTCATTGTTTAAAATTTGTTTGTGTTACTTAATACCGAGTATTCCATCACACTCGCTCCGCTTTTGCGGAAAAAATAGGCCGCTTATTATCGCAGCCTTTTGTTGTCCACCGAGGAGTCGAACCTCGCTTCTCGGAACCAAAATCCGGTGTAATACCGATATACGAGTGGACAGCACTTTCGAAAAAGCGTGCAAAATTACTACAAAAAATTCAAATACGCAAATATTTTTGCAAAAAAATGCAATTTTGTGTACTTTTTTACCTTTTTTCGGCGAGGAATCGTTTAATCAAGAATGTTAGGAAATACGGGAAAGTATAGAACGCACCATTCCAACCGATGTTCTTATAGCCCAGTTTGATGCCATAGTGTACATCGGGATATGAATCCCATTTGATAAGGTTGTTCAACGAAGCAGTTGCTCCATCTTTGGCTTTGACTTCCACCGGAATCAGCGAATCGGCATCACGCACAAAATAGTCCATCTCCAACGAAGGGTTATCGTGTCGGTAGAAATACAACTGCTCATAACCGGACTTACGCAACATTTCGCCTACTACATTTTTATAGATGGCACCCTTGTATGTGCCGAAGTTCTTGTTAGCGCGCAAGTCCTCCTGTGCCTCCTTGTCCAGCGATGCAATAAGTAGGCCGGTGTCATGGTAATACAACTTATAGTACTCCGGATTATAGTTTCCTTTCAGCGGCAGTTCCACGTTATTCAAACAATAGCATACGTTAATCACTCCTGCTTCTTTCAACCACTCAACGGCTCCGATGTATTCTCTGTTGCGTGCGCCCTTAGCGATTTTGGAGATTTGGTATTTCTTATTATCTTTAGCAAGGAAGGTAGATATATGGTTATATACCGCCAAAATCTTGGCCTTGTCTGTCTTCTTGGCGTACTTAGTGATATCTTCTTCGTAGTCCTTGAGCAACTGGCGTTGCAATTTGAGCGTACCCTCAAAATGTCCGTTGTCGATGTACATCTTCACTACTTCCGGCATACCTCCGAGGGTCATATAGTCGCGGAAAAGATCCATCATTGTGTCCATCTCCAATTGCGAGAAAGGTTGCAATGTGATCATATGTTGATAGAGATCTTCTACTTGCTCGCGTGAGTAGCCTTTTGCCCAAAGGAATTCCTCAAAGTCCATGGAGTGCATTTCGAAGTCATCCTTGAAACCTACCGCATTGGATTCAATCTCTTCATAATAGATGCCCATTAACGAACCGGAACAGATGACGTCATAACGGCCATCCAAGCAGAAGGATTTGAGTGAAGTGGCACAATCCGGGCATTTCTGCAACTCATCAAAGAAGAGCAGCGTCTTATTGGGGATGAACTTCCATGAAGGCTCCAGGAGGGATATATTTTTGATGATAGTATCCACTTCATAGCCATTATCAAAAATCGCTCGGAACTTCTTCTGAAGTACAAAGTTAATCTCAATAACCGACTCATAGTTCGCTTTGCCGAAAGCCCGGATAGACTCCGTTTTGCCAATTTGTCGTGCACCTTTTACAATCAAAGGTTTTCTCTTTGAGCTGTTCTTCCAATCTTGAAGATATGTATCTATCTTTCTTTCAAGGAGTTGCATACTATCAAATCACATTTTTAGATATAAAAACAACCAAAAAATCACATTTTCGGCATATAAATTATGCCAAAAAATCACAAAATCCGTTGCGAAAGTACTGCTTTTTTTTGACATACGCAAATATTTTTGCACTTTTTTCGAAAAATCGTTATTTTACTATCGTAACTTACTACTTTTGCAAAAAAAATGACGTGCCGCTTTTCGCAAAGGGGCACGCCTTGAAAAAACTTTTTCAGTTTACCTCACATAGCGTGAGTGTGTTTTTACTCAATCGCCGAAGCGGAACTGATTGTACCTGCACCGGAGGTTGTGTTAATCGTCAAAGACGGATTCTGCATGATACCTTCCGAAGAGAGGTTGATCATTTCCGTGTTGGGGGCAATATAATTACGTTTCATAGTTGTGTCCTCCTTATTTTACGATTTGACCTTGGAGGTTGAATACCTCATTACCACGGCGGATATAAATCTGACCGTTCTCAACGAACTTCACTGCCTTTACAGTAGCTTCTACATTGCTAACAGCTTCTGTTTGCTCTGTTTCATGGAAGACCATGCGGATACGTTGGGGAGCTGAAGAAGAAGCAGAAACAGGCAGATAAGCCTTTCCGGCAGGGATGTCTTCGGTACCTACGTACTTCATCAACTCATTGCCATGCAAGCAGTAGATAGCATCTGCGCTGATGTCGGCAACGGGCTTGGCAGCTACAGCACCTACGAAATCATTACCGGTAACGTCAGCTGCACTTGCATCAACGCCTACGTTGTAGTAGAAGGTCTCAGCGGTCTCGTTGGCATTCCAGAGGATCACACCATTGCCAGCCGGCACTTTGGTACCAACTTCGGTCAACGTAAGCTCATACGTAGCAGGATTAAAATCGCCCTTATATGCCTTCAGACCGCCCAAGAACTCAACGTCCTCGCTCGAAGCGAACGAGCAGAAACCGTACGCGTTGGTGGTAACCGAATGTAGCGCAGCTGCATTGTAATTAATAAAGAAACGATTAGCAATTACAGAATATGCACCCTCTACGTAAGAAGGATCGGTTGCAGCAGCAATAGTAAATGCATAACTACCACCATTAGTGATATCCGTCTCTGTACCGGTTACCAAGTCTTTGAGTTTAAGCACTTCTGCATCCTCAAATACCTCGAAATGAATGGTGTAGTTTTGAAGTGCTGCTTCCTCTTTGCTCGTAATGATGCCTACTGGAATATTAACCAGCGTCTCGTTACCGAAAGAAGCGTAACGGTTGTTGTTTGCCGGATCAAGAGCGAAAATATTTACGTCTTCCGGATTAGAAGCGTTTGCCATGAACGAACCACGCTCAGGACTTGCAGCCAAGTCCGGACCAGCGAACAAATATAATTCGCATACAGAACCGCTTTGCGATTGCAAACGCAATGTTACGTCTGCTGTAATTTGTGCCGACATTGTCATTGCGCTAACCAATGCAATAATCGAAATAAATAACTTTTTCATTTTATTAGAACTTTAATAATTTACAATTAAAATGCCTTCTGCCTACCAGGAGCCATGGTAGTTCCGCCACCTTGTATTCCGGGAGCATCTCCTGTTATTTGAGAGTTTCCGGGACTTGGCTCACAAATAGCAAAAAGACTATTAACTCTTGTCTCTATTGTTTGAGGTGTAGTATACGTTTTCATCTTTTGGGTGGTTTTTAGGGATGCCTCCCCGAAGGGAAGCAGCCCAAAAACGATTCATTTTATTTTACAATCTTCACACCATTTACAACATATACACCAGCAGGCAGGCTCGTAAAGTCATGACCCAAGAACTGACCGGTAATAGTATAGATGCCCATTTCTTTAGCAGTAGCCTCTACATTACCAATAGCGGTCGTAACTTGCGGAGCACCAATTACCTCGAAGCGTGCCGGAACGGTAGTGTTGGCATCTTGGCTGAAAGTATAGGTTGCGCCCTCGGTCATTAATACTCTTGCACCCGTTACGTTGTCGCGGAGCGTGAACTCATAACCCTCGATGTCAGCGAATTGTAGTGTGTACTCGGCAGCGTTGCCGGCAGCGAACGTAAGAACCGTATTGTTCAGATCGTTAGTAGCCACAACAGCCAAATTACCGGCATTGGTAGCAGCGTAGAGGTTGATGTTCTCGTTGTTCATGAACTTGTTAGCATCTGCGCCATTTTCGAAAGCAGCAGTAAAGTCTTCGCTTTGGTTCAGAATAACCTCATCCTTCAAACCGTTAGCGGCCGAAACGCGGATGGTTACCCAATCCTCAGCAACCTCTGTTTGACGAGCAGGAGCAGAAGAACCACCATTATATTTCGGGTTACCCCAAATAGCGCTCGAATAATTAACACCTGCCGTACCGCTTGTACCATCGGACAGATACATCAAGAATGCTTGCATAGAACGAACGTCTTTAATAGCTTCGCCATTACCATATTTTACACGGCCATTTGCTGTAAGTCGAGTAATTGTCTTAAATGTTTTATCGTACGGATCATATACCCATACCGTCTTCTCTACATTCGCGCCAAGTTCATCAAGGAATGACTTAATATTGATGTCTGCGGAATAACTGTTACCAAAGAAATGGAAACCGTTCTCAACGAACTCATAGCTCTTATTTTGGTTACCTACCAAGTTGCCCTCGAATACATATACAAGACCGCCGGCAGCTGAGTTGTTCGTCAACTGATAACCATGGAACGGTTGCATATCTTTGAATTGGCTTAACTGTTCCCATTCGTCGGTAGTATTGTTCCACTCCCAAACAGCTTGCAAGAACGAAGGAGCATCATTATACAAACCGCTGGTCGGGATACCGCCTTCAATGCTGTAATTTGTAACTGCACCATTGACAGTCGGAATAGCGAAACGCTCGAATACATAACTGTTAGCACCAATTTGTTTTGCCTTGGTCGTCAGTTTAACGGTTGCTTTTGGTTGAGTATTCTCATCAACACTCGGCTCATAGAGCAGAACACCCTGTACATCATCGTTAGACTCAATAACGAGAGCTTCTTCTTCCGTAGTGATAACACCTGCAGAACCAATCTTAACAGTTGCACCGGCTTCAACAACAATTTGACCGCCATTACCGATATTCATACCACCATCACCGACGGTAAGAGTAGTACCTTCTTCTACTTTCAGCGTAGCACCTTGGCTCACGTATACTTGGTCAGCAACAGCATCCTTAACTGCTTCATCTTTGCTGACGGTTACCGTAGCGTCAACAGGAATAGTTACGATTGTATTTTCAACAGGCACCTCGTCTGCAGCCCAAGTGGTTGCTTGTTGCCATGGAATAGTGTAAGTAGGATCTGCTTCCTGTGCTGCTTGCTGAGCAGGATCAATAGCATCTGCCTCTTTTCCTTCAACAGCACGTACGCCATAAGGATATGTAGCGTCACCTGTTTCATAATACTCATAACCTGCGGGCAGCGGAGCGTCAGTACCGAACGAAGAGTACCATTGAGAAGTTGTTGGCACACTTGCTGGGAATGTATTAGTAGGCGCATATTGTACATATGCTTTTGTTGCAAACTCTCCACCATAAATATTTACAACACCAATTTCAGAATATACATCGTTGTTTCCACAGAACACAGCTTTCTTATCAGCTGATTTAAACTTACCACCTCGCACAGTAGCTACGCCATACGTTGACGCATAAAGTGCATAGTGACTAGCGCCACCATATATACATGGACGGGTTTCATATGTTCCTCCATTGATTTCTGCAGTTGCTTGCCAATATGATACATCGACACCACCATGCACACCAGAAACAAGACCATCATTAAATACAGCATGACCCTGAACCATAATTGTGTACGAATATGTTCCATGTTTTGTTGACGTATTGTTAATGAAGGTACCTCCATTTTGCTCATAATAACTATTTGCAGCAACATTAACAGTTTGTGCGCAATCAGATTCAAAAATACCATTATTTACAATTAAGTTTCCGCCATTCTTTGTCCAAAGAGAAATAGCAGCCGCTCTTACATCTGCATTGTGAATAGTTACAGTTCCACTATTTGCTTGTATTATACAACCTGCATCGGTACGTGTAGACGTAAAATGAGGTTGCGAACTTTTATCTGCAGGACCTATAACCAATTCGCCTCCTAACGTAGCGATTGCACGGTTATTGCCTGAAAATGTACCATTACCAAGAAGCGTAAGTGTTGCTCCGGAAGGGATATTGATATTATCAACATACGTACCAGAGAAACGCTTGTAAGTTACGACTACATCGTCATTAAGAGTTAGCGTTTTGTCTCCTTGCGTCACAATAGCCGCATCGGTAATATCAACGCTAGCCGTCAGAACACCCTCAGCAGTACCTGCTTTTGTTAAGAATGTTCGTAATTCTTCAGCAGTAGTTAGAGTCTCTACTTCTGCAAACGCCATAACGCTACACATGAGCGTCATTAGCGGAATTAAGAAAAATTTTCTCATAATTTTTTGTTTTAAGTTAATACTGTGAGGGTTACCCCTCGGTTAATTATAAATTGGTTTTGTTCTTTTGTTTACTGGTCGTCTGGTCTACCGGTCATCGGAGTGACAGAGTAGTGATCTTAGCGTTGACTGTCGGCTGACTGTCGGCTGACTGTCGGCTGACTGTCGGTATTGATAGTCAAAGACACGCACAAAAAAGCGGCAATCCGCTTTAATTGGATTACCGCTTTTTAATGTATTATGTATTATGTGTTACTTATCTTCGTAATGGCCATAGGCAGCAATAACAAGAATTACTACCTCTGTCTCCAATATCCTATAAACAAGTCGATGTTTTTGGGAAATACGACGACTCCAACGTCCTTCAGGTTTACCCTTTAAAGGTTCGGGATGTCCGGTACCTGTCTTCGGGTGCTCTCGAAGTTCCCGAATCAAACTTTGGGCTTTTAAGAACGCATTGGGTTCTTCTTTCGCGAGCCGAAGCAAATCATACTCTGCCCGTTCTTGGATATCAACATTATAAATCATGACCCATGCGCCTTAAAAATGCTGTCAAATCTTCATCGGGCAACATCCTATGTCTCGGACCCTTTTCTGCCTGATCAAGCATTGCAAAATACTCTTCTTTGCTCATGCACGTCGGATCTTCCGTCATCTTATTAACAAGACGGCGAAGCGACTTAGCTGCTTTCTCCAACATCGACTCATCTTCCGACAAGATTGCCAAGTTCCTATAAATGTCTGCATTCAGTTGTAAAGCTGTCATAATAACCTCCTTTGCATCAAAAAATTTGCTGCAAAGGTACAACTTTTTTCTGACATATGCAAGAGAAAAGACGTTTTTGAATCATTTTTGGCCTTTTTGACCAAAATAACGGTAATCCAATATGTCAAAGATCATTTCCCAAGCGGTTGCATAGGTGCGAAATAGGATACAAAAAGATATAAAAAACAAGAATTTCGCACCTATGCAAAAGCCGTTGTCTTTCAATAGGACATACAACAAAAAAGCGGGACCCTGCCGACTGTGTTCCCGCTTATGGATGTATATACATCATAAAAAAGCGGGACTGCAATCTTGCTGTTCCGCCAATCGAGGCTCTGGTATTGCCTTTTTATCCAAACAGCAACACCGTAGCCCACGCCGTACGTATTATATATTTTAATAAGGTACACGCATACGCGCGTACGTATATATACATACCATAGGCATCTTAGTGTCGCAATGTCTTGGATAAAAATTTTGAAATTTACCAGATTTCGATTGACCAAAACAAAGCGCGTAAGACGCTATTTATCATGTCCTGTATCCCACCCGCACTATTAGGACATCTCCCGACGTGAGCATACAAAAATATACGAACTCACGTAGTGCATGTATGAAATACGCCGCAAAATTACACAAAAAAAATGACATACGCAAATAATATGTCACTTTTTTTCGAAATATTTTCGTTTTTTTATCGAAAAGCGTTATTTAGCGATCACCAACTAACTACGAGAGTACTTCATCTTCGTCTTGCACGGCATCTATCAGTCTGCGAACAGTATCTTTACGAATCCAAAGCATTGTTACTAATACCACAACCGGAAGCAAAGCTACCCAGTTGGGATAAAGTATCAAGAAAAATTTCTGGGACAATCGAATCGCATAGTACATCATGATCAGATAATACGTTCCGGCAGCAAAGGCGGTAATGGAGCTAATGAGGATCCGAAGCCTGTGGAGCGAATAAAAAACGGTACAACCAATACATCCGATCAAAATCGCTAAGGCTCCATAGAATAAACCTTTGACAGACATCGTCCACATCAGTTTATCTATACCGGTAGCCATTTCTATATGATGCACTTCAAACGTACGCGTCGTCATGACATAGGTTCTGGTGTTCTCTAAGCCCTTCTCGTCTATAAAATTGAAAACCGGCTTATTGAGCAGAATTATCGATGAAACGATAGCGAGAACAAGCCGTCCCCACTTAAGAAGAAGTCGATGTCTCTTATTTTTATTCTTATCTTTCACCAAAATATTTGCATATGGGTGTCGTTTTACTTTGCGATCACCAAGTAGTAATTCTTCTTTCCTTTTTGGAACAAAAGATACTTGCCGTTGAGGAGGTTGGCGTCCGTCAGCGGAGTGGACGGATCGGTCAGTTTCTCTTTGTTGAGAGAGAAGCCGTTTGCCTGAATCATCTTACGGGCTTCGCCCTTGCTCGGGAAGATGTTCGTGCGCTCAGCCAACAAGTCCAACGGACCGATACCCGCTTTCAACTCCTCCATCGGGATCTCGTAACTCTCTACGTTCTCGCCGAAGATTTCCATGAAGCGTTCGTCGCTCAATGAACAAAGGGTCTCGTGCGTCGTGTTGCCGAAGAGGATGTTCGTCGCCTCGATGGCTTTGTTATAGTCCTCTTCGCTGTGGACCATGCAGGTGACTTCTTTGGCAAGACGTTTCTGCAGGACGCGCAAATGCGGAGCTTCTTCGTGCTCTTTAATCAGCGCCTCGATCTCCTCGCGGCTGAGGCTCGTGAAGATCTTGATGTAGCGCTTCGCATCGTCGTCCGAAACGTTCATCCAGAACTGGAAGAACTTATACGGACTCGTATATTTGCGGCTGAGCCAAACGTTACCGCTCTCGGTCTTACCGAACTTACCGCCGTCGGCTTTAGTGATGAGCGGACAGGTGAGGGCGAAGGCCGTCTTGCCGTTCATCTTACGCATCAGCTCGATACCTGTCGTGATATTACCCCACTGGTCGGAACCGCCCATCTGCAGCAGACAGTTCTTATGCTCGTTCAGATACACGAAGTCGTAGCCTTGCAGCAACTGGTACGTGAACTCTGTAAACGACATGCCCTGGCTGAACTCACCATTGAAACGCTTCTTGACGGAATCCTTGGCCATCATATAGTTGACGGTGATCAGCTTACCGATATCGCGCGTGAAATTAATAAAGGTGTAGTCCTTCATCCAATCGTAGTTGTTAACCAGTTCGGCTGCGTTGGGAGCGTCGCTGTTAAAATCCAGGAAATGCTCCAACTGTTCACGGATACATGCTACGTTATGGCTGAGAATCTCTTCGGTCAGCAGGTTACGCTCTGCGGATTTACCGGAAGGATCACCGATCATACCGGTTGCACCGCCGATGAGCGCGATCGGTTTATGGCCGCAGGCCTGCAGGTGACGCAGCATCATAATACCACACAGGTGACCGATATGCAGACTGTCCGCCGTGGGGTCTATACCTACGTACGCGGTGGTCATCTCTTTCATCAATTGTTCCTCCGTTCCGGGCATAATGTCCTGTAACATCCCTCTCCAACGGAGCTCTTCTACAAAATTCTTTGTCATAGTTTTTTGAATTAGCGTGCAAAATTACAACAAAAATTTGAAATACACAAATTTTTTGCAAAAAAACTGCACCCCTTGAGGAGTGCAGTCCCAATAGAGATTGTTTATATAATAGATTTGTGGGAGATCGTCTTGCGAGAGTCGGATGATTTGGTATCCTGGTTTACTAATGTTATTTGACGCGGTAGAACCACCAATAGTAGTACTGATATCCGTCCGGGCTGCGGAGGATACACATCCAATTAGGAGTGAGCGGCTGTACAGTGATAGCTTCTCCCTCTTGAATAACGGCTCCTTCAGCAGGATTTCTGGTGAACTTGATCATGTACGGGTCGCACTCCCAGGTACCGGTTACTGTCTCGCCGGAGAACCAACTGTTATAAACACAACTGCCATCGGCCTTGAACTCCCAAGTCTCTGTACCCGGGTTTGTGCCTTCTCTTTGCATTTCATAGCCCGGATTGTGGTTGTCATAGGTGAAGTACGCCAGTTTCCAGGTCCCCAAGAAATCAGATTCTTGATGCTCCATGATCATACTTTCTATATCTTTCTCGGGCAGTTTGGACAGATAGACATCGCTGCCGTTATCGCCTTTGACATGTGCCCAGCCTTCCTTCACTTCCACGATAGTAAACGTGGTTCCATCAAAGTAGGTACATGTCATTATGTTTTTGTTGATGACGAAATTATGGTTCTCACCGTTCATGATCACTGCGTCCTCCGAGAGAATCCGAATATAGAGATGGGGAGGAGCTGTCTTCTCACCGTTCATGAAGCAGGAGTCGGTGCGCCATTCGGTGTTGACAAGTTTTGCCGGGTCGATGTTGATGTCAGAGGGGTCATCCTGGTCTGCCGGTTTGCCGTTTTTGGTCAACACTTCGGTCCAAGCGTCCCCGGATTCATAATTGTGGGTAAGGGTGAGTTTGTCGCCTTCTACTTTGAATTTCATTTTCTCCTCTGCGGGCCAGAAATCAGGGAAGGGACCAAACGGGCCTCCGTCCATCGAGATACGGATGGTGTCGAGTTTGGTGGTGACGATGTCATTTTCGAAGGTATAAGAACCATCGCCGACTATGTGCTCATGAGCCACCACAGCACGGCCGTTCATGTAATAATCCATGACGCGCTGGTACGAGCCATCGGAATTGAAGGTGTAGAAATAATCGTTCTCGATATCAGAGGCGAACCATGTTCCCAAGATGGGATTAGGATTATCCACAGTCGGTTCATCGGGAGTGTTTGCATCTTTCTTGTTACAAGATGTGAAAGCCAGCACACTTGCTGCAAGCGCAAAGGCAAAGAATAATGTTTTTCTCATAAACGTTGTTTTTGAATCAAATTTGCGCACAAAAGTACTGCTTTTCTTCTGAAAAGCATTCGCAGAAGGTACAAATCGACTCTCAAATCGTACAAAAAAGCTTATTTCGCTTGTTTGGACAGGTTCTGCTGGCGGTATTGGAGAGGCGTGAGACCGGTGAGGTCCTTGAAGACGCGGTAGAAGGTTTGGTCAGAAGAGAATCCGCTGAGGGCGATGGCATCGGCGATGGCATCGTGGTCAGAGGTATATTTGGGATCGCGGAGCAGTTGTTGTGCATGCTCCACGCGGTATCGTGCGACGTATTGGGAGAAGCTGTAACCGGTACAGCGGTTGATACAGTTGGATACGTAGGTGCGGTTGGAACCGACAGCGGTCGCGAGGTCTTGAATAGTGAGATGAGGATTGGTGAAGAGTTGTTGCTCGCGCAGTGTCGTGCTAATCTTATACATCAGGGCATCGGTCTCTTCGGTGGTCGCACGGTCTTCGGTTGTTTCTTCTTGTGTGATGGTTTCCTGCGGCAAAACGGTATGAGCAGCCACATATCCGAGGCTGAAGAGAAGGACGGACATCAGGACCGCAGGAATACAGACGAGTAAGCTGTCGTTAAAAAACTCACGTCCGAAGAAATTGAGAATCATCGATACGGCGGCTGTGATGGCGAAGAAGAGTAGCAAGAGATGAGCGGGTCGCAGCAGACGACTTCGGTCATCCGAATAGGTGTTATCCATTCGTTGTTGCGTGTTGCGTATCAGACGGTATCCGCGAATCAGTACCCAGATGACTTGTGCTGCAAAGCATATACGTGCCGCCAAATGAATAGGTACGTTGAACGGGAAGAGGATTGTTACTAGTACCGCAGGAAGGAGAAGAAGCAGGACTTCGTAATCGATCTTCGTGCGCGTGAGTGCGCGCAGGTACGCATAATATAAAGGATATACGCACAGGTTGACGATCAGGTAACTCCATTCGCCGATGAAACTCGGACAGTTGGAGAAATAGAGCCAGTGATCAGTATAGAGGATCGTTGTGGCAATATAGAAAAGCGATATCGTGCCCACTATACGCGGCTCGTCTTTTCCGCGGAACAATCGCACGACAAAGAAGATTGTTCAGAAGAGGCAAACCATCATCGGCTGCGAAATTATCCAGTTGTATAACAAGTTTGGCACGATATTTGTAACTATAAGATTAGAAATTCAAAAAGACACTAATCATTAGTGGTACATAGAGATTGTTTGTTATTAAAAGTAAGGCTACCGGGAGGCAGCCTTACTTGCTTTACTCGGTCACCTTGCGGTACTTGCCTTCGATGAGGAGCATGCCGGGGAGAATCTCACCGCCGGCGGTCTTGACGAATGTGGTGTAGGGTAGGGTAGCGCCATCTGCTTCCTCAAGCACGGCGTTGTAGCGGTTGTCCCAGATCTGTCCTTTCTTAGGCTTGACGGTTGCTACGTATTTGTACTTGGTCTTGCCTGTTTCGGGATCCTGGAGACGCTGTACGACCTGGAACTTGGAGTTCTCGGTTATACCTTCCTTCATACCGATCTTAGCCGCGTAGCCTTCGGTCTTACCATTCTTATTGGTGAGAACGGAATAAACCGGAGTCTTAACCTTGAAATCCTCGTACTGCTTGGCGAGTGCGACAATGTTCTTATCCATCGAACGCGCACAGATCGTGCGGACCAATTCGGTACGCGAGTATTTACCTTTGAGCACGGATTTCTTATCGAACTCATATTCGTGTGCCACGTATTTGAGGCGATAGGTGGTCTCGTCGTTGAGGAAAGCGCGTATCTTCTCCGGATCGGGCTTACCGGTATAGTGGTAGGTGTAGAAGATGGCGGCAATCGAATCGTTCCACTCCAACTGGTAGAGGTACGAGTGGGTCTTGACCTTGAAGCCCGTGAAACTGTCAGCTATCTGTCCTGCGGCTTTAGCCAAGTCGCGTCCGCCGGATCCTCCGGTGAGTCCGTCCAAGATACCTCCGATGACGCTCATCGCGGCCTTGGCGGCTGCGGCTTCCTGCTCAGCAGTGATATACGTTATATCGTTGACAAGCACGAAGGTGTTATGGAGCAGCTCCTCACCTGCATCAGAGAGGGACGCAAGTCCGCGGGTGGTCTGGAGAGCCAGTGCCACGTCCACATCGTTGGCGTTGTATTGACCACGCGATTGGATGAGTTTGGTGTTAAAGGTAGCTTCCTCCACCGTGCTACCGGTGAGACCGAACCATTTGGCAACCATGTACTTGGCCATCTGTTTTTGGTTAAGCAGATCCTCGGTGTATTGGGCGTTCTTCTGCAGTTCCTGTGCGGTCAACTGGTGACCGTAGGTGGCTTTGAAATAACCCGAGTCAAGGCGCTGGAGTCCCCAGATAGAGCGGTTGTTGATGATCCGCATGCCGGCGATGGTATGGTCATCGTACTTGTCAGGGATGGGCAGGGAGTCGAAGGCTTTGTATATCTCGCCGCCAAACTCATCCTCAGGGTGATAGACCAACATCGTCGCCAGCGAATTACGACGGTATTCCAGATTGCTCTGTGCCTGTGCGGCGATGACCGCACAGACACACAGCAAGGTTAAAAAACTTTTACGCATCAGAGTAACGTTCTGAGGAATTCAACATTGGTTGTTTGGGTCGGCTGGTGTGAACCGTACGCTACACCGACTTGACGCATAGCATCGATACGCAGTTTCTCGAGATCGATACCGTCCTGGTATTTCTTCATCTCGAACTTCCAATCGTCGAGAACCTTGCCCTTAATCTCTTTGTAGAGCTCCATCGCCTCGCCGTAGCACTTAGCGTCCGGAAGAATGTTCGCTAGGTACTCACCGGCAGCGTACGCACCGGTCTTATTCTGCTCGGCAGCCCATGCCACCTTCGCAGCAGCGAGGTTAACGTTGCATTGGTTGTCAATATACGCCTGATAGATCTCCTGACCTGCAGCAAGTGCAGCATCGTAGTGCTTGGATTGTTGCGGGATGAGCATTACCCAGTACATCGCCTCTTCGTATTGTTTCTGTGCTGAGAGGAACTGTGCTTTCTTGATGATGGCTTCACCCTCGTGGTCGTAGTACTCGATGATCTTGGTCTTACCCTCGTCCACGAATTTGGAGATGGCCGGTGATTGGAGCGGCATGTGACTGATGGCGTTGAGGTAGCACTTGTTCTCTGTCTCGCCCAGACCGTTGACGGTCATCGAGGTGGAAGAGAAGATGGTCTTTGCGTATGCATCAACGATATAGAGGTTCATCTCCATTTTCTCGCGGATCTTCATCGGAGGTCCGGGGATGACATCTTTGTCCAGCGGTGTCGTGGTGACGGTGAGGATGAACTGGCCCATATAATCGAGACCGGCTATACCGTTGCGGGTAAGCAGCTGGGTGAGCTTGTTCTCCACCATCGCTTTGGCGCCTTGCGGGAAGGACTCCTGGTCATCCAAAGCGTACACGGAGATAGGCAGATATTGCGTCTCTACCGCCATCATAGTTGCACTCATGAGCGCCGCTACGCATATAGAAAAAATCTTTTTCATTGTCATACTTTTTTTTCGAGATCTCGAGATATCGAGACTTCGAGATTTCGATTGTTTTTACTTTTCACCTAAAATGATCACTGCGCGACCAAGACCTTTGACGAGGACTTTGGACGGGATATTATACGGTTCTTTCTTGAGCACCTTAGCGAGGCTCTTGGCAAAAGCATTCGCATCGATAGCGCGTCCGCGTTCGTCATAAACCGGAATACGCACCTGCGTGAAGTTCGCTACGTTCTCCGAAGCGTAAGGCATGGAGAAACGACCTTGTACGGTGTTGACTTGGAGCCAGTTGTTGATGATATCTATGAGTTCATCGTCTCCGAACTCGGTCTCGAGGTCCACACCTGCGGCGTTGTTGGCGAACACTTTGATGTCAATGCTGATCTCACGACCGATCTGTTGCATCTCTTCGAAATGTGCCTGCAGACGGTTGTTGAAATTGTCCATATTAGCCACAATAGCCTCTTCGAGCAGCACGTCCACGTCTGCGGAGAAAGAGGGAGCACCCGTACCGGCAGCCGAGCCGATGGACTTGGCAGTATACGCGTCGCGGCCCTCGAGGATGTAAGACAAGGAGTGTTTCGGGCCCATATCTTTTACGTCCCAGCTGAGCTCCAGAATGATATCGCATTTTGCCGTACGAGCAACCTCGTCCAGCGGGGATTCGGACAGTTCATTGCCGGCTTTGGAAGTCGTCAGGTTGTCCTCCATGCGACGTTGCTCGAGGTTCTTGAGCTCTTGCTCCAGGCTCTTGAGCGGGAACTGACGCTCTGCCATGAGGTCGTTAATCTTGGCAATCGCCAACTTGAGACCCATGTTCTCCTGGAGCGCCTGTTTGTAGTTGGGCACCTTGACGATTGTACCCATGTTCTCTACTTCGGTATAATAACCGTTGGATATGCACCATACGTCTGACGGAATAACCATCAGTTCGGGTTTCTTAATCTGTGCACTCGCCATCAGCGCTACCAGTGCCAATGCGAGGGTGAATAATGACTTTTTCATATTAATATCTTCCTTCCATTGGAATTATACCATCCATTCTTAATCTTTTTTGCAGACCTGCGCGATCTACGGTAACGGTGACGGATTCAACCATCTGACGACCGTCACGTTGGTAACGGGTACTACCCACACGTTTGTCCTGGAGGCTGGCGTATTGGGTCCATGCACCGCCATCGCGGAAGAAGGCGTTGAAATAGTCCTCGTGTTTCTCGCGTGCGTTCTTGTCGAAACACAGCGGTTTGAGGTCGGTTATACCGTTGCTACCGGCTCTAACGCCATCGAAGATTACTTCCTGAACGGCTTTACGTTGACCGTCAGTAAAGGCAAGTACGGCATCTTTGGCACGTACCTGTACGCGGATGACGTAACTACCGTCGTAGTTGGCGCTCATGACTACACTCGGCTTCTCGTAATAAGCCTGTGAGCGTCTGGGGCCGCAAGAAGCGAAGATGATTGCTACGAATGCGGCAAGGAATATACTTAACTTTTTCATAATTAGAATCCTGAATTAAGTCCACGAATGACGCCGGCAGCTTCGAGGGCGCGACGCAGATCGTCTTTGCGAACGCTGACCACGCAGCCGACTTTGTATTCTTTACCTACTTTGGTGGTCTCGGTGGTACCACCCATGATCGAAGCGTATTTCTGGAACTCACCGCCGTCTGCGAAGAAACTCTTGAAATACTCCTCAAACTGAGTCTCTACACCGGGAGAGCTGGCCATAGGACGTTGCGAAACGCAACCTTGACCACCACCGTAACCTTTGAAGATAACACCGTGAACGGCATTCTTACGGCATTGGTTCTCTGCCACCGATGCTTTCTTGCTATAGGTCCAAACCTTCACGAGATACGTGCCCTGAATAGCATTTCCTGCACACTCGATCTCATAGCGGAACTGGTCCGTGTCTTTGTTGGCCTGTTTCTGACGAAGGCCTGCACTCGCCGGCACGCAGAGTGCAGCGACGAGAAGTGAGAGAAGAAATTTTTTCATAGTACAATAAATTTGCAAAAAACGCGTATACCGTTTGCAGGCACACGCGTTTTTTGAGATTAGTAATTAGAATTTGTAGCGAATGCCAAGTCCGAGACCTCCGCAGTAGAGGTCATAGCCGAAGCCTGCAGCCACACCGCCGTTACCGTTACCAGCCATAGCGACACCCAGCGTCGGACGGAAATCCAACGAGAGTTGGAGCGGGAACCAGAAATCATACTCGATACCGATACGACCGGCTGCACCGATGAAGGCAGCAGTGGTAGCATACCAAGACCACTGAACGGCTCCACCGACACCCATGTACCAGTGCCATTCTCCGCGTTTGTCCCAAGGAACAGGGGCGTTGAACGGATCAATCCAATCATACGTACAAGCAGCCTCGATAGATGCGAAACCGGGAACACCGACTTCAAGGCTCAGCATGTTAGCCTCACCGAAACCATGCTCGTAACTAAATTCTGCGCCGTAACCCAGACGACCACCAATTGCACGAGGTTGTGCATAAGCTGCCAGGCTGGCTACAGCCAGAACAGCGATTAAAAGAATTTTTTTCATCTCAATTTTCAACCTTAATTCTATTAATTAATTATTTTTTTACTTGTTCAGCGCGAGAGCTACGTTAACTGCGCAAGCGACAGTACATCCTACCATCGGGTTGTTACCGATACCGAGGAAGCCCATCATCTCTAGCTGTGCATACGACCCAGCGTATCCGTCATACCGTAGGAAGCAGGACCTGCAGCCATGTTATCCGGGTGCAAGGTACGACCTGTACCACCACCGGAAGCTACGCTGAAGTACGGTTTGCCGGCCAGGATACGCTCTTTCTTATACGTACCTGCTACCGGGTGTTGGAAGCGCGTCGGGTTCGTCGAGTTACCGGTGATCGAAACATCAACGTTCTCGTGCCAGAGGATAGCAACGCCCTCGCGAACATCGTCTGCACCGTAGCAGTTAACCTTTGCACGCGGACCGTTCGAATACGCTTTGCGACGAACCTCTTTCAGCTCACCGGTAAAGTAGTCGAACTCGGTTTGTACATAGGTGAAACCGTTGATACGGCTGATGATCATAGCGGCGTCCTTGCCCAGACCGTTGAGGATGCAACGAAGCGGGTTCTTACGAACTTTGTTCGCCATCTCAGCAATCTTGATAGCGCCCTCTGCAGCTGCGAAACTCTCGTGACCTGCCAGGAAAGCAAAGCACTGGGTCTCCTCGCGCAGCAGACGAGCTGCCAAGTTACCGTGACCGATACCTACCTTGCGGTCGTCAGCTACAGAACCCGGGATACAGAATGCCTGCGAACCGAGACCGATAGCCTCGGCAGCGTCAGCGGCGTTCTGGCAACCCTTCTTCAAGGCAATTGCCGTACCTACTACATACGCCCATTTGGCGTTCTCAAAACAAATACGCTGTGTCTCCTCGCATGTCATATAAGGATCGAGGCCGTATTGCTCGCAAATCTGGTTGGCCTCCTCGATGGAAGCGATACCGTTAGCGTTCAGAGCGGCGAGAATCTGTTTCTCGCGGCGGTCTTGCGACTCAAATTTTACTTCACGAATCATAGT
>CADCCH010000006.1 GCA_902799875.1 uncultured Bacteroidales bacterium | reverse complement strand
TAAGAAGTACTACATCAAGGGTTGGGTTTGCCGTCTGGACGCAAAGAACACCGATGGTATCGAGAGTTACGGTAACGCAACGTTCTTCATTTCTGCCACCAACGACGGTACAGCGGACAAATACACATTTGAGGCTTATCAGGTATATGGCAAAGACGGTAAGCAGTTAGCCAGCACAACGCAAGTGGAGATAGGTGACTTTGTGGTAATCTATGGTCAGATCATGAAATACGGTGACCAACCGGAGACTCCGGGTAAAGGTTCCGCACACATCTATTATTCGACCAATAAGAACTTTGATCCGGTTTTGGATCCCACCAAGATCACTCCGGATCCGGAAGGCGCTAATGTACCGGAAGGCACCCTCAATGTATATGAGGCACGCGCTAAATGCGACTCGATTGGTAACGGTGTTGCTACCAAGGAAGAATACTACATCAAAGGTTGGATCTTCCGTTTGCACAGCCAAAATGCAGATGGTATCAACGGTAACTATCACAATGCTACCTTCTATATCGCTGCTACCAACGATGGTACCACCGTTTACTTCCCGTTTGAGGCTTATCGTGTGAAGGGTCCGAACAAGAAAGATATTACCAGTGTAGATCAAGTACAAGTAGGAGACTTCGTGGTACTGAAAGCCAAGTTGAAAAACTACGGCGGAGTAGCAGAGACAGATAATGGCGGATATATTTACTATTCGTCCAACCCGCTTTTGAAATAAGAAAAAACATTTAAAAGATTTATTATACAAAAATGGCAAGTTTACAAAGAATTAGAAATCATGGCGCATTGTTGATCGCAATTGTGGGTCTCGCCATGTTAGCATTTATCCTCGGAGACTTTTTGAACTCCGGTAGTAGTTTCTTCAATCGTAGCCGAGAGAACGTCGGTGTTGTTGAGGGTCAGAAAATTCACTACACGGAGTATGAGGCAGCTAAAGATCAGTTAACGGAAGTGTACAAGATTGAGAGCGGTCGTTCGGATTTTGACGAAGACATGTACGCCCAGATCCGCAACCAGGTATGGAACATGTTCGTTATGGACTATACCTTGCGTGCGCAAGCAGAGAAGATCGGTATGGACATTACTGCAGACGAATTGACCGAACTCTGCGTAGGTGAGAACGTTCACCAGATTCTGCGTAGTCGTCGTGCGTTCATGGATGAGAACGGTCAGTATAGCCGCGAGATGGTGAAAGGTTTAATCGCTGCTATCAATGAAGGCAGTGACGATGCAGAGCAGAACGCAAACCTCCAGCAGGCTAAGACTTATTGGCTCTACTGGGAGAAAGCCGTTCGTATCAGCTACATGCAAGAGAAATACAACAACCTTCTCCAACACCTGCTCAAGGCTAACTCGCTGGATGCCGAGTTTGCATTCAACGGTCGTCAGAACGGTGTAAGTGCGGACTACGTGATGCAACCGTATTATACGGTAGCAGACAGCCTCGTTAAAGTGAGCGAGAGCGAGATTAAGGCGCTGTACAAGCAACACAAAGAGCAGTACAAGCAAACCCCGAACCGTGCGATCAAGTACGTTGCATTCGATATCGTACCGAGTGAGGCAGATTTCAAAGCCGCTCAGGACTTGTTGGTTCGTCTGCAGGATGAGTTCAAGACCACCGATGATATCAGTCTGGTTGTTAACACCAACTCGGATATTATGTACGACGGTCGTGACTACTCAGAGGAGACTGTTCCGGCACAATTCAAGGACTTTGCATTTGCTAAGGGTGCCAAAGCCGGTGACTGCACGGAGATCCTGTTTGAGAACAACACCTACGCTATGGCTCGTATCATGCAGGCAGGTTACTCGTTGCCGGATAGCGTTGAGCTGAAGGCTATTGCTGCAGAGGAAGGTCAAGAGGACCAGGAACTGGGTTGGTTCAAAGCTGCTGATCTGCCGAAGAACATCGCGGAACCGGCACTCAAATGCAAACGTGGTGAGCGTTTCACCGTTGCTATCGGTATGGGTGAACAGACTTACGAGATCATGGAGATTGGCAAACCGAGTCCGAAAGTGAAGTTGGCTATCCTCGCGCGTGAGGTTACTCCGTCGAGCAAGACCTATTCCGTTATTTACAACAGTGCAAAACAATTCATCGTCAACAATAACAACGCCGAGGCTCTCGAGGCTGCTGCGCAAGAGGCAGGTATGACGGTTATTCCGCAGTACAATCTGACCAAGACCACGGACAAGGTAGGTCAACTGAAAGCCAGCCGTCCTATCGTTCGTTGGGCATTTGAGGCCAAAGAAGGTCAGGTTAGTGACGTCTTCGAGTGCGGTCAGCAGTTCATTGTTGCTGCTTTGACAGAGGTAAACGACGGTGAGTATCGTCCGTTGGACGCTGTTCGCGCCGAGTTGAGTTACGAGGCTACCAACAACGCTAAGGCTGCTTATCTGATCAAGCAACTGAAGGGTGTTGAGAGCCTGGAGGCTGCTGCAGAGATCATGAAGCAACCGGTTCAGCATATCGACCGCGTAGCACTTGGTGACAGTCGTTTCGGTAACGCAGGCATGGAGCCGGCCGTTATCGGTGCAGCTTTGGCACAAGGCGAGAACGCGTTGAGCGAACCAATCAAGGGTAATATGGGTGTGTTCGTTGTTAAGACCGGTGCGGCTAATAACCTCGAGGCTGCTTTTGACGCTCAGAGCGAGAAAGCACAGTTGGCAAGCCGCTATGCATACCTGCCCTACCAGGCAATGCAGTTACTGGAGGACAACGCTGAAGTAACCGACAACCGCGCTAACTTCCAATAAGTCGCGCGCGTGCGTATTATTAATAAGGAGAAAACACATATTTCACCATGGGTATGGGTGCCAACGCTGTATTTAGCGGAAGGTATCCCATACTTTTTGGTTACCAGCATAAGCGTCACGCTGTTTGCGCAACTCGGTGTGCCCAATAGCGAGATGGCGTTGTTCACGTCCCTGATTGCTTTTCCTTGGGTGTTCAAACCACTCTGGAGTCCTTTTGTAGACGTGCTTCGCACCAAGCGCTGGTGGGTGCTGACGATGCAGATACTGATGGCGGTAGCAGCCGCATTACTGGCATGGCTGGCTCCACAAGGACATTTCACCATCGCGCTCATCTTATTTACGATCACGGCTTTCTGCTCCGCGACACATGACATAGCTGCCGACGGGTATTATATGATTGCCTTGAACGAGCACGATCAGTCGGCTTATGTAGGTTTACGCTCCACATTCTACCGCATCGCCAATATCTTCTGTCAATCCATCCTGCTGATGTTAGTCGGCTGGCTGCAGAAAAGGACAGATATCCCGAGTTCATGGACCATTGCCCTGCTCCTATGCAGCGGCCTGCTGGCATTGATAGCACTCTGGCATGTCTGGCAGATGCCGCAGGTGGAGAAGCCTTCAGTGATCAGCAATCAGTCTTCCGCTATCTGGCGCGAGGTAGGACAAGTGTTCGTGGCGTTTTTCAAGAAGCCGGGCATCGTATTGGCACTTTGTTTTATGCTGATATACAGACTGCCGGAAGCCTTATTGCTCAAACTGTGCAATCCTTTCTTCCTGGCTGCCAAAGAACAAGGTGGTTTGGGTATCACGGTGGATACCATCGGTCAGATCACCGGTATAGGTGTTGTACTGATGCTATTAGGCGGCATCGGCGGTGGTATTTGGGCCAGTCGGACGGGACTCAAAAAAGCGATTATCCCGATGGCTTTGTGCCTTACCCTACCCTGCATCGTGTATGTCTATTTTGCGCAATTTCAGCCAACTACATTCTGGATTTTGAGTTTGTGTGTAGGTCTGGAACAGTTGGGTTACGGCTTGGGTTATACGGCGTGTATGCTGTATATGATTCATGTCGCAGACGGAGCCTACAAGACCGCTCATTTCTCGATTTGTACGGCATTCATGTTCCTGGGACTGATGTTACCGGGCATGGTGGCGGGCTATATTCAGGAAGCGGCCGGATACCTCGGTTTCTTCTGGATTGTGATGGCGTGCTGTGTACCTTCGATAATCATTACTTATTTAGTATATAGAAAATTATGAATTGTAAACGAATTATTCCTGATGCCATCACTAGTTGCAACTTGCTTTGCGGCAGTATAGCGGTCTTCTTGGCCACCCAAGGTGCTTTTATTTGGGCATTTGTATTCATCTTAGCCGGTGCATTCTTTGACTTCTTTGACGGCTTGAGTGCCCGTCTATTAAAGGCACCGAGTCCTATCGGTGTAGAGTTGGACTCGCTGGCAGACGACATCACATTTGGTTTAGCACCGTCGATGATGGTCTTCTGTTACCTCAAACCCATCCTCGGTTGGTGGGCAGGTCTGGCATTGATTATGGCCGCTTTCTCTGCTCTACGTTTGGCTAAATTCAATGTGGACGAGCGTCAGCACGATTCGTTTATCGGTCTGGCAACTCCGGCCAATGCCATTTTCTGGGGCGGTATATGCTGTATGCCCGTTTCTATGCTGACTTACGACTGGATGGCGTGGGTGCTGATCGGTCTGTCATTTATCAGCTGCTATCTGCTCAACGCCGAGATTCCGTTCTTCAGTTTTAAAGGCTGGGCAAAAGAGAAGACGGTGATTATCAGTTTCCTTGTCGGATGCTTGGTGATTATCGGTTTCTGCGTGTATAAAGCGCTGGAAGCCAACCATATAGAGTTCGCACTCTTCAGCGGTACGGGTTGTATCCTCTGGTACGTCACGCTGAACCTGCTGCTGGCTTGCACAAAAAAATGTAAACACTAAACATCCCTATACCATGAAAAGAAACATCTCATTGTTTTTTGCCATCCTTTTCTCCATCGGTTTGATGGCAGAGACGTATACAATCGTGTTTAATAGCAGTAACTCAGACTCGAGTAAAGAAACGAACGATTTATATAGTCTGATATATAAAGCCACGGACAACTGTATTGAATCGGTTATTGCAGCCAGCAAAGTGTATCGAGCCAAAGAAGACTTTGGTATTAAAGGCGGGACAGCGAGTTTAAAAGGCGAACTGACTTTGGGTCTGGATGATACCTACCACATTACGACCATGACTGTATATGCTGCATGTTTCAGTACGGATGCATCCAAAAACTACGGTCTCCATATCTTTAACCAAAACATCCAATGGGATACTAACCACAAGACAGAGATATGGCCTTACACCATCTCCGTCAATGCAGATGTAGATAGTATTTATATTGCCTCAGAAAATGCCAAAAATAACCGTTGGTATGTACAGAAGATTGAATTTGAAGCAGAGAATCCGCATCCGAATCGACCAACGATTGAAATGCAATATGCTTCGCTTGTTTTCGAACCCGTTTCATGGTACAGCGCCGATGAACCTATGGAGGACGCCTTGGATTTTGAAATAATTGGCAAAAATCTCTCAGACAATATTCAGCTCTCTTTAAAAAGCGGTTCTAAATTTACGCTTACTTCGACTTCTATTTCGTATAGTATTATATTAACCACGGCTCCCACTTATGCGATCAACTATAAAGATACTATTTTAGCCGTCGCCACCGGGGCAACAACACAAAAACTGCCTGTAGAACTGACCATCAAGCCCAAGAGTTCAGGTGCAAGTACCTTTGATCTGGATACCACGCGCATGGCAATGGGTCCGATGCCGGGCAACTACTACCAATTTGCACAAAACACGGCCGATTCGACACTAAAGAATCATCTAGGATACATCATTTGTAACGGTAAGCGCTACCGTTATGGCAGCGGTAGTAAAAAGACCTGGGACGGTTTCTTCTATACGGATCGGGATACACTCACGAATGAGGTTTTGGACATGTACTCCAACAACCATCGTTACTTTGATCCGGAACATCCTACATCCAGTGTCATGGGCTTCGACATTGAGCACATGCTACCGAAGAGCTGGTGGGGCGGCGATGTGAACCCTGCTTATTGCGATCTGTTCCATCTGGTACCGGGCGATGCATCTGCCAACAGAAGCAAATCCAACCACGCACCGGGTATACCGGCCGACAGTTCTTTTAACAACGGCTCGTTTGTAACAGGAGAAGATACGATTCATCATTTACAACGCGTCTTCTGTCCCGCCGATGAGTACAAAGGCGATTTTGCTCGTGCTTATTTCTATATTGCGACGTGTTACGGCGACTCGCTCACGTGGGTAGATAGCGGTGAACCGGCTGCTGCAATGACCAACGATGGCTGGCAGGAGTTTCAGCCTTGGCTGCGAGACTTGCTATTGACTTGGCACCGGATGGACCCTGTTTCACAGAAAGAACTGGATCGCGCTGTGGAGGTGAATAAAATTCAAGGAAACCGCAATCCGTTCATCGACTACCCGGATCTGGTGGAATATATCTGGGGTGACAGACAAGGTCAAGCCGTGGATTTCTACCTGTTGGAACAAAGTTACGGGGACCCGTATAATGAGAACTGGACCGAAGGCTGTAATACTCCGTCTTCGTTCGCTTACGCCCGCAAAGAATTGCGGAACGGACAACTGATTATTGTCCGTGGTTCGTCAATTTTTAGCACTTTAGGCCAACAGATACGATAAGTGTGTCAATTTTTACACACTTTTCGTGAATATGTGTACGCGCGTGTGAAGAAAAAGTAGTAATTTTGCACCCGATTTAGAACCGCACACATTTAACAACAAAAATCGATATGAGAAAACAACTATTCAATGTCCTGCTCAGCTGTCTGCTGGTAGTGCCGTTTATGAGCACCACAGCCGATGCTATTGATGAAGGACAATCGACGGAAGGTAAGGACTTCTGGGTGACGTTTATGCAAGCTGACCAGAAAACCAGTGATAAAGCTCCCGTTGAATATGAGGGTAAGAAATACAATGCGATGGAGCTATCCCTTGCAATATCTTCCCGCGAGGACTGCCAGGTAACTATCAGTCATCCGTACACCGGTTTTGATACGATTATTGACGTCAAAGCGGGCAAGATGGCTCCCGTGAAACTGTACAGCGGTGTTCCTGTTGCCAAAGGTGCACGAGAGAAGATGGAGGAATCCGGCATCATCTGTTACGCGGTCAACAGTGAGACTACGGATAACTGCGCACTGCATGTCACGTCTGATAAGAATTTCTCGCTATTCGCAACCAATTACAAGAAAGCAACTTTCGATGCCACCAACGTGCTGCCAACCGCTTCGCTGCGTACGGAATATATGGTTCAGACCTATACGCCGTCCGATCACCAGTCTGGTTCACAAGGTAGTCATTTTGCTGTGGTAGCGACAGAGGACAGCACCGTTGTGACCTATATCTTGTCGGCAAGTACTACCCACCATTACAAAGGCGACACCGTCGTTTCCGATACACTGAAACACGGTCAAGTTTGGTATGTATGGACGGGAGAAGGCGAAGGCGACTACTACGATTTGAGCGGTACATCCGTTTCGGCCAACAAACCGATTGCCGTATTCCAAGGCAACCCGCATACCAATATCCCGGAAGACATCAAAGAGCGCGATCACATTTTCTCGCAAGCCATGCCGACCGAATATTGGGGCAATACGTTCGTGCTGACCGGCAGCAGCAGCCGTCACCGCGATTTCGTGCGTATCATGGCGCTCGAGGACGGAACTACCGTTTATATCAACGGCGACTCCGTCTATTCGTTTGATTTCGCAAATAATCCGAAGCAATATTGGGAGTTTGAATTCGGCGACGAAGACGTCAAAGGCGGCGATACGGACAAGGAAGAGAAACTGAATCCTCGTCCGAAGCCGAAAGTAGTGGGCAACAACTGTTTGCTGACGACCAACTGCCCGTGCGCCGTGCATCTGTTCGCCGCTTCCCGCCAATGGGACGGAAACAAGAATAACAACGGCGACCCGTCGATGCTGTGGGTTAACCCAATTGAGCAGCAAATCGACCAGATTACGTTTACCACCTACAAAAGTTCCAACGGTACGTCCCAGCACTACGTCAATGTCGTGACCGACAAACCGGAGCTGATGACGCTGGATGGCAAAAAGTTTAAAGACGGGGAATTTAAGGTTGTGACAGGTTCAGACAGTGCCTATTTTTATGTTCAGAAAGAGTTGGGAGACTCCGCAGCTGCGCACACGCTCAAAAGCGACGGCTCGAAGTTTATCGCCCACGTTTATGGTTTCACGGCGAATGAATCCTACGGCTATTCAGCCGGTGGCGCTACCACGTCTCTGAATCAGTCGATTTATATCAACGGGGAGGAATTCTCGCCGGAAAAAGAAAATAAACTTTGCGGTAAGGACACGGTGCATTTTGCCTGTCAGTTAGACTTCACGCCGGACAGTATTGTTTGGCATTTCGGTGACGGTACGCCGGACGTAACGCTGTTTGGAGGAAATGCATCGAAAGATATACCGCACTATTACAAGGATGGTGGCATTTATGACGCTTCTTGTACCATTTTCCGCAATAGCAGCAATGTCTGCGTAGGCCAATCGGCTACCACCGTTATCAATATCCAAGTCAATATCGGTCGGTACGAGTTCTCGGTTGAGAAAGCATCCATTCCTTGCCCGGACGCGAAAGGCGTACAAGGCCCGGGCACGATTCCGTACACCAGTACGATCGACCTCAAAGGAGGCAATGTGGTAGTGGACTTCAACGACGCAGCCAAAGCTGCCGGCTTCGGTAAAGAACTACTCAATATTCTGCCGGATCATTTTGAATTGGAGATCCCTATCGATGCCGTTCCAGGTGTCACATACGGAATCATGATTGAGGTCAAATCCGACTGCGGAGACACGCTCGTTACCCTGCCCTTCCGCCTGCCGGTCGGCAATGATGTTATTGACCAACGTTATTCCAATGTGCTAGGTCTGCTCAAGGACCATCCACAGATCAAAGGTCTAGCGCTGAGTGATTTCCAATGGTACTATAAGAGTGATAGTGATTTCCAATGGTACTATAAGAGTGATAGTACGGCTATTCCCGGAGCCACCTCTTCCGTATTGAACCTCTACGATATACAAGGGGATAGATATTTGAACGATGAGTACTTCGTATGCTATTGGATCAACAAAGGTCAACCGGACTCCTTGTATAACTGCGCATGCGCAAAACCGTTTGTTGTGGACACCACCAAGCATCAATTCGTTAACGACCCCGATAGTCTGATTATCACCGCCTCATACGGATACCAGCACGGGGACAAAGTGTTTGTCAATGCCAACTGGGGCGGTAAGACCGAGATCAAGTGCTACGCGCAGTGGATCACAACCAGCGGCAATATCTATAAAGACTGGAAGTTCCTGTTGCCCGACGGCGGCTGTCTAATTGACACGCCTACCGAACCGGATCTGTATCTGCTCCGGGTCGTAACGGACAAACAGACACGTAGTTTCAAGTTCATTATTCAATAATCTAAAACAGGAGAACACGGATATGAAAAGTTTATTGCGAAACATACTGATACTGAGTGTTGTTCTTAGTTTGAATGCTGCTCCTGTAGCTCTGTACGCTATGCCGAAGCCGGTACCTGCCGGCCAGACCGACAAGCAGAAAGCAGCGGAGAAAAAGAAGAAAGAACAGGAGAAAGCCAAGGCGCAGAAGGCCAAAGAGAAAGAGAAAGCCGCACGTGAGAAAGAGAAAGCTGCTGCCGCTAAGAAAAAAGAGGCAGACAAGAAGAAAGCCGCTGCTGCCAAGGAGAATCAGAAGAAACAGGCCGAACGAGACAAAGCCGCTGAGGATCGTGCTAAAGCTGCCGAGAAACGTGCTGAAGAGCAGGCTAAGAAAGAGGCAGAGACCAAAGCCAAAGAGGAAAAACAACTGCGTGATTACGAGAAATATCAGGAGCGTCAGGCGAATCCCAGAACAGAGGTAGTGTCGTTCTTCAACCTCGGTCTGCGCGCCGGATACTCCGCATTGATGGACAAGCAGCCCGAGCAGTGGGCAGCCGTCAATAACGGCCAACAGTTAGGCAACGATTATGCCTATCGTTCGCTGACAGGTGGCGGCGGCGCAGGTCTGGATCTTACTTACAGCCTCGAATACGGACATTTCCGTTTTGAGACCGGTCTTGACTTCCGTTTCCTCAACTCGACTTCGTCCTACGGCTTCCAGGCAACCCGTATTGACCTGACCTACGGAGCTAAATATAACTACCTGTTTGACAAGATGGTAGAGCAACGTAACATGCTCGGCCTCGGTATCCCGGTGATGTTCGGTGCCCAGTTCAGCCGCTATTACTTCCTCTTGGGAGCCAAACTGCACTATGAGCTGCCGATGGGATACAACCAGAAAGGTTTGTATGATATCACCGTCGATGATCCGGCATTCTTTGAGCCCTACGGCATGGGTATCCATGAACTCAACGGCCAGACCAACCAGGCCATGAAATTCTCCATCCCGGACGTCAGCGCCGCTGTTGAATTAGGTCTGGATCTGGATGAATGGTTGCAGGCACAGCCGGATAAGAAAAAAGCGAAAGTGAAACCCGGAGAGCGTTTACCTTTCGGTCGCGAACATGTACACTACCGCGTGGCGCTCTTTGCCGAGTACAGCGTACTCAATAATAACGCCACCCCGAAAGCCAACCCCGTGGATTTTGACGCGGACAAGGTTGAAGTCACAAAGTCGAACACGATGTTGGCGCTCAACGGCAACACCCTCCTCAACAACCTCTTCGTAGGTGCTAAGTTTGCGATCCAGTTCGAGGTACCGGGTAAGATGGAGCGTCCGGTTCCGCCGCCTCCTGCCTATGCTATATACAGCGTCGTAGATGCAGAAACCAACCAACCGCTACCGTTGGCACTCATCGAGACCAAAGATACCAATTCCGGCAAGATCGCTCTGCGTGAAAAACAAATCACTCCGAAGGGTCTGCGTCAGAAACATGGTCTGGGCTCCTACACCGCCACCGTGAATGCAGAAGGTTACTATCCCGCTGCTTTCCCGTTTGAGATTGAAACAGTGGGCAGTACCGAATACGTAACTATCGCGCTGCGTCACCGCCCTGTTCTGCGCGTACGCGTGACTAACAAGGAGACAGGTATGGTTCTTCCGGCTGCGATACAAATACGCAAGAGCGGTGCGGCAGAACCCGCCTATAGCCTCGCTACCGATTCTACGAATGGTACGACCCGCCAGATGCTGAAGGAGGGTCCGCAGTACCGTTTGTTCATCGCACAGATGGGATACGACACCGTAGATATCGCCATTGCAAATATCGGAGACAGCCTGAATATTGCATTGTCGCCCATTAAGAAAGGTGAGGTCTTCATTGTCAGAAACCTCTTCTTCGCAACCAACAAGACTCGTATTCTGAACTCTTCGGAAGAAGCGCTCAATGACCTCTATATGTATCTGGCGCGCAACCCGCAAGTGCGTATCAAGATCATCGGCCACACCGATAACGTAGGTAAGGATGCCGCTAACCAGAAACTGTCCGAAGGTCGTGCCAATGCCGTGCGCGACGACTTGATTGAGCGTGGTATAGCAGCCGATCGTATTGAGGCAGAAGGTCGCGGTGAGACCCAACCGATCGACACTAACGATACCGAAGAAGGTCGTCAGAACAACCGTCGTGTAGAGATCGAGATTCTGTAAAGAATTGGGAACCGCATTTATGCAGATTGAGATATTGTAAGAAATAAATACACATTAAATATGAAACGATTCATTAAATCGCTTGTCTTAGTAACATTGTTGATTGGAATGACAGCACCGGCATGGGGCCAAGCCTCCACGCAGGGAACGGAATTCTGGGTTAGCTCAACCCTCGCTTGCTCCCCGGACAAAAAGACGGCTGTACCCTACATTGCCGTATCTGCTGAGGAGGCGTGTACGATCACTATCACCGGTGGTGAGAACAATGCCATCAACATCACCCAACAGGTAGCAGCCGGCTCGTGGAATGAGTTCGGTAATTCAAATAAAGCCTATAACACAAATCCTACCACCGGACCTATCAATGTACAGATGAATGCTGCTGCATGGTATCCCATCAACCTTAAAGACGCGAACGATTTGTATACGATATCCGGCAAGACACGGAATTACGGATTACACATCACCAGTTCCAATGGAAAGAAAATATCGGTCTATGTAATCCTTAGTTCGCCGTACTCCATGGACGCAAGTAATATACTTCCTGTTACGGCATTGGGTGACGAATACTACACTCAAGATTATTGGGCAGATGAGCGAGATGGTGATTTTCCCGATGCGCTGGGTATTACTACAATCTTGAGTACAGAAGACAATACCAGAGTAAGAATTTCGCCAAAGGGAACTACGTATGATAATAAAAGTACTCCCTATGAAATTACCTTAGACCAAGGTCAAGTCTATTATTTGGCAACAAAGAAGAAAGATCAGCTTGCCGGAACACATATTGAATCCCTGGATGGTAAGCCTATTGCTGTTTATTGCGGAGTTCCTATCACGAATCTTCCATCCGGTTTGGCAGCTCGTGACTGCTTGTTTGAGCAGGCGATGCCTACCAAATATTTAGGAACGCAGTTCATTGCAACACGTTCGTTGGAAAAAGACGGTAACTTGATTGGTATTACAGCTACCAACGCATTGGGAGCAGATATTTCAGTAGATGGCATTTATCAAGCAACTATCCAACAAGGACAGACGTACTATATTATGCTCCAAGGACCGGCAAAGCCCCACGAAAAAGATCCGGGTAATCGCCCCGTGGATCTGGTCCTCACGGCCGATGCGGTGTATATAGAAACCTCTTGCCCTTGTGCAGTATACAATTATGACACAGGTAATGGATACAAAGGTAGCTCCAGTAGCGAAATCATAACAGAAAAACACGGTGATCCTTCTTCAGTTTGCTTATCGCCTATCCAGCAGAAGATCAACAAGATTACCTTTGGTACGTGCTATACCAATGATACACAAGATCACTTCTTAAATGTAGTCACCGAAACGGCCACGTGCAGAAACACCAAATTGACGGCAATATTCGGAGCATCTGAGATAGATAAAACTTCGCTATTGACCTGGACACCTGTCCCTGGTAATACGAAATACTCCTATGCCCGCGCTAAGATTGGTGATACCAACACAAAAAGCTATAGCGTCTTCCGTCTGGAGAATGCGAAAGGTTTTATTGCAACTGTTTATGGAAACGGTAAGAACGAATCGTATGCCTACTCTGCCGGTTCTGCAGCAGTTGAAGTGGCTGTCGAGGTGGAAAGCGAGACTTTCACAGACGGCTATGTCAGTGAATCCCGTTTCTGCATAGGCAACGAACTGAAGTTTGAGGCCGATTTAGGAGGAAAGAACGAAGTAACACTGGTCAACTGGAACTTCGGAGACGGTATCACTGATTACAACTCTACACCGCAAATACAGCACGCTTACACCAACCCGGGCTGGTACGATGTGGAGGCAGAGCTCTATGGCCATCAAGTATGTACGCAAGATGACGATCAGCTAATTGGCAAAATCAAATTCTCTTTCCGTGTAGTTCGTCAGGATACCGTTTTGGTGGATCCCATCAAGGTTTGTCTCACGCAGCAACAGCAAGCGGATACCCTCAGCAAAAGAGGACAGGCTTACTTGGATAGCCTGGTTACATACGGTAAAATGACTATCCTCAATCCGGAAGCTTCCTGTAACGAAGATATCCAAATCAGTCTGGTATCTTATGGCTTAGAGACCGGTCATTATTCGGAAAAAACAGAATATGACAGTGCATACGTGAATGGCAAATGGTACTATCCGGAGACCCTTCCGGCAGACGGATTGATCACGTGGATCACGAAACAGGGCAATGAGTATATGTGTGACCTCTACGACACCTGTTACGTGCATATCAAGACTTGCCTCGCTATGGACATCCCGAATACCGGTGCAGCTTATGCCTGCCAGGAAGATAAACTGCAACTTCCGTTTATCTATAATAATAGAGGAGACATCGGTGAAACGCATTTCATCTGCGAAGGTATAGACTCAATCATTGAGCCCTACACACAAGATAAACAGTGGTATTTTGAGTTACCGACCCAAGCGTTAAAACCGAATCTATACAAGGCACAGATTATCGTACAGGATACAATTTGTGGCCGTACGCTCAAGTTCCCCTTGGATTTCTCAATCTACTACCCGAGCGATGTCTTCAAGTACAAGTTCAACAACGTCCTTTCCGTATATAACAAGGAGAACAACGGAGGGTATGACTTTACGGCATATCAATGGCTGCTGAATGGTATACCAATCGTGGGAGCCACCTCGTCCGTTTATCATATCGATACAACGTTTGTCATCGGACAGCACTACTCAGTTATCCTTACGCGCTCGGACGGTGTCGTTCTGCCTTCCTGCTCGATGGAGATTGAGAAAGTACCGGAATACACGACGGTAACAAAGAATGCGTCTGCGACCAAGCACTTAATCAATCAACGCCTCGTCATCCGTAAGGAGGATAAGGAGTATAACATCTATGGTCAACGGATGAAATGATGCGTACGTTCTTCCGACAAAACGCGATTTTTCTAGCACTAAGCCTGATACTCCTTGTAGTATTGGGCTTAGCGCTTGTCTATATCCCAAAAGGCGATCTGCACATGCTACTCTGCGACCGTCACACGCCCGCGCGCGATATATTCTATAGGTATTACACGCAGGTAGCCGAGTGGTTTCCATACGTGCTGTGCGTGGCGTTACTGCTCTTCGGACGCATTGGAGACGATGTGCTGGCGTCGTCAGCGATGATCCTCTCGGCGCTTACCACCCAACTCTTCAAACATATCATCAACGCTCCGAGACCGATCACCTGGTTTGCACAACAATTCCCGGATCTGCAGCTGCCGCTCACAGAAGGCGTACGGATGAATCATTGGTACTCCTTCCCCTCCGGACACACGACTTCGTTCTTTGCCCTTGCCTTCGTGCTCTGCATCCTGCTTACTAGGAAGCCTAGGAATCCTAGGTGTCCTAGGACGACAAGTGCTATTATCCAGATTCTTCTCTTTGCGCTCGCTGCGCTCGGCGCCTATAGCCGTATTTATCTGAGTCAGCATTTCGCTGCTGATGTGTTTGCCGGTGTTTTGGTTGGAACGCTCATTACTATCCTCTGTTATGCTGTTTTTTACCGTTTTGAGGATCAAAAATGGTACAATTATCGCGTTTTTCAAAAAAAATGAGGGGTAAAATGCATTTTTTTGCAAAAAAATTTGGTCATATCAAAAAAAAGCAGTACCTTTGCACTCGCTTTTGAAAAAAGAGCAGATTTGAGGGCGTTTAGCTCAGCTGGTTTAGAGCATCTGCCTTACAAGCAGAGGGTCTGCGGTTCGAATCCGTAAACGCCCACGAAAACGAGAGAAGATACCGAAAGGTATCTTTCATCGTTTTAAGGCGCTACGGCCTTCTCTCCGCAGTACCGGTCTGGGTTCTTATCTCGCTTCGCTCGAACGATTATTGCAGTTTGGCAATTGTCTTATCTCGCTTCGCTCGAACGATTATTGCAGTTTGGCAATTGTCTTATCTCGCTTCGCTCGAACGATTATTGCAGCAAGCAGCAATTTTCGAATCCGTTTTTTCTCTTTTTATTTGCATATATCAAAAAAAAGCAGTAATTTTGCAGTCGCAAAATTGTTGAAACATGATCACGTTTATCATTGCATTGATTGTATTGGTCGTAGGATTTTTTACCTACGGCGTGTTAGTGGAGAAGATTTTCGGTGTGGAGCCGGAGCGTAAAACCCCTGCCCTCACGAAGACCGACGGTGTGGATTTTGTACCGATGGCGCCTTGGCGTATCTTCCTCGTGCAATTCCTTAATATCGCCGGTCTTGGTCCGATTTTCGGTGCCATTATGGGTATTTTCTACGGTCCTGCAGCCTTCCTATGGATCGTGTTCGGTACGATCTTCGCCGGTGGTGTTCATGACTACCTCTCCGGTATGCTCTCCATCCGCAAAGGGGGTGTGTCGCTCCCGGATATCGTGGGCGATGAACTGGGCAATAAGATCAAAGTGTTTATGCGCGTGCTCTCGCTCGTGCTGCTTATTCTGCTGACCACCACTTTTCTCAGCGGTCCCGCTACCCTACTCCAGGGACTTGCACCGCTATCGACCTTCCAATTCGGTCTTTCCACCATTCCTATCGCATGGGTGCTTATTATCTTCGTATATTACGCGCTAGCAACGGTATTGCCGGTCGATAAACTGATTGGTCGTTTCTACCCTATTTTCGGTGCAATCTTGCTCTTCATGGGCCTGGGTATCATGGTCGTCATGCTCGGTTGGCACAGCAGCGAGATGCCGGAAGTAATGGACGGACTCCATAACCGCCAAACCAACGGCCTGCCGCTCTTCCCGATGATGTTCGTCTCTATCGCCTGCGGTGCGATATCGGGTTTCCACGGCACACAGAGCCCGATCATGGCGCGCTGCGTGACCAACGAACGTCAGGGACGCTGGATCTTCTACGGTGCCATGGTGGCGGAAGGTATCCTAGCCCTCATCTGGGCAGCTGCAGCCGGTACGTTCTTTGCCGATCCCGAGACCGGACTGTACGGCATTGACGGTCTCCAGGCTTTTGCGGCTGAGCATCCGGGCGCTAACATCGCCGCCTTGGTCATTGACAAAGTCAGCCGTTCGTGGCTCGGAACGGTAGGCGGTATACTCGCTATCATCGGTGTCATTGCGGCACCGATCACGAGCGGTGACACGGCTTTGCGGTCTGCGCGTCTCATCGTGGCGGACTTCCTCAAATGGGACCAACGTCCTATCCCGAAGCGTCTGATTATCGCTTTGCCGCTCTTCCTCTGCGTGTTCGGTATGGTGTTTGTGGATTTCAACATCGTGTGGCGTTATTTCGCCTGGACCAACCAGACGCTCGCCACCTTCACCCTCTGGGCTGGTACCGTTTGGCTGTATAAAAGAAATAACCCCACCCCGCTTTGTTCTACGGACGACCACTGGGCGTCCGATCGAGCAGAGCTCTTCACCCGCACAAGGGGGGGAGGAAGATCCCGCTTTGGTTATTTGATAGCACTGATTCCGGCGCTGTTCATGACGATGGTCTGCGGCAGTTATATCTTTATCGCACCGGAAGGTCTGGCTCTTGCGCCTCAAAACCGCTGGATCGGCTATGTCATCGCAGGCTTGGTTACCATCGGATGCCTTTGCGGATTTGCACTTTGGGCAAAAAAGATGAATAGGGAAAGAGAATAGCCGAAAGATATGAAACATTTTGTTCGGATATTAGCGATTCTTTTATTGGCGGGGAATGGTAGTATTCTTGCGGAAGAAATAACGATTACCACTCCTATTTCCGTGAACCTTGTTGCGCAAGAAAATCTGCTGCAAGTCCGTTTCAGCGCGACATTCCGGATGGACAGCGGATGGATTATTTCTGCGAGTGCCACGACCCAAAAAGTGCTGTTTTTTCATGCGCAGAGCGGCGATTATATCAATGTCTCCAAATTGGAGAGAGGATATTATAGGTTCTACGCGCAGGGCGGAGATTCGTGTATCGTCAAACAGTTCTACAAGCGCGACGGAGCCATTTCCAAAGAACTGGATATCCTTACGGGGGATGTAAAAATAGCGGCTCCGCATACCTTGCAGTACTCTATCCGCGAGGCCGGCAAGACAGCGGCGCCGCACGTGGACAGCGTCTGGATTGTAGGAAAGAATTATTCGTGCGCCATGCCCGCTACCATTTACATGCGCACGGATGCGCAGCCGGGCGAAAATATAGATATTCAGCCTCTCTTGGGACAGTCGGAAAATGAGTTTCAATGCGTGGCGTGGATCAACGGGACGGACTACTGGAGCAACAGTTTCTACTATGAAGGCGAGTGTGAGGCGTATGAGGATATAGAGGTTCATTTTACGCATATCAATCCGCACCACCTTATTTTAGATATCAAAAACGCCGGTGAACCGGCGAGCGCAGACAGTCTGTGGATCACCTCGGCGTACGACGATCACCGCACGCTGCTGGCCGGGGCCGCAGTAAGCGACGGCGAAACCATTGATCTGAGTCCGTTAGTCGGCATGAGCGGGCAGGAGTACTTAGCATGGCTGCGTTTCGGCGAGTGCGTGAAGGTGTATGCGTTCGACTTCAACGGCTTAGATTATGACTACTGTCTGGAAGCCGGTGTTTGGTGGGTGCATCTGGAGACCGATAACAGCGCACACGTTCTGCGCTATTACCTGCGGAACTATGACAACCAAGACATCCAAGGCATGCAAGTGGACAGCGCGTGGATAAGCACATGGGAGATTGAGGAGACGCCGGAATATGTCTGCGCAGTCGATGCACAGCCGGGCGAGGCGATCAATATCCTTCCGCTGAAAAACGGTTTCTACAAACTATCGGTGCAAGTGGGCGAATGTATCGTCAGCATGCCTTTCCAAGCCCATAAAGGCAGTTGGGAAGATATCGAGGGGGTGCAGGATGAAAAACAACCATCTGCCGTGAAGGTTCTCCGTGAAGGGGAAATCGTGATTGTACGCGGTAGCAAAACATACACCCTTACAGGACAAGAAACACAATTATGATACAGGAAGCCAAATATATCATCTCATCGCCGGATGTGGCGAGTTGTCCGCAGAGTACGCTGCCGGAGTACGCGTTTATCGGACGGAGTAATGTCGGTAAATCGAGTTTGATCAACATGCTCTGCCATAATCCGAAGTTGGCAAAAACGAGTCAGAAACCCGGTAAGACGCTGCTTATCAACCACTTCTTGGTGGATAATTCCTGGCATCTGGTGGACCTGCCGGGCTACGGCTATGCGCAGGCGGGACAGAAACAACGCGAGGCGCTGAAGAAGATGATCGAGCGGTACTGTCTGCTCCGCGAGCAGTTGGTGTGCCTGTTTGTGCTGATCGACTGCCGCCACGAACCGCAGAAGATAGACCTCGAGTTCATCAACTGGCTGGGCGAGAACGGTGTACCTTTTGCCATCGTCTTCACCAAAGGGGACAAACTCGGCAAAGTGCGGCTCAAAGAGAACGTCGAAGCCTACAAAGCACGGCTGCTCGAAGAATGGGAAGAACTGCCGCCGGTGTTCGTCACCTCGGCAGAAACGAAACTCGGCGGCGAGGAACTGACCGCTTACATTGAGGAATTGAATAAATTGTGAAAAAAATCCTCTCCATAGTATTTCTGCTTGCCATGACGGCTTCTTTGTACGCGCGCAACGCTCGCGTATATGGTTACGTCGTGGACCAGAATAACGTGGGTATCGAATTAGCTAATGTGGTGGTACTCAACGCCGACCGTCCTATCGGCACGGCGACCAACAAAAACGGCTATTACGAACTCCTGCTGGACGAGGAGGATACGGTGGTTCTCAACTACTCGATGATCGGTTATACCTCCGTGCAGCAGCGTATCATCGACCTGCGCGAGGTGATCAATATCAACGTCCAACTGCTGACGGACGAGCAGCTGCTGAGCGAGATCGAGGTGCGCGGAATCAAGCATACGCAGGGCACGATGGATCATATCGATGCCGCTACCACGCGCGTCATGCCAGACGCCACAGGCGGTTCGATCGAGAGCCTGCTGATTACCTTTGCCGGTGTGAGTCAGACCAACGAATTGAGTAGTCAGTACAACGTCCGCGGCGGTTCGTTCGACGAGAACTCCGTGTATGTGAACGGTATCGAGGTGCATCGTCCGCTACTCATCCGCAGCGGGCAACAGGAAGGCCTGAGTTTCGTCAACCCCGAAATGGTGGAAAACGTACAGTTCTCTGCCGGTGGTTTCGGGGCGCAGTACGGCGATAAGATGGCATCAGTGCTGGATATCACCTACAAACGTCCGACTGCTTTCGAGGCTTCGATCAGTGCCAGTCTGCTCGGTGCGCAGTTGTACATCGGTCACGGAGATAGCACTTACAGTCAGATGCACGGACTGCGTTACAAGACGTCCAAATACATGCTCGGCGGTCTCGCTACGGCCGGTAACTACCAACCGACCTATATCGACTATCAGACCTATATTACGTGGAAAGTGGCCCCCAAATGGCACATGTCCTTCCTCGGCAACGTGAGTCAAAACGACTACCGCTTTACGCCCGACTCGCTCTCCGAATCCTTCGGTGGACAGGACGCCAAGAACCTCAGCATCTACTACGAAGGGCAGGAGAAAGACCGCTTCCTGACAGCATTCGCAGCGCTGAGTGTAAAAGGCAAGGTAAGCAAAGAAGTAGAGATCGGTTTTGATGCGTCGGGCTTCTATACCAACGAGCGGGAGAACTTCGATATCACCGGTCAGTACGTGCTCTCCAATGCACCGGCAGACGGATCGACACCGGGTAACACACATGCCGAGTTAAGCAACCTGAGCGATGAGACATTTGATGTGCTGGGTACCGGTATCTTCCATCAGCATGCCCGCAACAATCTCGAAGCGAGTGTTGTCACTCTCGCCCATAACGGCTCCTGGAAACGCGGCAATAACACCCTTATATGGGGTCTGAGCGGTCAGATGGAGATGATCCGTGACGCCATCAGCGAATGGGAGTGGCGCGACTCAGCCGGATACTCGATGCCCGACAACGGCCACACAATGGAACTGTATTACGCCATGAACGGTAGCAGCGAGATGCGCACGGCGCGTCTGCAGGCGTATATCCAGAACGAACATAAATGGCATACGAATTCCGGACAGTGGATCCTCACCGTAGGTGGACGGTTGCAGTGGTGGAGCTGGAACAACGAAGTACTCCCCTCCCCCCGTGCGTCGGTCGAATGGATACCGGGCTGGAAACGCGACATGTGTTTCCGTTTGGCGACCGGTCTGTACTACCAGGCTCCGTTCTACAAAGAACTGCGCGACACGATCACCGACGCACTCGGCGTGACGCGTATCCAACTCAATCAAGACTTGCGGGCACAACGCTCGGTACATGTCGTACTCGGCGGCGATTATTATTTCCGTGCCTGGGGACGGCCCTTCAAGATGACGGCAGAAGGCTACTACAAATACATCGACCGCATGGAGAGTTACACGGTGGACAACGTGCGCGTACGCTACTCCGGACGCAATGACTCCAAAGGCTACGCCGGTGGAATCGACCTGAAGTTATACGGTGAGTTGGTACCCGGTGCGGACAGTTGGATTTCGTTCTCCACCATGGTCGCACGACAGCGGTTCATCGGTTCGAATCTGTGGATTCCGAGTCCGAACGAACAACGATGGAACTTCTCCATGCTCTTCCAGGACTATATCCCCCAACTGCCGCAATTGAAGTTCCACCTTAAGATGCAGTTTGCAGAGGGACAACCCTACTACGCTCCGCGTAACAACCAGGCCTGGGGACGTATGCCGACCTACAAACGTATCGACATCGGTGCCACCTACGCCTTCAATGCCCAGACGGCGAAGTTCATGCGCAAACCCTCCGCTAAGCATGTCAAACAGTGGGCGATTCAGTTTGAGGTCTTTAACCTCGTAGGCTGGCGAAACGTCAACTCCTATTTCTGGGTAGCCGACGCGTACGGTCAACAGTGGGCGAGTCCCAACTACCTGACCGGCAGACGATATAATTTGAAAATAACAGTAGATTTACGATAATGGAAAATGAGTTAACACCGATGATGAAGCAGTTCCGGGACATCAAGACGCAGTACCCGGATGCCATGCTGCTGTTTCGTTGCGGCGATTTCTATGAGACTTATGCGGAGGACGCTGTACGGGCCTCCAAGATCCTCAATATTACGCTGACCCACCGCAGTAACGGTGGCAGTTCGGCGGCACAACCCCTGGAGATGGCGGGTTTTCCCTTCCATGCCCTCGATACCTATCTGCCCAAACTAGTGCGGGCCGGACTACGCGTAGCGATATGCGACCAGTTGGAAGATCCTAAGTTGACGAAGAAACTCGTCAAACGCGGTGTGACCGAACTCGTGACACCCGGCGTCAGCTATTCGGACACAACACTCACGCAGAAAGAGAACAACTGGGTAGCCTGTCTGCATTTCGACAAACATGTGATCGGTGTAGCGTTCCTCGATATCTCCACCGGAGAGTTCCAGGCTGCACAGGGCGACAGCGATTATATCGACAAACTGCTGACGAACTTTGCCCCCAAAGAGGTGCTGCACCTGCGTGGTCGCAAGGCCGATGTGGAGAACCTGTTCGGCAGCAAGTATTTCACCTTCGAACTGGAAGACTGGCAGTTGGTTGAATCCACCGCCAAAGAGCGTCTGCAGAAGTTATGGGGTGTGAGTTCGCTCAAGGGATTCGGACTGGAAAAAATGCCGGCTGGTGTGACTGCCGCTGGAGGAATCCTGATGTACCTCGACATGACGCAACACCTGCAGACCGGTCATATTCAGCACCTGAGTCGTATCGAAGAAGACAAATACGTGTGGTTGGACCGTTTCACGATCCGTAACCTGGAGCTCACGCACCGGCAGACCGACGACAGCGCGACCCTCTACGATATCATCGACCGTACAATCACACCGATGGGCGGACGTATGCTGCACCGCTGGATGGCTTTTCCGCTCAAAGACGTACGTCCTATCCGCAATCGTCAGACAGTGGTAGAACATCTCTTTAAGAACCCCGAAGACCGCGAGACGCTGCGTGAAGCGCTGAACCAAGTAGGTGACCTGGAGCGTATCGTGAGCAAAGTATCCACCGGTCGTATCGGCCCGCGCGAGATGGTGCAGTTAGGTCGAGCACTCAAAGCCGTCAAACCGGTGAAGGAGATATGCGAGAATGCACGGGAGAATACGTACCTTACCCTTCTGGGTGAACAACTGGACCCGTGCTCGGAGATGCGCATGCGTATCGAACGGGAGATAGTCCCCGACCCGCCTGCCGTGCAAGGAAGACCCAACATCATCGCCCGTGGCGTGGATACCGAACTAGACGAACTCCGTGCGATCCAGTCGGATGGCAAAGACTACCTGCTGCAGATCCAGCAACGCGAGATCGAGCGGACCGGTATCACAAGTCTGAAGATCGGGTTTAACAATGTCTTCGGTTATTACCTCGAGGTGCGTAACACATACAAGGAACAAGTGCCCGCCGACTGGATCCGCAAGCAGACGCTGGTCAACGCCGAGCGCTATATCACCGACGAACTCAAGACCTACGAGGAGAAGATCAGCTCCGCCGAGGAACGTATCCAGATCATCGAGAACCGACTCTATCAGGAGTTGATGCTCGCCCTCAGCGAATGGGTACCGCAGATGCAACTCAACGCAAACGTCCTTGCCCAACTCGACTGTCTGCTCTCGTTCGCGACCGTAGCCGCCGAGCACCGTTATGTATGTCCGGACGTCAACGACAGTCTGGTCATCGACATCCGTCAGGGACGGCATCCGGTCATCGAGCAACAACTGCCGCCGGGGGAACAGTATATCGCCAACGACGTGCTGCTGGATAACAACGGTCAGCAGATCATCATCATCACCGGACCGAACATGGCCGGTAAGTCCGCCCTACTCCGCCAGACAGCCCTCATCGTGCTGCTGGCTCAGATGGGTTCATTCGTGCCCGCGGAGAGTGCATCCATCGGTATCGTGGATAAGATCTTCACTCGCGTCGGTGCCAGCGATAATATCTCGTTGGGCGAATCGACCTTCATGGTGGAGATGAACGAAGCGGCATCGATCCTGAACAACCTCTCCGAACGCAGTTTGGTCCTTTTTGACGAACTCGGACGCGGTACTAGCACCTACGACGGTATCTCCATTGCTTGGGCAATCGTCGAGTATATACACGAGCACAAAGGGCACGCCAAGACCCTCTTCGCTACCCACTATCACGAACTCAACGAGATGGAGAAGACCTTCGAGCGTATCCGTAACTACAACGTCTCCGTGCGCGAGGTGAACGGAAAGGTCATCTTCCTGCGCAAACTCGTTCGCGGTGGATCGGAACATAGTTTCGGTATCCATGTAGCCAAATTAGCCGGCATGCCCGCCTCCATCGTGGAACGCGCCAACCAGATCCTCGCGGACCTCGAACGTGCCGCCAAGAACGGAGACCTCGCCAAACCGACCGATCATATCGGGGAGAGTCGCGAGGGTATGCAGTTGAGTTTCTTCCAACTCGACGACCCGGTACTCGAACAGATACGCGATGAGGTGAAATCGTTGGATATAAACAACTTAACGCCCTTGGAGGCACTCAATAAATTATCGGAAATCAAACGCCTTGTAGGAGGAAAATAAGATGGCAAAATACGAATGGACAAAAGCCCGCATTCTTCGCTGGACATTAGGTATATCCGGTTGGATCTTCTGTATGATTCTGCTCTTCGTGACCGAGCAGTACTACCGCTGGGAGGTTTGCAACTTCGAGTCCCGTGACGGCGAATCGCACACGTACAATATCTACGAAGGGGCGACGATAGATTCGCTGCTGACCCTCATTCGCAAGGATTATGAGATCAGCGCGGAGACGGACCTCAAATGGCACATGCGTATCCTGCTCTTCCGTTATCCGGAACCGGGACACTACACCGTACCGGCTCAGATCGGCGACCGCGAACTGATCGAGAAATTCAAATACGGCAGGCAGACACCGGTGAACATCACCTGGAACAACTTCGTGCGTACCCGTGAAGAACTGGCAGGCAAGGTGACGACGCACCTGCTCATGGACAGCGTCACCCTGCTGCGTCTGCTGGAGGACGATGCGTACCTGGCACCGTTCGGACTGAATAAAGAGACCAGCCGTTGCCTATTTATCCCCAACACTTACGAGGTCTATTGGAACATCACACCGGACCAGCTCTTCGACCGCATGCAACGGGAGTTCAACCGTTTCTGGAATGAGTCCCGACGTGCCAAAGCCGACTCCATCGGACTAACGCCCATCGAGATTGCTATCGTAGCTTCTATCGTGGAAGGCGAAAGTCATAATAAACGCGAACTACCGCTCATTGCCTCGCTCTACCTCAACCGCGTGCATAAGAACATGCCGCTGCAGGCTTGCCCGACCATCAAGTACGCCGTGGGTGATTTCAAACTCAAACGGGTACTCTACAGTCACTTAGCGGTCGATTCGCCCTATAACACGTATAAGAACCCGGGACTTCCACCCGGACCGATCCGCTGTCCGTCACCCGAGACCATCGACATCGTGCTGAATGCCCCGAAGACGGATTACCTCTTTATGTGCGCCAGTCCGGAACTCGACAACACACATATCTTCTCCTCCTCCTACCGCAATCACGCCGCGGCAGCTGCGCAATATCGACACACGATGGACACAATTAACTGGGAGAGACTCAAATGATTTGGGACAATAACGACGATATCAAACTGATTGAGTGCGAGAACAACACACGTGTCATTCAACGCCACCTCAACGAATGCCGCGAGGAGCGCAGACCGTACGTGTTTGTAACCAACACAATGACCATCAAACCGATCAGACGCTTGTTGGTACCGGTGTCGATGCTGGAAGAGGAGACCTACAAAGCGGAGATTTGCACCTATCTGGCACGCAAGACCGGCGCGCATATTATTCTTCTGCAGGCCAATGACTATGGTTCGCATGCGCGACAGAACGTCAATCGTATCGTGACGCATATCAGGGCCGTAGCCGAAAAAACAGGAGATAAGATATCCTACGAAGTGTGTATCGCCCGCAAAGACAGTTTCAAACTGATTCAGGAAGCGGCCGAACGCCAACGCGATTTTCAGCATGACTTACTCATCCTTACGGCCAGCCGCGATTACGGGTTGGATGACATTTTGTTCGGTCCACCCGAGCGCAAAGCCATCCAGAAGGCACTTGTGCCTGTCATGTTGATCAATCCAAGGGAAGATTTATTCTCATTGTGCGACTGATTGGTATAGAATACTACCATTTTGTTAACTAAATTTTACATTTTCAAGAAAAATAACACTTTTTTGAAAAAATATTTGGTCAGTTCACCAAAAAGCAGTACTTTTGCATCGTGTTTTTCATGGTATTAGATTTAAGGTTAAATGAAAAGGTTGGGTTGTCGTGAGACAACCTTCTTTTTTTATAGTAGATTTTAGGGCGCTTTTTACTTTTTTTTCATTTTTTTTTCATTTTTATTTGCGTATATCAAAAAAAAGCAGTACCTTTGCACCCGCTTTTGAAAATTATGTATTTCAGTCAAAGCTTACGGAAGGGTGGGTGAGTGGCTGAAACCAACAGTTTGCTAAACTGTCGTACGGGTAACTGTACCGGGGGTTCGAATCCCCCCTCTTCCGCAAAAGAAAAGACCGCAATCGCGGTCTTTCTTGTTACATATTGGCATTGTAATACGCCGGTATACCGGTCACTTCGTCACCGAGCCAGTCCGGACGGTCAAAAGGTTCATACTCGTTACCTAACTCCATCTCCGCCAGCGCCTTTCCTGCCAGTTTACCGGTGTGGAACACATCGACCTCCCAGCAGCGCGGTGCGCCTTCGTACGCAGCGGCAGGGATGACGTAACGCGTCTTACGGATTGCACCCGGCAGGCAGAGCAGCATCAACTCCCGAGCGTCCGCCACCTCTATCTCGCGCTCCCATTCGAACTTCGCCAAGCCCTCCCGAAGTTTACCGGACTTAATCGTCAAGAAAGCCTGATTATCACGTATGCGTACGCGGATAGTCTTACCCGGCTCCTTGCACAGGTAGCCCTGCTCTATCTCATACCGGTGCGTGGCTTGCGTCTTAAACGCATCCGAGTTCACTAAGAACTTCCGTTCAATCTCTGTGTTTGCTGTCATAATGAGTGCAAAGGTACACATTTTTTAGGATATATGCAAATTAAATAAAAAAAATGAGGGGTAAAGTGCATTTTTTTGCCAAAAAATTTGGTCATATCAAAAAAAAGCAGTACCTTTGCACCCGCTTTTGAGAAAGAAAGCATTTTTACCTCGGTGCTATCGTCTAGTGGCCTAGGACAACGGCCTCTCACGCCGTAAACCCCGGTTCGAGTCCGGGTAGCACTACAAAAAAAGGAACTTTCGAGTTCCTTTTTTGTTGTAATCTTATTTTTTGGGACCGACTTCTTTCTTCTTCACCGTACCGGTCTCCGTGTATTCGACCAAGTTATTGAGGATGGTCTCGAAGCGCCACTCGATGGCGTTATGCCACATGCGGTCGCTGATAAAAAGAGACAAAAAACGCCCGAAGGTCAGATCGAACTCATAGTGCAGTTGCGTCTGCGTGTCTGAAAGGGGTTGCATCAGGAAGATGATATTTCCCTCCTCCAGCAGCGAACCGCTGTAGGTCGCCCGCAAATGTGCCGTGAGGGGATATTGGGCATTCGCCGGACGCGTCAGCGTGTATTGGGTGCCCAGATGCTGGTCTTTCCACCATTTGACACCCAGCACGTAGATATCAATCGCCACATCGCCCGTCTTGGTCTGCTTGTCATAAACGCGATCCTTGTAGTCCAGTTGAATAGCATCCCTACTCTCTTTGCTCTTCCCATCACTCTCCACCACTTCCGGCTCACCGAGGTTGGTGTACGCCCATCCGAAAAGGGAGTCCGGGCAGGCCTGGAACTCATAACAGAAACGGCTGATGACAGGCAGCAGTTTTTTCATCGGTGCATTCACCACCGTGTCCATCACCACCGCCCGTGTCTGCTCACGCGCCCAGCCACAAAGACTGAGCGTCAGCAAGCATCCGATAAGAATGATTTTTCTCATACTTCAAAATCCAAACAGGTACGCTGCGCCGTATTCGGACGTACTACCCCATTCGCGACCGCCAGATGCGCCGGATGAACGCCATACCCCTTAAGGGCCTCAAAAGACTCCAAGGTACTGTCCAGCATAATATCCGCATTGCTGGTCTCCAAACGTCCGTCGATCTGTACGTGAATGTCTACCAAACCGGGCACCACTCCCTTCAAACTCTCCAAGCCTTGCTTGATAGCCCGTGCCGTTTCCTGTTTCTGCGCCTCGCTCAAGTCCTCACGAAGACGCCAAAGAATAATGTGCTTTACCATTTTATTGCTGTATAAATTGTTGCGATACCAAACGTCAGAGTCTCAAAATGTTCGTCTTTGAACCCCGCGTCCCTTAGATGCTGCACGAACGATTCGCCCCAACAGAAATTCTTCACACTCTTGTTCAGATACGTGTATGCCGTTTTGTCCCGACTCACGATGCGCCCGATTGTTGGCAGCACGTGCGTGAAATAGAAGTCGTACAATGCACGTATATACCGACGGGAGGGGTAACTAAACTCAAGAATGGTCACTTGTCCACCGGGTTTCAACACCCGGTACATCTCCCGTAATCCCTCATCCAGATTCTGGAAATTCCTACAGCCGAAAGCACAGGTCACCCCATCAAAAGAAGCATCGTCAAAAGGCATCTTCTGGGCGTTGCCGTAGACAAAGACTACCTTCCCATTAAACTTTAAACCTTCAACCTTCGATGCTCCTATCGCCATCATCTCCTTACTCAGATCCAGTCCTGTCACTTGCTGCGCCTTTCCGCGACGAAGCATCTCGATCGTCAGATCGGCTGTACCGATCGCTACATCCAACACGTGCTGTGCAGGGCGCATCCGCATCACCGCCTTGCGACGCCAGCGACGGTCGATATTGAGCGACAAACCGTGATTGAGCCCGTCATAAGTCGGAGCAATTCGGTCAAAGAGTTGTCCTATATGCTGTTTTTCTTCCATAAATCGGGCACAAAATTACAAAAAATATTGCATATATGCAAATTTTTTCGTATCTTTGCAGCGCTAAATATGTGAAACCATGAGAAAAAGTATCTTATTCTTGGCTATCGCCCTCTGTTTAATGGGCTGCCAGCACAAAAATCCGATTGCTGCTACCATCGCTTCCTCCAATCCTATCATGCCTGTCCGTATGACAAGTGATACTACCCTGGTAGTGCTCACCGATTATGTCCCTGCGCTCTACGGGGACACGGTTCTCTGGAAAGGACTACAATGGACCACCGATGAGGCCGTTGAGTGTCTGGACCTGAGTGGTACCGCACCCATCATCGAGCAGATGAACATCGTCAATCGCGACCGCTCGATTCACGCCCTCACCATGCATGACAAGAGCGGCAGTTTTGCCATTCCTATCTTACCGAACAAGCCCGTACGGCAGGCGCTGGTGTCGCTCAGCTACGAGAATGACCTGTTACGTGTAGGTTTCGTGGATCATGTAGCAAACCCTTCTTTTGAAGCCTATATCCAGAACACCCTCATTGATCACGATCGCTGGAGCGCCAACGAAGATGGGTCATGGACCCTGGATCTGAGCGGATTAACCTACAGCGGACGCAGTTATCTGCGTGTGTTTGCAGAGGATGATACCTACCTCTATAACGACCTTATGCTGCCGTTGCAGGATGGTCAAATCATCACCGATGCCGCCCTACTCAACCGTCATGACCAGCAGGCACAGGTACTCTATTCGCTCATGATCGACCGTTTCTACAACGGCAACGAGTCCAACGACTGGAAGATGAACAGTCCGGAAGTACTCGATATCGTGGACTACCAAGGCGGTGACCTGGCCGGTATCACAGCTAAAATATCCGAAGGCTATTTCGACAAGCTTGGAGTGAACACCCTCTGGATCAGTCCGATCACGCAGAACCCTTGGGACGCGTGGGGATGCTACGAGTTCAAGAACGGCAATAAGTACGACCCGACCAAGACCTATACGCGTTTCAGCGGTTACCACGGCTACTGGCCTATCTTTGCCACCGAGTTGGACAAACGTTTCGGTACGCCGGACGAGTTCCGCACCTTATTAGATAGCGCGCACGCGCACGAGATCAACGTGGTGCTCGATTACGTGGCCAACCACATGCATATCAACTCCCCGACTCTGCAGGCGCACCCTGACTGGCATACGGACTCGATCCTGCCGGACGGCAGACGTAACTTCGAACTCTGGGAAGAGGCCCGTCTGACGACCTGGTTCGACAAGCATATCCCTACCCTCGATCTGGAGCGCCCGGAGGTGTGTGAGCAGATGACGGACAGTGCCCTCTATTGGTTGGCTAACTACGACTTGGACGGTTTCCGTCACGATGCCTGCAAACATATACCCGAAGGCTACTGGCGTATGTTAGGTCAGAAGATCGCCACGCGCTGGCCGGGTCGTCCGATCTGGATGATCGGTGAGACCTACGGTAGTCCTGAACTCATCGGCAGTTACGTCAAGACCGGTATGCTGAATGCCCAATTCGATTTCAATGTATACTTCACCACCCGAGAGGCGCTCTGCGGTTTCAAAGGATTGGATGAGGTGCTAAATAACGAACTGACATCGCTGCGAACCTACGGTGCTCACCATACGATGGGTAACATCAGCGGTAACCATGACCAGATCCGTTTTGCTTCTATCGCCGGCGGTGCGATCGACATCAGCAGTCAGGGAAAGGAAGAAGGCTGGACCCGAGAAGTAGGAATCGGTGATGCCGAGAAGGCATACAAACGTGCGCTGCTGCTGGAGGTGATCAACCTGACCCTGCCGGGCGTGCCCTGTATCTACCAAGGCGACGAGTATGCTGAAGTAGGCGGTAACGACCCCGATAACCGCCACATGATGCGTTTTGAGACGCTTAATGACGAAGAGAAGGACATGCGTAATACGGTAGCGGAACTCATTCATTTCCGTCGTCACTCGATGCCGCTGCTCTACGGTGATCTGATCGTGCTGGAGAACACTCCGGACGAGATTCAGTACGCACGCGTGTACCTGGGTCAGCAAGTCATCGTCACCATCAACCGCAATGAATTAACCTATCATATCGAAGAAAAATGAGAAAATCACTCTTTTTTATCGCAGCTGCCCTGATGCTGGTCAGCTGCGCAGAGGAGACGAATTTACGTCACCCGAAGTTTGCGTATGACGCAACGATCTATGAACTCAACACCCGTCAGGCAACACCGGAAGGAACGTTTGCTGCCGCAGAGTCTTTGCTGCCTATGCTCAAAGACAACGGCATCGACATCATCTGGGTTATGCCCTGCCAGCCGATCGGTGTGATCACCCGCAAGGGCACGCTCGGCAGTTACTACTCGATCATCGACTACTGCGCCATCAACCCCGAGTTCGGTACGCGCGCGGACTTCGAACATTTCCTTGCCGCCGCACACGAGATGGGCTTTAAGGTCATCCTCGACTGGGTTGCTAACCACACCGCACCGGACAGCGAGTGGACCCAGCACGAAGGCTGGCACTATCGCGACAGTCTGGGTAACCTGATGGTGCAATACGACTGGACCGACATCTCCAAACTCAACTACGAGAACCAGGACATGCGTGCCGAGATGCTCAAATCCATGCACTGGTGGATGGACAGCATCGGTATCGACGGTTTCCGTTGCGACGTAGCCGGTGAGGTACCGACTGATTTCTGGAACTGGGCAATGGCCGATCTCCGCCAGACCCACCCGCAGATGTTCACCCTCGCAGAGGATGAGGACAAAGCGGACGAACTGACCGAAACAGCCTTCGATATGTACTACGGCTGGACACTGCACCACATCATGAATGACGTAGCGCAGGGCAAGAGCAACGTCGAGGACCTCTGGGCGTATTTCGCCAAGGCCGATACCACCATCCGTCCCGAAGCCATCCGTATGAACTTCATCACCAACCACGATGAGAACAGCTGGAATGGCACCGAGTTTGAACGTATGGGTGACGCGGCGAAACTGTTTGCTACATTCTGCTATATCGTTCCGGGCATGCCGATGATCTACACCGGTCAGTTGGTAGGAAACCATCACCGTCTGGAGTTTTTCGAGAAAGATCTGATTGATACCGACGAGGCATACGCCTTTGCCGATCTGTACAAAGAACTCAATGCCATGCGGGCACGTAACAAAGCGCTCTTCAGTCCTGAACTCGGAGCTCCGATGGTGCGCATCGCGTGTGACAACGAGGCCATCTTCACTTGCGAACGTCCGCTCGACGGACACAGCGTACGCGCGATCATGAACATGAGCGCACAAAAACAAAACGTCACGCTGGAGACCAACGAGACGTTTGAACTGGAGCCTTGGGCTTACGAGATTATCGAACGCTAAGCCATCGCGCCGTTTACCTGGATCACTTGTCCGGAGACGTATGAACTAAGGTCGCTCGCTAAGAAGAGAGCGACCTTAGCTACTTCTTCGGGCTCTCCTCCGCGACGCATCGGGATCATGGTCACGAACTGCTTCAGGGTCTCTTCCGGCAGTGCCTTGGTCATATCCGTCAGGATAAAACCCGGGGCAATCGCATTTGCACGCACACCACGGCTGCCTAATTCTTTCGCTACGGATTTGGTCAACGCAATGATACCTGCCTTGGAAGCCGCATAATTGGCCTGTCCGGCGTTGCCGTTAAGACCTACTACCGAACTCAAACTGATGATTGAACCGCCGCGCTGACGCATCATAACCGGTGTCGCCGCGTGGGTGAAGTTAAAGGCCGACTTGAGGTTCACCTCAATCACCTGGTCCCACATCTGCTCGGTCATACGCATCAACAAGGTGTCACGCGTGATGCCGGCGTTATTGACCAGAATATCCAGTCGTCCGAAATCCGACACCACCTGCTCTACCACTTGGTGCGCCGCCTCAAAATCCGCCGCATTGGAGGCATAGAACTGTACCTTCACACCTAAAGCGGCTATCTCATCGCGTGTCGACTCAGCGGCCTCGTTGTGCACCAGATCCGTAAACGCGATGTTAGCCCCTTCACGGGCATACGCCAACGCAATCGATTTGCCTATACCACGAGCTGCGCCCGTGATCAAAGCTACTTTATTCTCTAATAACATTATTCTTCGTCTTTTATCGGGAACACTCCCGTAGGATTCAAAATCGTATATTTGCTCATCTCTTCGTTGGACTCAAAGCCCACACCTTCGATGATACTGGTCTCGCGCGTGATATGAATGGTGGTGTCCGAATAGACGCGGTGATTCTTCTGGTCCCAGATCAGTTTCGGGGTATCAAACTCCTCTCCTTTGCGGTTGAGTGCATGCACGTTACCCGTCAGCGTCCAGACCTGCAACTTCTCATTGTAATACGCATAGTCGGACCGCAACGAAGCCTGTACAGACAGATCATAGTCGAACTGCTCCAGGTACACACCCTTGGGAAACTCCTGGTAAGGAGGATCGGTCTTATCGTACAACAACCACTGCGGGGCCTCGATACGGTAACGCGTCACACCGGAGTCGGAGATCAGCGTACTGACCGTGTCGGTCATCAAGGCCGCAATCTGTTCCCGTGGCAAGGTCACCGCACCCTGCTGTACCTCCGGCTTATGGCACGCAACAAGACACAGGACGAGTGCCAACACGACACTCGCCTGCTTGCCTATTCTATTAACGGATAGATGTCGATTCACCAATCCAACCTCCAACGAAATAAGTATTTCCGCTGAACTCGTTCGGCAGGTCGAAACGCTCCTCCTTGGTCGGATAGTACTTGCTGTAGCTCGAGATGAACTCCGAAGCCTGTGCCTCTACCGACGGATCTACTTGTTTAGCCTTCACGAACTTATCCACAGCTGCCCAGTAAACGGTCTTGTTCAGGATACGACCCTTGGCATCTTGCGGATACAACTGCGTCGAAGCGTAGCACATACCGATGATGATGTAGCAACGTCCCTGCCCCTTGTTCATCCCCAGACTCTGCAGGGTGCTGATGGAAGCCAGAGCGTACTTACGTGCTTCTGCGTATTTCTTGAGGTTGTTGTAGCAGTAGAATGCAGCGTTGTACTGATAATCCGCTACGTCTTCCAACTCGTCCTCAACCATCGCCAGCTTGATAGCCTGGTCGTAGTAAGCAATAGCCTGCTCATAGTCGCCTTTCTTGGCGGACATCGATGCGCAGCCGGCTGCGGACTCCTGGGTCGGTTGCAGTTTGTGAGCGGCCTCGCAGGCTGCGAAATACACATCGCTCTCCGTGCAACGAACACGTTTGTACAGCTTCGCGATCTTGGTCAACATATCGAGGTTAGACAGGTTACCCTGAACAGCTGCTGCGTAGATCTCATCCAGCTTCGAGCAGTCTGCAGCACCCGAGATAGCAAAGATATTATCCACATAATCTTTCTGCTTACCGGCGATCTCGGCGTTCTTGTTGTTCGTGTTCGCTGCCTGCTCGCCTAACAGGTTACTTGCCAACTCATAATCCGCGATGAACTGCTCTGCTTTACCGTTCGGATCCTGTTTGTACACGGCGTACGAAGCATCTACCAGTTTCACGAGCACCATGATCTTGCTGGCTGCACCCATACCGGCTGCCGACTGCTGCAAGCACTCACGTGCCTCAGAAACCTTTGCCTCACCATAGAAATCCAGATAGGCCAGACCCTTTTCACCTAAGATATATGCCGTCGGGTACTTGGGATCGTTACCGAAGAAACGGATACGTTTGTCTTGCATCTCGATCGCCAACTTAGCCAGACGCTCTTTCTCTGCCGGATCAGACGTAGCCTGATACAGCGCCTCTACGATCTTTGTTCCGTCCGAGTAGATGGACTTGTTCGCATTCGGGCAGGTCGTATACACCTCATACCACGGCTCGTACGCATCCGCGTACATCTTGTTCTTAACGGACTCGTGGAAGAGCGACACGTTCATCACACACTCCTCGGTGATTACCGGATCTTCTTCCTGTGCCGGAGCTGCCTTCACCGGAGTCTCTTCACTCACTTTCGTCGGTTTCTTTGCGCCCGACACAGCCGGTACTGCGGCTGCCAGAGCGACTACCAAAAGATTTTTCAGTTTCATAATATATTGATTTTAATTTGTTAATTTTCTTCGGGATACCGGTATACCGGGATACCGGGTCTCTCTCAAATATCGTGCCAAACCTACAGTTTGCGTTTGAAGAACCAACTCTCGGCAATCGAAGCACCGATCGTGAACCGCAGACTGTTATCCACCAGTCCGGTCGCTGCACTGCCGCGATGGGCGTACTCGATGGTCGTGTTAATCGTTGTGCCGATGGTCCAGAGCGGAAAACCGATTCCGATACTCGCTGTCACACGCTTGGCACCGATAGATACCAGGTACTCGTCCTGCACGTTCACACCCGCGCGCCAGAGCATGCGCTCCACGTACTTACGTCCCTGCGGGTTATGCCGGTACTCCACACCTAACGCATAGCGGTTCTTGTCCTGCAGACCACTTAACTTACCGGCCGCACCGTTATACAAGGCCGACGACATACACTGCCGCTCAAAATCCACAGCAACGGTCAAACGGTTCGCCCAGTTGTAACTCACACCCGCACCGTACACCATAGGGGTCTCAAAACCACCCTCGTACACCGGAATCGAATCATCCGTCTGGGTCTCTATCGCCACGTACTGGCTACCTAATTTCATCTTGTTCTCAAACATACCGCCGAGCACAATCGAATGGTCGCCCCAGGTATGGAAGAACTGCGCTCCGTAACGGAAACGTACCGAACTGACGGACAGCAACTCATCCTGAATGGTCGTATGCAGACTGGCTTCACTGAAAGAAAGTGTCCTCAGGTGCGCCAGATCACCCCACATATAATACACGTTCGCACCCAAAGCCAACCAGTTGCAGATATTAAAACTCAAACCTCCGTACACCTCGCTGATATTTCCTTCTCCGGTGTACGTCTTCGCGTAATGGTAATCGGACCGGATCGAGTCCGCCAGCACGATGTTGTAACCTACCGAACTGTAGGGCAGCAGACCCACCGACGCAGCTATCCATTGTTTGTACAACGGCACCTGCAGCGTCAGATACTCTAAGTTTCCGTTCGCCTTGTTCCGCATGCCGGACGCGTCCTCGTACCGACTCCAGTTAGCACTCGCCGCGATGTCCATCATAAACGTCAACGAGTCACAAGCCGTGTACGATGCCGGCTGCGCCGGGTTGATGGCTTTGTTGTTCCGCATACCGAAACCTACTCCACCCATCGCCCGAAAACCAGTCGGCACGTTCTCGTTCAAGTCACCGTACGCGTAACGCGAATAAGGCGAACTCGTCATATTCTGCGCCCAAGCCCCAACGCTCATCACCAGCGCAGCCAAAAATATCGTTATTCTTTTCGTCATTTATTAAATCTCAAAATCTCATTCAGTCCGATCAGCACCAGATTCTTCTCGAACTGTATCTCTCTTTTCTCGTTACGTGAGTTACGCACGTTATTGAGGATATACGCTGCGTGACCACCGGTCACGAAAGTCTGGTAATGAACCACTTTCTCCTTAAGCGTCCGCATGTAACCTTTCACCTCATATGCCACACCGCGTACCACACCGGCTACAATCGCATCACGGGTGTTCGTTCCGAAGAGCGGAATCAACTCATTCTCCTCCGCGTCCACCAGCGGCAGTTTCTTCGTCATCCGCTGCAGCATCGTAAACCGCATTTTCAGTCCCGGCGCGATGTTACCGCCTATATACTCCCCCTTGTCCGTCACGAAGTCATACGTAATGGCCGAACCGGCATCGATGATCAGCAGGTTCTCATCCGGACAGAGACTCTTCGCGCCCACAGCCGCAGCCAGACGGTCCTGACCCAGAGTTTGCGGCGTGTCGTACTTATTGATGATCGGCACCGGGGTGTTATGATCAAAGAGGACAAAATGTTGCGAACGCCGATGCAGCGTGTTCACCACCGCCGCTTCGATGTCCACCACCGACGAGATGATCGAATCCGTGATGTCGTACAGATCGAACAGACGCTCCACGTCCGACGAACTGAAAGACTTGTAGATAAAATGATTGATCATCTTACCTTCGTCCGTCATCAACGCCACCTTCGTCCTGCTATTTCCTTGATCAATACAGAGATTCATTCACCCATTCACCCATTCATCCATTAAACCATCGAAGTATAAAGAAATCTCTTTATACTCTTCTTCGGAGTCTTCTCGAACTCGTGCGGGTAGAGCTTCACAATCGCAATCTGCTCGTAGGCCGCTAACTCACTGTTCACCTGCTTACGGGCTTCTTCCATCTGCTCCATGAGTTGCTCACGACTCAGACCACTTGCGTCCACCTCGTTATAGTCCGGACAGATCAGCGCCACCAGACGCGTGTCTTCCTGCTGCAGCACCAGTGACTCTAATACATACGGCATGTTGTTGATCTTCGCCTCGATCTCCTCCGGGTAGATATTCTGTCCGCTCGGACCCAACAGCATCGTCTTGCAACGACCTTTGATATAGAGGAATCCGTCTTCGTCAATCGTACCCAGGTCACCTGTACGCAACCAACCGTCTTCGGTAAAACTGTCCTTCGTGGCCGCAGGGTTCTTGTAGTAGCCTTGCATCGTGTTCTCACCACGCGTCACTACCTCACCGATACCTTCGCTGTTCGGATCGAGAATCTTCACCTCCATGATACCCGGCAGCGGTTTACCGCAGGAGTATAACTTCGAACCGTCCTCGAACTTTGTGAACGTGATCAGCGGGGCACACTCGGTCATACCGTAACCCACCGACATCGGGAACTTGATCCGGTTCAGGAACGCCTCCACCTCCGGGTTGAGCGGCGCGCCACCGATGATCACCTGTTTGAATTCCCCACCAAAAGCCTGAACCAACTGCTCGCGGATCTTACTGCATACCACCTCATCTAAGAACGGCACTTTGAGCACCCAGCTTACGGGCGGCTTCTGAATCTGCGGCACGATCATCTTCTTGTAGATCTTCTCCAAAATCAGCGGCACCGACAGAATCAGCGTCGGTTTGATCTCCTCAAAAGCCTTCAGCAAGATCTTCGGACTCGGCGTACGACCGATCAGCCACTCATGACCTCCGGCTGCCAGACAACTCAAGAAGTCAAATGCACAACCGTACGCGTGCGCTAATGGCAAGAAGGTCACGAAACGCGATTCCTTATCTACCAAACCCGACTCCAGACCGTACCGTACGTTACCTGCCAGACCGTTCAGCGGCATCACCACACCTTTGCTGAATCCCGTCGTACCACTCGTATAGTTGATACTACCGATCTCCTCGTTGCTGCGTTCATCGAAATGCAGATCTTTCGCCCAGTATCCCTCCGGATGTTTCTCCTTGAACTTCTGCGCAATCGCCTCGTAGTTGATCTTCTTCTGATCCACCGCCAAGGATATCGGATGCCAGTCGTTCAGACTCACTACCGCCAGCACCTTCGGAATCTGGTCCAGGTCCATACCTTCCCAGTTGATGTCGCTGATAAAAAGCAACTTCGTACCCGAGTGGTTGATGATATGAATCGCATCGTTCGCACGGAAATCCTGCAGAATCGGTACGATGATTGCACCATAGGTGATCGCTGCCAGATAGACCGCCACCCAGTTGCTGTTGTTCTTACCCATCACGGCAATCTTATCGTTCTTCTTCACACCGCACTCCTTGAACAGGATATGCAGCTTCTCGATGTTGATTGCCAACTGTCCGTACGTCAAGGTCACGTCCGTGCCGTAATCGGTCACTGCCGGCTCGCTCCAGTTATCCCGAAACGACCGCTCGAACATCTTGACGAAATTATATTTCTCTTCTAACATCATAACCGTTTAACTATTTAACAGCTTAACGTTTTACCGGCTGTACCGGCTGTATCGGCGTAGCCGTATAAACGGAATCCACGATGAACTGACTGTTTCCGCGCCAAGGTAAGGTACCCAAATAGCGCTTCCAGTGCAGCTTCACACCGGTGTTCGTTCCTTCGTTCAGTTGCTTAGCCACGCTCTCTTTAACCACCGAGAACTTAAACTCATTCGATTGGATCGAACCTTGGATCTTGCTGTTCTTCAGACCCGTCTGGATCATCTTACCCTCGTAGGTCTTAAAGATAATTCCTTCCTTCTGGAAATAGTTGATGTCGCCTTCGTTCACGCCTTCCGCATACACAAAGCAGAACTTAAAGAAGATAAATCCCGCCAGCGCCAGCACGGCGATGACCGATGTCCATGTAATTACTTTTCCTGTTGTTGTCATATCGTTTGTTATGTTTTGTTACTTCAATCCGTACAAGCATACGCTCCAGATATAATACGCATCGTCGCTGTAGTACAATGGAATATCCGTTTGCGAACCAAGCACCTGGTTCTGGAACCAATAATAGGTTTCCTCCTCCGGCACGTAGTACATTACCTGGATATCCCAGTTTCCTACGCCGTTCTGCCGTCCGCGGATCTTGTACTCATCCCCTTCGTGTGCAGTGAAAGAAGCCATCCAGATGTTTTCGCGTACGTGCGTCATCGCAATCGCACCGCTCTCCCAGCCGCAGAACGTACCTAATATCTCCAGGTCAAAATCAAAACCGCAGGTCGCTTCCGGTGCATACAGCGTCACGCGGTACTCATGTTCCGGCGTCTCACAGGGTTTCAGCTTCCAGGCCTTGCTCTCGATATACACCACCTTCGCAGCATCGGCGTCGCGCTGCTCGAAATACAAGGTCAGCTCGTTAAACTCGTTATAGCCGATCATACGATCCTGTACGTGCCAAACCGATACCAGGTTGCTCATATCATGCACCCAGGTGTAGTCCCAGTTCGGTATCTGACCGTCGTACATCACCGGACGACCGCAAATATCTCCCGCAGCATCCGGAGCAATCACTACTTTGTACCAACCGTCATTCACCGGCGTCATACGACTCGCTGTCTCAATCGCCCAGTTGCAACCGTTGTACTTACCTACGAACACCACGTCCATGCCCTCGCATACCGGCTGGTCGAACTTGATCATCACCGTCACCGCACCTTGCGTCGGCGTTACAGTCGGCACCGGATAGAGCGGATTCGGATCTTCGGGTTCTACCGGATTAAGGGTATCACCACCAATCGTGTCCCCACCGATCGTATCCTGTTTCGTCGTGTCTTGCTGCGTCGTATCTTTACTACTACCGCCACCACCTCCTCCATGGGACGCACTGTACGGACCATTCAATTCACATGCGGCAAACAGCACTGCTACGATTGCCATCATGGCAAAGAGAATCTGCTTTTTCATATCGTAAGATTTTTAATGTTATTCAAAATCGCGTGCAAAGGTACTACTTTTTTTTTACATGTGCAAGCCCGCGTGCGATTTTCTTGCCGATTTAGTAGTTTTTTTATATGGAAACATGAATAAATAACTATGCGCACCATAGGATACCCATATAATACCCATAGGATACCCATATGATAAATTATATAAAATGCACAAAAATATACTTTATATGTATATATACATAGTATATATACACTTTTTGTTGATTCTTTTTTCATATAAAACATTTGCATATGTCAAAAAAAAGTAGTACCTTTGCAGCGGATTTTGGAAAAAACCGAAAAAAACGGATAATTAACATACATAAACGATAAAAACACAAATTATTATGCGTACAACATTTAATCGTCTTCGCGCTGTAAAAGACAGTCTCCCTCACGGAAGTATGGATGCTATTGCTGCAGAGTTAGGGTTGACCGGCGACGAGGTGAGAGCATACTTCAACGGTGAGGGAACAGCTGATTACCATCTGGAGCCGGGTTTTGACGGCGGTATCGTTGACTTCACGAACACTCGTATTCTGGAAGTTGCCTTGCGTCGTGCATGGGAGGTTCAGAATGCACTGTAATCGATTCGAGATTAGTGATTAGAGAATTAGGGAGTAAAGTAGTAGCTCTGATGCTTTGCATCGGGGCGCTACCTCTTGTGAATAGCGCGGGTGCGTACGCGCAGAAGAGCGAGTTCACCTATGGCGCGCAGGCGAAAGTCCAGTCTGCCTATTTATGGCGGGGACTGCAAGCCGGAGGTGCGAACATACAGGCGAGTGCCAATATAGGCTACTACGGCATGTATGCCGATCTGTGGTGGAACGTGGGTGTGAAGGATGCGACGTTTAAAGTTTTCCAACCCGAGGTAGATATATCGATCGGTTTTCAGCGATGGGGCTTGAACATCTTTGCGCTCTATATCCATAATTTCAACTGCGGGTTCTTTGATTTCGGTAACTATGCCGACAAAGGCAACCGTCTGGAACTGGACATCAGCTACACCCTCAGCGACAAGATCCCTTTAACCTTCTCCTGGGCAACCCGCGTAGCGGCTTCGGACGGTATCGTCAACGATAAAGGTGAGTTCGTACATGCCTATTCAAGTTACGCCCAGATCAGTTACATCCAGGCACTGCGAGACGGATTCAGTCTGTACGGTGCGATTGGTGTAACGCCCTGGAGAGGCGTCTATAACCCCGACGGCGCCGCGCTGCAGAACATAGAAGCGCGTTTGCGCAAGGACTGGACGGTAGCCGGGCGATGCGGACTAATGCTGCAAGGACAGCTCTGCGTTAACCCCTTTGCCGTGACGAATGTCATTTTGACGAATATAACATTTGGAGTTTATTTAAAATGAAAAAGGTATTAGTTTTGGTTGCCGCCGTGATGGCGGTAGTTATGTCTGCAAAAGCAGAAGTAGAGTTTGCGTACGATGCCGGTGCTGAACTGGTGAGTGCGTATATCTGGCGTGGCCAGTACAACGGTGGTCTTTCTTTCCAACCAGACATCGAGTTGGGTTTTAATGCCGCAGACGAAGCTGTTGAGTTTCGTGCCGGTGTATGGGCTAACCTCGGTGCGAGTGATTGGAAATTTGCAAAGAACCAACTGCCGTATTTCGACGAGGACTTGAATCCCATCGATCCCAACACCCGTTTTATGCCGGAGGTGGACTTTATGGCCCGCGTTTCTTTCTTCGGCGCCAGCGTAGGTTACAATGCCTATTACTACTGCAACGACGGTAGTGACCACACGCAGGAGTTATGGTTCGGGTATAACTTCAGTCATTTCTTCGGTGACAAAGCCGGTGCGTACATCAACTGGTACACGACTATTGCTGGAGGTGGTGACCTGAAGTTAGAGACAGATCCCGTGAAGATCTTAGCCGGTCAGTTAGAGCGTCAGGCTTTCTCCACCTACATTGAGTTAGGTTATGATTACACCTTTGATTTCGGAACCACCATCGGTGCGCAGATCGGTATCTCCCCTTGGGAGAGTCCGCTGTACGGCAATGAGAAGTTTGCTGTTACCAACCTCAGCCTCAAAGTGACCCAGGAATGGGAGTTCGAACACCTGACGCTGGATCTGTTTGCATTAGGCAGCCTCAACCCGGACGGTCTGGACAAAGAGAACGTCTATATCAACGGCTCGGGTGACGAGAAACTGTACAATCAGAAACTGAACGGTTGCATCGGTTTAGGCATCTGGTTCTAATGCATATTCAAAAACAACATATCATCAGCGCCCTGTTGGGTATCGGCCTGGCGGCCTTGCTCATCTGGGGGTGGAATGACGAACCGAAGACCACGTACTTCCACAACGAAGGACGGGTCTTTGGGACATATTATAACATCCGTTATAGTGCCACAACCGATCTGCAGGACAGTATCAACGCCGCCTTGCAGGCGTTTGACAACAGTCTGAGTCTCTTCAACCCCCACTCCGTCCTCTCCGCTGTCAACGCCAACCGCGACACGACAACCGACGCCGCTTTCGAGGCCATGTGGTCCGAAGCTGAACGCGTCTATACGCTCAGTAACGGGGCATTTGATATCACGGTCGCCCCGCTGGTCAACTTCTGGGGATTTGGAAATAAAGAAAAAAATCTTCAATCTTCAATCTCCAATCTTCAATCTTCAATCGATTCCCTGCGGGAGTTCGTGGGGTTTGAGAAGGTGCAATTGGTGGACCATAAGGTCATCAAAGCCGACCCGCGGGTGCAGTTAGACGGCGGAGCCGTAGCCAAAGGACAGGCTTGCGATATGATTGCAGCTATGCTGCAACGGCAAGGCTGCGCAAACTGGTTGGTGGACATCGGCGGGGAAGTCGTTTGTCACGGTTTGAATGCAAAAGGAGAACCCTGGCATGTCGGCATCACCAAACCTAACCTTAATAACGAAGGGGCGCAGGAGGATTTGCAGGAGATACTCGCCGTGACCGACATCTGCATGGCCACCAGCGGTAACTACCGCAATTTCTACTACGAAGGCGACGAACGCCGCAGTCACACGATTGACCCGCGTACCGGTTATCCGGTACAGCACTCGGTGCTCAGCGCAACCGTCGTCAGTTCGACCTGCATGCGTGCCGACGCAATGGCTACCGCCTGCATGGTGCTCGGCGAGACTGAAGCCCTCGAGATGATTGCCCGTGCCGGTGACGCCGCATGCTACTTATTAGTAGCAAAAAATGACAGTCTGGTGACCGTTTGCTCCCCAAATTGGGCAGAAATGATCACAAAATAAGAAAAAAATTTGCATATATGCAATTTTTATTGTAATTTTGCAGGCTATTTTGGCAAAATGCGCATAAAAACATACTACATATTACTGCTTATCACGGTGCTTTTCACATCTTGTGGAGAGTACCAGCAACTGCTGAAATCGCGTGATCCGGAGACCAAATACCAGGCCGCTTTACGTTATTTCAACGACCGGCAATACGTCAAAGCCCAAACCCTCTTGGATGATGTCAGTTCCTACTACAAGGGGACGGAGCGTTCGGAGGATGTGTTGGTGTATTTAGCCCGCAGTTATATGGGCCAGAAAGCGTACGAGTCCGCGACAGACTACTACCAGGCTTATGTGCGCAACTACCCCAAAGGTAAGTACGCTCCCGAGGCGTATTTCCAGATCGGACACTGTCAGTACCTCGACTCCCCGGACGCACGTCTGGATCAGACGGTGACTAACAAAGCCATCGATGCCTTCACAAAATTCGTGGAGCTGTACCCCGAGAGTCCGTACGCCGAGCAGGCTTACATGGAGATGGCGGAACTGTACGACAAACTGGCACTCAAAGAACTGAAGAGTGCGCAATTGTACTATAACCTAGGTTCGTACTTGGGTAATAACTACCTCAGCTGTGAGATTGTGGCCAAGAATGCGCTCAAGAACTACCCGAGTAACAAGTACCAGGAGGATTTCAGTTGGTTGGTGCTCCAAGCCAAATACCAGCAGATGACCAACTCGTTTGAGGACAAGAAAATCGAACGTGCCCGTGATGCACAGGACGAATATTATAATTTCATCACCGAGTTCCCGGACTCCAAGCACCGCAAGGAGGCAGAACGTATGATGAATCAAATCAAGAAATTTTTAAAAGACTAAATTATATGGATTACAAAGCAAGTAAAGCACCGAAGAACACGGTGACCCGTGACGTGAACAAGCTCATGGAGCCGGTAGGTAACATCTATGAGACCGTCGCTATTATTGCCAAACGTGCGAACCAGATCAGTATGGGTCTGAAGCGCGAGTTGGACGCCAAACTGCAGGATTTCTCGATTCCGCAGGATAACTTGGAGGAGACTTTTGAGAACCGCGAGCAGATTGAGATCAGCCGCCAGTACGAGCGTCTGCCGAAGCCGACGCTGATGGCTACCCAGGAGTTCATCGACGGCGACCTCGTTTACCGTATCGGTAATCGTGACGACGCGTTAAAATAATGCTTCAAGGCAAACACATCTTAGTGGGTATCAGCGGCGGGATCGCAGCGTATAAAATACCGGAACTCATTCGCTCGTTAGTTAAAGCGGGTGCGCAAGTGAAGGTAGCCACGACACCTAATGCCTTGCAGTTCGTTACCGAACTCACCCTGCAGACCGTTTCGGGAAGCAGGGTGTATTCCGATGTGTTCGCCGCCATCAATGACCATTCCACCGAACATATCTCCCTACCCGACTGGTGCGATGCGATGATCGTAGCACCTGCCACAGCAAACGTCTTAGCCAAGATGGCTGCCGGCATCGCCGATGATGCGTTAACCACCACTATCTGTTCATGTGTGGCCCGCAAACCTATCGTGGTAGCACCGGCGATGAACGACAAGATGTGGGAGAATCCCGCTACGCAACATGCCGTTCAGACGATCCGCGGTTGGGAGAACGTTACATTACTCGAACCCGCCGAAGGCATCTTGGCCTGCGGTGTGGTCGGCAAAGGCCGTATGCCGGAGATAGAACTGCTCCAGGAAGCGTTGGAGTATGCCCTCACCCCCAAGACGATGGCGGGTAAGCGGGTACTCATCACCGCCGGAGGGACACAGGAACAAATCGATCCCGTGCGGTTTATCTCCAATTACTCGACGGGAAAGATGGGTGTCGCCCTCGCTCATGCATGTGCGCGCAGAGGAGCGCACGTGACACTCGTATGCGGGTGTATCTCCGTACCGGTCTATAATCCCTTTGGGCAGATTGAACGCATCGATGCCCTCTCTGCCCAAGCGATGCACGAAGTCTGTGTTACCAACTGGCCACAGCAAGACATCGCCATCCTCTGCGCCGCCGTAGCAGACTTTGCTCCGGAAAGCACCGCAGAAAATAAAATTAAGAAAGTCCCCGGTCAGACCGCACTGGATCTCCATCTGACGACCACACCGGATATCGCTCGATCCATGGGTCAAACCAAACGCAAGGACCAGACCTTAGTCGGTTTTGCCCTGGAGACAGAGCACGAAAAAGAGAATGCGCTCCATAAAATGGAACGCAAATCTCTTGATGCAATTGTACTCAATTCACTTCGGGATCGGGGCGCAGGCTTCGGAACGGACACCAACATCGTTACTATCCTCCAAGCTGACGGTTCTGAGACCGCCCTCCCCTTACAATCCAAAGCGGTTATTTCCGAAGAAATCCTAAGAGTCCTTTTTTCTTAGACTCCTCAGTTTCTGCAACCTCTTCTTTAGCTTCGGGAACGTACTCTTGACGTTCCTCAATGTCGCCTAATTGATTCTGCACGTACGCAATCACGTCCTGCAGTCCTTCGGTAAAGTGAGCGAAATCTTCCTTGTACAGGAATACCTTGTGTTTCTCGAATGAAGGTGCTTCACCTTCTTCCGCCTGACGACGCTTGCTCTCGGTAATCGAGAGATACAGATCGTTGTTACGTGCCTTACGAACATCCAAATAATAGATGCGTTTACCGGCTTTCACCGAACGGCTGTAAACGATCTCCTGCTCGCGTCTTTCTTCTTGATTCTTCTCCATTTTTCAACATTTTTTGAGAAATTCGCTGCAAAATTAGTAAAATTTTTCTATTTATACAAATAAATAGTACATTTTTTTTGCATATATGCAATTTTTTTTGTATCTTTGCGCGATTTTTAGGTTGCGCGCGATATGCGCGTGTACACACGAACAATATTTATATAGTATATGATTAACAGAACTATGGTACGAACACGTGTGATCCAGACACTGTTCGCGTACTATCAAGACAAGGGGAAGACCGTTACGACGGCGCGTAAGGAGTTGACGAAGAGTTTTGCCGACACGTACGATTTGTATTTTGCATTATTGGATTTTGCCAACGTGCTCACGGCATACGCTCAGCAGCAGTTGGAAGAGCAGATCGGTCGGGCCAAAGCCACGCACTCGAGCTGGGTTCCGAATCGTCGTTTTGTGCAGAACCGCCTGGCGCAACAGTTGTTTGACAATCGTGCGTTGCGTCGTCGCGTAGAGGAGCAGCATTTGAGTTGGGACGCCGGTATTCCGGCCGTAGCAGATGTGTATAAGAAACTGGTGGAGAGTGATTTCTATATCCAATACATGGAGGCGGAGACCTGCTCGTACGAGGACGACAAGCGTATCTGGCGGTTAATCTACCAGAACCTGCTGCCGAGTAACGTAGCCTTGGAAGATGCCTTGGACGAGATGGAGGTGACCCTGGACAAAGCGAACTGGACCGTAGATGCGGATATTGTCCTCAGTTACGTGATCAAAACCGTCAAGCGTTTTACGACCGACAGCACCCCGGACATGCCGCTCTTAGAGATGTTCGACACAGAGGATGAGTTGCAATTTGCCACCACCCTATTAGAAAAAACGATTGCGGGTCACGAGCAGTTCGAGCAGATGATCAACACCCACCTCAAGGGTTGGGACGCGGACCGCATCGCTTACATGGACCGTATCATCCTGGAGACCGCACTGGCAGAGATACTCGAGTTCGAAGATATCGCCTTGACGGTGTCGATGAACGAGTATATCGAGTTAGCCAAGAGTTACTCGGGTGACAAGAGTTATATGTTCATCAACGGTATCTTGACCGAGATCCTCCGCGAACTCAAACAACGCGGGGACAATTTCAAAGTGTTAACATTGAAATAATGGTGAATGGTGAATGGTTAATGGTTAATGGTTAATGAAAAATTTTAATTTTTTATAATATGTTAAATTTAATTTTATTGCAGGCAGAAGGCGCTGCACAACAAGGTAATCAATGGAGTTTCTGGATCATGATGATCCTCATCTTCGTCGTATTCTATTTCTTCATGATCCGTCCGCAGACCAAGAAGCAGAAAGAACTTCAGGCACAACGCGAGGCAATGAAGAAGGGTGACAAAGTGGTTACCGCCGGTGGTATCTACGGTGAGATTAAGGAAGTACAGGACACGACTTTCATCATCACGATTGCCAAAGACGTTACAATCAAAGTAAGCAAAGACAGTGTGTTCGCTGACGCAGCAGACGCCGCTCAACAGCAGCAATCAGAGAAGAAATAAGGGTGAAAAGGGATATCCTGACATTTCAGCTGTTTGTTGTGTTGGCGGCACTCATCTGGTACGGTCACGCGATGCAGTCGGTGCGTAACACGCATGTGCCGGTACTGATCCAGTACACCGGTAAACCCGGTGCGATTGGTTTGGGTGACCCCGGCCTGCCGGACACCGTGATGATTGAGGTGCGGGACGCCGGTGCACGGCTCAACACTTACCACCGAGATCCGTTACGTCTGACCATCGATCTGCACGGATATATTCACGGTGACAAAGGAACCATTCATGTTCCTTCGGATGCCCTCCGACGCAGTATAAGCGATATCTTACAGGGTACGAGCAGGCTGATTGACACCAAACCCGAAGAGATCCTTTGCCCCTATTTCACGGAGCAGGAGAAGAGTGTAGCGGTGGCTTTTGCCGGTGCTATCAGCCCTGCCGCCGAGTACCAGATCGTCTCGGGTCCGACCCTGAGTCAGAAGCGCATCAAACTCTACGGCGAAGACCGCCGACTCAATAAGATCGATACGGTCTATACCGACGTGCTGGATTTACGTGAGTTGAGTGACACCACGGATATCCGGGCTGCACTGGTGCTACCGAAAGGCACACGGGCAGAGATCGACAGCGTGAATATAGCGGTGATATGCGAGCGGTTTACGGAGAAGAAATTCATCGTGCCCTTGCATGTCAAGAACGTACCTGAAGGTGCGCATATCCGGCTCTTCCCCAAGGAGGTCGAAGTGAACGTACGCGTAGGAATGAACCATTTTACGGAAGTACAGCCGCGGGATATCTACGCGTATTGCACCTATGCACCGGACCGCACCGACAAATTAGATGTGGATATCTTTTACACCAATCCCTATATCACTAACGCCTGGGCCTATCCGGGTGTAGTGGAGTTTATTTTAGAGCAATAATGAGAAAAATACAAATGGTAGACCTGCAGACGCAGTATCAGCGTATCAAGCGGGATATCGATGCCGGCATACAGGAAGTCATTGAATCGGCAGCCTTCATCAAGGGTCCTAAAGTAGCGCAGTTTCAAGAGCATTTAGAGGCCTACACCGGTGCCAAACATGTCATCAATGTAGGTAACGGTACGGACGCGTTGCAAATTGCCTTGATGGGCCTGGGACTGAAACCCGGGGATGAGGTCATCACCCCTACTTTCACCTTCATTGCAACAGCCGAAGTGGTAGCCTTGTTAGGTCTGACACCGGTGGTAGTGGACGTGGACTGGGACACGATGAACATGGATGTAGAGTCCGTACGCCGTGCGATAACGCCGCGCACCAAAGCGATTGTACCGGTGCACCTATTCGGTCAATGTGCCAACATGGAAGCGATTATGGCGCTGGCCAACGAGCATCATCTGTTTGTAGTCGAGGATGCCTGTCAGGCCATCGGTGCAAAATACACCTTCGCTAACGGAGAGACGAAGCAAGCCGGCACCATCGGACATATCGGTTGCACCTCGTTCTTCCCATCGAAGAACTTAGGCTGCTACGGAGACGGTGGGGCGATCTTCACCAACGATGACGCCCTGGCGGACCGCATGCGTGCGATTGCCAACCACGGCTGTCACGTGCGTTACCACCATGACGAGATCGGCGTCAACAGTCGTCTGGACAGTATTCAAGCGGCAATCCTGGATGCCAAGTTACCGCACCTGGACGAATATATCGCGGCACGTCAGAAGGCCGCAGCGTATTACGATAAAGCCTTTGCCAACTGCGACAAGTTGCTTATCCCGGGTCACGAGCCCCACTCGACACATGTGTTCCATCAATATACATTACGAGTAGTTGGCGCAGACCGAGATGCCTTACGCGAAGGGCTAGCAGAACGCGGCATCCCGGCGATGATCTACTATCCTGTACCGCTGCATCAGCAGAAAGCATACCTCGATCCGCGGTACAAAGACGGTGACTTCCCGGTAGCAGAAAAACTGGCAGCATGCGTGTTATCGCTGCCGATGCACACTGAACTCGATAACGAACAATTGGAATATATCACTTCCAACGTTTTGGAATTATGCAAAAAATAGGCCTACAACAAAACCTCACCCAAACCACCAAACTGTCCCCTACGCAGATCCAAGTGGTGCGACTGATTGAGTTACCTTCGGTAGAACTCAACCAGCGTATCAACGAGGAGCTGCAGGAGAACCCTGCCCTCGAAGAAGGAGAGGATGAAGGGGTTCAAGCCATCGAGGAGCAGTTTGAAGAAGGGTATATGCCGGAAGACGGTTACGACGAGGGAAGGCAGAAAGACCCGCTGCAGAACGAAGACTTTAACTACGAGCAGTACGTGTCGGATGACGAGACGCCGAGTTACCTATTACATCCGCAGTATAACCCCGCAGACGAAGACCGGCGCGAAGTACCGATCATAGGAGGCAGCAGTCTGATTGAGGAGTTGAAGGCACAGATTTACCTGACCAACATGACCAAGCCGCAGCGGCACGTGGCCAAATGGGTGTTGGGTAACATCGATGACGACGGTTACCTGCGTCGTACGACGGAGCAGTTAGTGGACGATCTGATGTTCCAGGAGCAGATCTCCATCACGGATGCCGAGATGGAGGAGATCGTTCAACAAATCAAACGATTTGACCCGCCCGGCATCGCCAGTGCGAACCTGCAAGAGTGTTTGTTGAGGCAGTTGGAAGTCAAGCTGGGACAGGATCCTAATTCCAACAGTCTGGCTTTTGCCAAAGCCATCATCGAGCAGTATTTTGAGGCCTTCTCCAAGCATCATTTCGATAAGATCAAACAACGTCTGGAACTGGACGATGCCGATTTTCAGGCAGCCGTACAAGAGATTGTACATCTGAACCAGAAACCCGCCAATGCGTTTACTGGGAACGTGTATGAGACCCAACGAGAGACCATCATTCCTGATTTCACGATTGAAGAACGGGACGAGGAATTGTTTGTGGTGCTGAACACCGGGGATATCCCAGAACTGCACGTCAGTCGCGACTACAAAGAGATGCTGGAGGGCTATAAGGATAACAACAAGTCCAAAGAGGCCAAGGAAGCACGCCTCTTCATCAAACAGAAGCTAGATGCCGCGCAGTCGTTCATTGATGCCATCAAGCAACGCAACGAGACCCTGATGCGCACGATGACGGCTATCCTCAAAGCGCAGTATGATTTCTTCCTGGATGGCGAAGAGACGAGTCTCAAACCGATGGTGCTGCAGGACATTGCGGACCGTACGGGCTATGACGTATCGACCATCTCGCGTGTAAGTAACAGTAAGTACGTCCAGACGCGGTTCGGTATCTATCCGCTCAAGTATTTCTTCTCGGAGTCCATGATGAATGCCGAAGGCGACGAGGTCTCCACGCATGAGATCAAGAAGATGCTGCAAGAGTTGATTGACCAGGAAGATAAATTCAATCCCCTGACGGACGAACAGTTGGTGGATTACATGGCGCAACACGGTTACCCGATTGCGCGCCGAACGATTGCCAAGTACCGCGAGCAGTTAGGTATCCAAGTGGCACGCCTGCGTAAAAGACATATATGAACCAAGCGATCGACATAGTAGCTAAGATCTTGAGTGTGGTTCTCTACCCGCTCTTTGTACCCACCTACGGAATGATCCTTTTCTGTTGGGCACACTCGCTGCATGTGGCTCCGCTGCCCTGGATCTGGGTGGTGATAGCACTGGTTGGGACGTTCTTATTGACTTGTGTCATCCCCATCACGGCTATCTGGATCATGATGAAACGCGGCCAGGTGAAGGACCTCTATATCGAGGATCCGAGCGAACGGACGATGCCGTATATATATGCCTTCTTAGGTTTCGGTTTCTGGGCATATCTGTTAGTACAGATTCTCCATGCGCCTTCGTATCTCGGAGGGATAGCGGTGGGTGCGGCAATCGCGATCGGACTGGTGGCGGCCATCAACCGGTGGTGGAAGATCAGTGCACACCTCACGGGTCTGGGTGGATTAGTAGGCGGTATCATGAGTTACTGCTTGGGCATCGGTGCGATCCCTACCTGGGGCACGTGGGTACTTTGGCTGGTACTTTCCTGGCTGCTGATGGCGGCCCGTCTACGACTCAACGCCCACACCGGTGCCCAAGTGAGTGCCGGTTGGTTATTAGGGATAGCATGTACTTTTCTTCCGTATCTGATCATGAGTTATGCATAAATGGCGTTGGTACATAGTAAGTCTTTTGCTTTGCGTGTTCACAAGTACGCAAGCACAGACGCTCAGTGAGAACGCCCGCATCTCACTCATTACCTGCACACCCGGACACGAACTGTACGCGCGTTACGGACATACTGCTATCCGAGTGTTAGACGAAGCCAACGGCATGGATATCACGTTTAACTACGGGATCTTTGATTTTAACACGGATTATTTCTATTGGAAATTCGTCAAGGGTGAGACCTGGTACGAGTTAGGTGCCGCACCAACGTGGTGGTTTGCGCAAGAGTACGAACAGGACCATCGTCAGGTCTATGAGCAGGTACTGAATCTTAACGCGGAACAACGCGAAACCTTATGGCAAGATTTGGAGACCAATTACCAACCTAAGAACCGAAAATACCTCTATAACTTCGTCTTTGACAATTGCGCAACGCGTCCATACGTGTTGCTTAAGCGCGTGTTAGGCGATACGATTCTCTCCGATTATAGCGGTTATACGGGTATCTCGTACCGCACGTTCATTCGCCATTATACGGGTGCGCTTTCATGGGAGAATGCCGGTATCAATCTGCTGTTCGGTCCCCGCGCCGATCAACCGATGAACAACGAGCAACGCTTATTCTTACCCGAAGAACTGATGCGGTACATAGAGCACGCCCGGCTGAGTGACGGCACACCGGTAGTGAGCGAAAGTACCATCGGTTCGTTTGAGGTAACGAAGACACCCTGGTACGCTTCGTGGCCCTTAGGTCTGGTGCTGTATTTCCTGTTGGTAGCCGGCATGAGTTACTATGACCGCCAACGGGGCCAACGCTCCAAATGGGTGGAATATATCCTATACGGCGTGTATGCGCTATTATTGATTATCGTTACATTTCTTACTTTCTTCTCCTGCCATCCGCTGGTGGGCTTTGGTTGGAGACTGCTTATTATTCCTTTGACACATCTATGCGCAAGACTTATCTATATAGTACGTTAACGGCAGTACTTTGTGCCCTTTGCCTGCAAGCCGCACCGCGTCTGACGGTAGTGGCGGTAGTGGACGGTATGACGGTGGATAATCTGAATTCCTTACGTCCTTTCTGGGAGCAAGGTGGTATCCGTACCTTAAGTGAAGAGGCCTTCCAGACGACGGTCGCCTATCCGCATCTGGTCTATGGAGGTAATGAGACGACGGCGACGCTGATGACCGGTGTCACACCGGATCGGCACGGATACACGATGGACAGTTATTTTGCCCGCCGTGACCGTCAGGCACACGCGATGCTGGAGGATGAATCGGTCCACGGCATAGGAACACAGCAGCAGATCTCCGCCAAGAACCTGCTCTCGCAGACGATGACGGATAAGATGCGTCTGGCCCATCCGGAGGCAAAGATATACGCCATCGGTCTGGAGGCAGAGACCTGTGTTCTCTTGGCCGGTCATGCGGCTAATGCGTGCTGTTGGATCGATGCCCAACAGCAAGCGTGGGTGGCCACCGCCGCCTACAGCGAAGGACTGCCTACTGCTGCTTTTGAGCAGAACAAATCCGGTAAGATTGCTACCTTTGCAGCCCGTACCTGGACCCCGCGTATGGATATACAGACCTATACCTGCCCTACGGCACAGGAACGCAAGAAACCGTTCTCGTACCGCGTAGGAGAGGTGTTGATGCGTGCACCGGAGGCCAACACGCTGGTGATCGAACTGGCATTAGCCATCCAGCAAGCAGAGAAACTCGGTACAGATGCGACACCCGACATGCTGATGCTGCAGTTGCATGCGTTAAGCCCGAACGCCACCTCGGACCGCATTGCCTGTGCAGAGCACGAAGATGTATATCTGCGGCTCAACCAGGATCTGGGATTCTTGATGGAACAACTCAACAAACGTATCGGTCGCACAAACTATCAGGTGCTGGTTGTAGGTCGTCCGGTCTTAGGTACAGATGCACAGAAACTGAACGATATCCACATGCCGGTGCAGACTTTCAATGCCGACCGGGCTGCCGCTTTGACCGGAACCTACCTCATGGCATTATACGGTCATGAACGTTGGGTGGACGGCGCGTACGGACAATCCATCTATTTGAACCGCACGCTGATAGAACAAAAACGGTTGAGTCTGGAGACGATCCAACGGCAGGTGGCTAATTTTCTGATGGATTTTGAGGGTGTACAACTGGCGATGCCGGGACATGAAGCGATGCAACATCCGCAGATAGGCTCCACGCTTTGCAAACGGCATACCGGTGATGTAGTCTTCCTGCTCCAACCCGGATGGCAACTCATGCGGGACGAGAACCACATCTCCGATCGCGTCATCGACGACAAACCTGTATCACCGTTACTCTACTGGTCCGGAACGATTCGTCCGATGCCGGAAGGCAAGTTGGATGCGACCGATGTAGCAGAATTAATATTTTAACACTATGATATTTCACGAGATTAAAGTTAAGTACGAGCGCCAGACGGGAGAAGACAATCCCAAAGCAGCTAAAGAGATTTATTTGATTGAAGGTGCAGTGAGCTTTGCAGACGCAGAGAATTGTGTATTAAACGAGATCAAACCCTTTATCTTCGGGGACTGCGAGGTACAGAACTGCAAACGCAGTCAGTTCTTTGATGTATTCCCGAACGAAGGTGGTGCCTTCTGGTACAAAGGACGCGTGGAGATGATCACTATTGACGGAGACAAAGAGACCCGTAAGAACGTTTCTGTCCTGGTACAAGCCAACATGCTGGACGATGCAGTCTTTGCACTCAAGCAGGCTCTGAAAGCATACGACTGCGAGATCATCTCGATGGCCAAGACCCAGATCATGGATATCCTGCACGCCGTTCAATAATGCCCCTTCAGTTTGACATACGAGCCATTCTGAAGACCAAAGCGCCCAAGGCGCATGTACCGGGTTTTGTGATCCGGTACCTGGAGCGTATCGTGCATGTGAAACAGATGAATGCGTTCTTGCGTCAGTACCCAGACCTCAAAGGGTATGAATTTATCGATCGCGTGACGCATGAGATGTTAGGCTGCAGCGCTTCGATAGAAGGCACAGAGAATATCCCGAAGGATGACAAACCGGTCATCTTTGTCAGCAATCATCCTCTGGGAGGTTTGGATGGCATGATCATCGCGCAGATGATTCATGAGAGTCGTCCTCGACCGCTGAAGGTGATCGTCAATGAGTTGCTCATGTACATGAAGCCGATTAACGAACTTTGGGCACCGGTGAATAAAGTGGGACACTTGAGCAAAGAACAGGCGGCAGCGCAGCAAAAAATGTGGCAGAGCGAGACAGATGTACTGACTTTTCCTGCCGGAGCATGCAGTCGTTTGCAACGCATCAACGGTCATTGGCAGATTCAGGATTTAGAGTGGCAGAAAAATTTTATTCAGCGCGCCAAAGAATACCAACGGGATATTGTGCCGATTTATTTTGAAGGTAAGAACAGTCGGTTCTTTTATGCACTGGCCTACATCCGCAAGTTGCTGCATATTAAACTGAATATCGAGATGTTGTATCTCGTGGACGAGATGTACGGTGCGCATGGTAAGCACTTTAAGGTGCATGTATTGAAACCTATCCCTTATACTACATTTGATAATAGTAAAACGCCCAAAGAATGGGCTCAACACGTAAAATCAATTGTATATGCAACCAATCATACCAGCTGTTGAAACATCGGTTCTGGAAAAAGAACTGGAAGGTCATTTGTTACGTCCGACCAACAAAGCGGATAATCTGATTTATGACATCACGGCACACGAGTGTCCGAACGTGATGCGCGAGATCGCGCGTCTAAGGGAGATCAGCTACCGCGACGGTGGTGGTGCAACGGGCAAAGAAATGGATATAGACGACATGGACACGATGGCAAAGCCCTACCATCAGCTGATTGTCTGGGACCCTGCCAATAAACAGATCATCGGCGGGTACCGCTATCTGTTGGGTAAGGATGCGGAGATCCGTGACGGCCAGCCGTATATCACGTCGGCACATCTGTTTAAGTACTCGGAGCGGTTCATCAAGGACTACCTGCCCTATGCCATCGAGTTCGGTCGTGCCTTCGTGCAACCGGCTTATCAGACACGCGAAGCGGGAGTCAAAGCCCTCTTTGCGTTGGATAATATCTGGGACGGCATCGGTGCGTTGGTGTATAACCATCCGGAACTCCATTATATGATCGGTAAAGTGACGATCTATCCGGATTATAACGCATCGGCTCGGGCTTTGATTTACAAATACCTGGAACAGTACCATCGTGGCGAAGCAGGATTGTTCGGACCTTACCTGCCCCTGACTACCAATTATATTGCCGAGAGTCCGTTCCAGGGAGAGGACAAGCAAGAGAACTACCATATATTGCAGCATGCAGTGCGCGAACAAGGCACCGTGATCCCGCCGATGTTCTCTGCGTACCTCAATCTGACGAACGATTTGATGTTCTTCGGTAATGCCATCAATGACGAGTTAGCTAATGTGTACGAGACAGGTATCATGGTTGATATCGACACCATCTATCCGGAAAAGAAAGAACGTTATATCAATCCGTACGTGGAATGGTTGAAGTCGCAGAAAAAATAAAAGAGGTACGCGCGCATATACCTGCGCATGTCACGCTTGTGTGCGTGAGTAAGTTTCAACCGGTAGAGGCCATTCGTGCAGCTTACGAAGCCGGTGAACGGCATTTTGGGGAGAGCCGCGTACAAGAGTTGAAACAGAAAGCAGCTCAACTGCCAACGGATATACATTGGCATTTTATCGGACATCTGCAGACCAATAAGGTACGCGATTTGCTCAAACTGCATCCCTACCTCATTCAATCCGTGGACTCAGCACATTTATTGAAGGTCATCAATGACGAGGCGGCAAAAATGGGCATCGTGCAGGATGTGCTGTTGGAGGTGCATGTAGCCAAAGAAGAGACCAAAACGGGATTTGCTCCGGAGGAGGTTGAGAATTTAAGATTTAAGATTGACGATTTCAGGAATATCCACGTACGCGGATTGATGACGATGGCCACGAACACAGACGATGAAACGGAGATACGGCGGTGTTTTACAGAAACTCGGAGAGTTCTGAATAATCTGAATAATCCGAATAATCTTATACTGTCGATGGGCATGAGTGATGATTATAAATTGGCGATAGAATGTGGATCTACTATGGTTCGAATAGGAAGTACAATATTTGGTGCTCGGTCGAGCGGCTCGACACCCGAAAAGCCCTTCGGTCACACTTTAAAAGCCGTCTTCTTTGATCAGGACGGCGTACTCTATAACTCGATGCCGTATCATGCGGAGTCCTGGGCATGGGCGATGACCAAGCACGGTCTACCCTACACCCCGATGGAGTGTTACCGCAACGAAGGACGCACCAGTACCGGTGTCATTCAGGAGCACCATCAACAGATGTACGGTACAGATGCACCGGCAGAGTTGATAGAGGCGATCTATAAGGATAAGACCGAACATTTTACAGAGATGACCGGTGGTTTTCCGGGTATTATCCCGAATGTAGACAGGGTGCTTAAGTTCCTGCACGAGCAAGGGGTACAATGCTGGGTAGTGACCGGAAGCGGTCAGCGGAACTTGATTAATGCCCTCAACGAGACCTTCGATCATGTCTTCACGGGTATCATCTCTTCGTTTGATGTAGTAAAAGGCAAACCCGATCCTGAGCCGTATCTGAAGGCTTGGGAACGTTCGGGCTTTAAGAAAGAGGAGTGTGCAGTCGTAGAGAACGCGCCGCTTGGTGTACGTGCAGCCAAAGCAGCCGGACTGTATACGTTTGCCGTCAACACGGGGCCCCTACCCGATGCGGAGTTATGGGAGGAGAAAGCCGATGAGGTGCTACCGAACATGCTGGCGCTCTTAGCACGATTGACTGCCATTTTGTCAGTCTAACACAATTTGGAACATAGTTTGTAGGTTGGTTAGTGAAAATTGATTATTAACTAAACGACATACAACTATGAATAACAACAACGAAAATTTACAAAAGTTTGCGATTAACCTCTGCGAGCGGGCTCGCGAGGGCAAATTGGATCCCGTAATCGGTAGAGATGACGAGATTCGGCGAGTATTACAAATTCTGAGTCGTAGAACGAAGAATAATCCTATCCTGATTGGTGAACCGGGTGTCGGTAAGACTGCTATCGCTGAGGGGCTTGCCCATCGTATCGTACGCGGAGACGTACCGGAGAACCTGAAGAAGAAACAGATTTACTCCCTCGATATGGGAGCACTCATTGCGGGTGCGAAGTATCAGGGTGAGTTCGAGGAGCGTCTGAAAGGTGTAGTGAACGAAGTGGTAGCTGCCGCCGGTGAGATCATCCTCTTTATCGATGAGATCCACACGCTGGTAGGTGCCGGTAAAAGTAGCGGTGCCATGGACGCGGCCAATATCTTAAAACCGGCGCTGGCACGAGGTGACCTGCGGGCCATCGGTGCCACGACGTTGGATGAGTATCAGAAGTATTTTGAGACCGATAAAGCGCTGGAGCGTCGTTTCCAGAAAGTGATGGTGGACGAGCCGGACGAGGCAGCCACGATATCGATTCTGCGTGGTCTGAAGGAGCGGTATGAGACGCATCATAAGGTACGTATCAAAGATGATGCCATTATTGCAGCCGTAAGCCTGAGCGCGCGGTATATCACCGATCGTTTCTTACCGGATAAAGCGATTGACCTGGTCGATGAAGCAGCTGCCAAACTGCGTCTGGAGGTGGACTCCAAGCCGGAAGAGATCGATACCTTAGATCGGCAAATTAAACAATTGGAGATTGAGCGTGAGGCGATTAAGCGTGATAAAGATGACGCGAAACTGAAAGCAATTGAGGCTCAACTCAAAGACCTCAAAGCGCAGTCTGACGAACTGAACGCACGCTGGAACAAAGAGAAAGGCTACGTAGCGACGATCCAGAACGAGAAAGCACGTATTGAGACCCTGAAACATCAGGCGGAGGTGGCGGAACGCGAAGGTGACTACGGTAAGGTAGCGGAGATCCGGTACAGTCAGATTCCTGCTGCGGAAGCGAATATCAAAGCAGCACAAGACTCGCTGCATGCCATCAGTAACGAAGCGTTAATCAAAGAGGAAGTCGACGAAGACGATATCGCGGAGGTAGTAGCCCGTTGGACGGGTATACCGGTAGCAAAGATGATGCAATCGGAGCGGGATAAGTTACTGCATCTGGAGGAAGAGTTACATAAGCGTATCATCGGTCAAGACGCTGCGATTGAAGCCGTAAGCGATGCCATCCGTAGATCGAGAGCGGGCTTACAGGATCCCAAACGACCGATTGGTAGTTTTATCTTCCTGGGTACTACCGGTGTCGGTAAGACCGAATTGGCAAAGGCATTGGCAGATTACCTGTTTGACGACGAAAATATGATCACGCGTATCGATATGAGTGAGTACCAGGAGAAATTCAGTGCGACGCGTCTGATCGGTGCGCCTCCGGGATACGTAGGATACGATGAGGGTGGTCAGTTGACCGAAGCGATCCGCAGAAAACCCTACTCTGTCGTACTGTTCGATGAGATCGAGAAAGCGCATCCGGATGTGTTCAATGTACTGCTGCAAGTGCTGGATGACGGTCGATTGACGGATAACAAAGGACGTGTAGTGAATTTCAAGAACACCTTGATCATTATGACGAGTAACCTGACGGAAGAGCAGTTACGGGCAAGCGTACGACCGGAGTTCATCAACCGTATCGACGAGATCATTCACTTTAGTGAATTGACGGAGAACGATATCAAAGCCGTAGTGGGTCTGCAAGTAAGTCGGATTCATAAGATGTTAGAGGGTCAAGGAATCGACCTGCGTGTCACGGACGATGCGATCGGATATATCGCCAAGGAAGGCTACGATCCGCAATTCGGTGCTCGTCCTGTGAAGAGAGCTTTGCAACGGTTGGTACTCAATGAACTGAGTAAGAGCATCATTGCCGGCAAGGTGGATCAGAACAAACCGGTGATTGTAGAACTGCGGGACGGTGAGTTGAAGTTCCGTAATTAAAGAAAAAGAGCGTTTCGGCGCTCTTTTTTTTGTTTATATCAAAAAAAAGCAGTACCTTTGCAGCGTGAAACGAAACACGTACATATTTGGGGTGTTGGTAGTACTGCTGGTACTGCTTTTTTGCCTCGATGTATGCAGCGGAAGTATGTGGTTGTGGCCGTGGGGAAAGATGAGTGTGATGGAGCAAAATATACTGCACGCGATTCGTCTGCCGAAAGCCATTACCGCCATTTTAGCGGGAGCAGCTCTGTCGGTTTCTGGTCTTATCATGCAGACGCTTTTTCGCAATCCCTTAGCGGGACCGTACACATTGGGCGTAAGTTCAGGTGCCAGCTTAGGTGTAGCGTTTTTGACAATGTGTTCAGCGACCTTGGTACTAATGTTACCAATCGCCGCATGTATAGGAGCGACGCTGGTGTTGCTGCTGGTGCTGGCGGTGAGCAGAAAGGTGACGAGTAACGTGAGTTTGCTGATCGTAGGTATGATGTTTGGTTCGATAGCAGGTGCTTTGGTGAGTCTGCTGCAGAACTTCGCTAACCCGGATGCATTGAAGCTGTTTATCGTCTGGACTTTGGGCTCGCTTAGTAGCGTCGGTTGGAGCGACATGCAGTTGATGGTGCCGATATTAGCGGTAGGCGCGTTGTTTGTGCTCTTGGCATTGAAACCGCTGAACGGCTTGCTCTTAGGCGAGGACTACGCCCGAGGTTTGGGGATTAATGTGGGACGAACGCGTTTGTTTATTGTGTTGGCGACAGGACTGTTAGCCGGTGGTGTAACGGCTTTCTGCGGACCTATTGCGTTTATCGGCGTAGCGGTACCGCATATCGCGCGGGGCGTGTTTAAGACTTCGAACCATCGAATCACTGTCCCTGCTTGTGTGCTGATAGGAGCCTGTCTGCTGCTGGTATGCGATGTGTTGTGTTCGTTGTTTATTTATCCGCTGCCGATCAGTACGGTAAGTGCGTTGTTCGGTGCGCCGATTATTATCTGGATTATATTAAAACATAAATAAAATGTCTGTACATGTACAAAATAGCCGAATGACGACGGCCAAGTTGCGTCAAATGAAGGCAAACGGCGAGAAGATCGCCATGTTAACGAGTTATGATTTCACTTTAGCAAGCCTGGTCGATGAAGCAGGAATTGACATACTGCTAGTAGGCGACAGCGCGAGCAATGTGGTTTGCGGAAACGGAACGACCTTACCTATCACGGTGGAGGAGATGATTTTCCTGACCAAAGGTGTAGTACGCGCGGCACAGCACGCGTTGGTCGTTTGCGACATGCCGTTTGGCAGTTATCAGGTAAGTGAAGAGGAGGCGGTACGCAATGCTATTAAGATCCTCAAAGAGAGCGGCTGCGATGCGGTTAAGTTAGAGGGAGGAGAAGAGATCCTGCCATCTATACGCCATATGATTCAAGCCGGTGTACCGGTGATGGGTCATCTGGGCTTGACTCCGCAGAGTGTGAATCAGTTCGGCGGTTACGGTCTGCGCGCCAAGGAAGAGGCAGAGGCAGAGAAACTGCTGCACGATGCCAAGTTACTGGACGAGGCGGGTTGTTTCTCGATTGTATTGGAGAAGATTCCTGCTGCCTTGGCCGAGAAAGTAACGAAAGCTGTCAGCTGTCCGGTAATCGGTATCGGTGCAGGAAACGGTTGTGACGGTCAAGTGCTGGTACTGCACGATATGTTAGGTCTTAATCAAGGCTTTAAACCGAAATTCTTGCGGCATTTTGCCAAACTGGCAGAACCCATCAAAGAGGCAGTAAGCGAATATGTCTCCGCAGTAAAAGATAGTAGTTTCCCTAATATAGAGGAGAGTTATTAACAAAAAAAAGAGGCAGATGCCTCTTTTTTTATGCGATGAGTTTCTGAATCTCTTCTGCTATCTCGTCCATGTATTTGTTACCTGTCTCGGGATTAATCGGCAGGGCGCCGAAGTCAATCGTGATGAACGGGTATGTACTATTGGTGGTAACGAGTTTGAGGTCCTTGCGGCCATAACGCACTTCCATGATCTCGGAGAACGGGATAACGATACCTTGCGCATAGAGCAAGCCTAATTCACGATTAGCCAGGACATTACGTCCGACAAGGATATCGTGCTGATACCAGGTCTCGTAGTTGTCCCCCAAGGCTTCTTTGATCTCAGCCTGCGCTTGCGGATTGAGCTTTACAGCATCTTTTTTCCATTGTTCGCGCATCTGCTCACGCTGGATAGCCGCCTCGCGTACATGCTCCTCGTTCTCGTTCACATACTCATCGATGGAAGCAAGATACATCTTCGCACGGGCACGCAAGCCAAAGAGCATTAAGAGGTCCGCAATGATGACTACGCCCGGATACACGAGCGTGCTATAATATTCGTGCAGGAAAATAGGAATAGGCACATATGCTAATGCCAGCAAGAGACTAACGTAGAGCAAGATACGGCATTTGTTATGCGCATGACGAATAGCATGCATCGTCTGCTCGCGCGTCACCTCACGTACGACTTTCAAACGCTCACGCGCATCAAACCAGTGCCACACCAGGAAGAGGGACACCAACACCAAGCCGATTAGAATAAACAATAACGAATAGAGTAAAACTTCCAGTCTCATACACGTATTAATTTAAAGGTTACATTATGCCTATTTTAAAGACGCTGCAAAGTTACAACATTTTTTTTGAATATGCAAATAAAAAACAATGTTTTTAGCATTTTCTTGGATTTTGTCCCATAGGGACACAAAAAGAGCGGACGGAAAACCGTCCGCTCTGAATGAATCAGAAATGCAAATATTAGTTTGCAGGAGTAATAATGAGGTTCTTTGCACCGTTCTTACCGTTGATAGTAGCCTGGATTTTGTACAAGCCATCAGCGTCAACAGTTGCATTGTCACCGGTACCATCTTTACCAAAGTCGAATGCATCAAACTCGCCTTGAGCTGTATAGCCTTTCGTACGAACTTTGAAACCACCAGCAGCATTCATTTCTACGTTTGCTTCCCAGACGAAGAGGTCAGCATCACGAACCGGCTTACCCAAATCCATCTTTTGGCCCCATGACCAGATGTCATCATCTTCAGTACCAGCCTGCGGGTTAATAGCGTCACCTACGAGCTCGAGCTCTACTTCGCTGTAATCCTTGAAAGCAACCTCACCAGTTTTTTTCAATTCATACTTGAAGCTTTCACCGATATCCCCCTTAGCCAAAGCAAATGTGAGAACAACTTTGTAGAGACCACCTTCAGCAACCTTGATGTTATCACCACCGGGAACGCCCTCTGCACCGATGTTAGTATTAGCTTTAACTAACTCAGCATCATCAAGATTGAGTTTCCAAGCACCAAGATTTTTGAACTTGAATTCAGCACCTTCTGTAAACTCAAAGTCATTCCAAGTGTAAACATAGTTCTTAGCCTCGTTGCAAGCAGAATAGCCCCAGCCGTTGGTGCTACCACCAATACCCCAATCTTTGACCATAGCCATAACGATTTGCGGTCCACCTACGTTTTTAAGAGCCTGATCAGCATCGAAATCCAACACAATATGGTACAAACCGGTTTCCTTAACCTCCATCTCGACATTTTCAGCGAGCGAGCCTTTGTAACCATCTACCTCTTGATTGTCAGTCGGAAGCTTACCGTAGGTCAATTGAGCACCATAACGAGTCTCATTATTGCCCTCTTTCTTGATGAATTGGAATTTCTTGCCAGCCTCAAGAACGATGTACTTCTCATACATGCCATCGCGCAGTTTGTTCTCATCAGCCTCGTTACGGCCAGGAGCAAATTGGCAGAGTACGTTGAACTCCGGATAACCGGCTGCCTCACCTACTACGTAGAAACCGTTCTCTACGATGTTGTCAAGGTCTTGTCCACCAGCACCGGAAGTACCGTTGTCTTTCTTACAAGCAGTGAACAGCATTGAAACCATTGCAATGCTCATTACAAAAATACCAAGCTTTTTCATGTTCTTTTTGTTTTTTAGTTAATAATGTTAGTTGTTTATGAATTTTTACAATTCGTTCTCTTAACGAATGTTTCTTTATTAATATCCAGGGTTCTGGGTCCAGATAGGATTACCATTCTCGTCAATATAGGATTTCTCAAGTACCGAGAAAGGAATCGGGAACCAACGACGAGTTTGATCCTTGTTCTCTACGTACTGAACGTTCTCGAATTGACCAAAACGGATCAAGTCACGACGACGTTGGTTCTCCCATGCGAACTCACGACCACGCTCATC